>VGNX01000002.1 GCA_016865855.1 Chloroflexota bacterium | reverse complement strand
CTAACTCATCTATGCTTTCCACTGAGAGACCTCCTTAATCTAAAGATTAGCTCTTACAAGCCATCCACGATTCTGCGAGGTCTCTCTTCTAATTTCAACCCCGACCGACCAAAATATTACAGTATCCGGTCGATTGACTCCCCGATGGGGCTAGTATTAAATAGGGAGCTCAAGTATGGGTGCAAAAAGAGATACCCATGTGTACAGTCTATATAATGGACGCAAAAAGGTATACATTGGTATTACCGAAGATCTGGAAACGCGAGAAGCAGCACATACTCAAGACAAGAAATTTACCCGAATGCAAGTCGAGGGGCCTGCTATTTCTCGCGAAACAGCCTTGAACCAGGAACAAGAAGCCCTCAAACAATACCGTAGAGGGCATGATGGCAAGCTACCCAAATATAATAATTAGCACCGATAGTAAATAGGGTGGCAGCCACCATCTAGAAATCTAGGGGATAACCACCAATCCCCTACCTAAAGAGCTTCTTAACCGATTGAATTTTAACGAGGCTTCTTAGCACCTGAAACTGGCACCAAACTGGGTGGGGAGAGGCGGATGACGGCGTTATACTCCGGTGGGCAGACGAGCTGGCAACTGCCGCACTTGGTGCACTTGGTCTGGTCAATCACCTTTATCCCTTTGGCATCGCTGCTGATTGCCTTAACCGGGCAGGATAATACGCAATGCTCGCAGCCACGTTCGCACTTTTCAGGAAGAATATAATAGGCAATCAGCTCCTTACATACCAGTGCCGGACATCGCTTCTCCACAATATGAGCCTCGTACTCGTCTCGAAAATAGCGAATTGTGGTCAGGGCTGGATTGGGTGCGGTTCTGCCCAAGCCGCACAATGAACCACCTCTTATGTCCTTACCTAGTTCAACCAGCAAATCCATATCTTTGATTTTGCCTTTGCCGACAGTGATGTCCTCCAGTATATCCAGCATCTGCCTGGTGCCAATTCGACAAGTGGAACATTTGCCGCAGGACTCTTTCTGTATGAAATCAAGAAAGAACTTGGCGGTATCAACCATGCAGTTGTCCTCATCCATGGCAATGACGCCACCGGAGCCCATGATTGCTCCGGCTTGGCGCAGCGAATCGAAATCTACCGGGGTACGCAGCATGCTTTCCGGCAAGCAGCCACCGGAAGGCCCGCCTATCTGCACCGCCTTGAACTTTTTTCCGCTCCTCATGCCACCGCCGATATCGAATACCAGCTCGTGCAGCGTTGTACCCATAGCTACCTCCGCCAGCCCGGTGTTAACCATTTTACCGGCCAGAGCGAACACTGCTGTGCCCTTGCTGCCTTCTGTTCCGAGGCCGGAAAACCAATCCGCTCCACGCTCAAGTATCAGGGGAATGTAGGCATAAGTCTTGACATTGTTCAGAACCGTAGGCTTGCCCCATAAACCAGCCTTCACCGAATGAGGCGGCCGGGCTCTGGGCATGCTCCGTCTCCCTTCAATGGCATACATTAAAGCAGTTGACTCACCGGAGACGAAGGCACCAGCCCCCTCGACTATCTCTATATCAAAGCTGAAACCACTGCCCAGAATATCATCGCCTAACAGCCCCAGATTCTTTGCCTGCTCCAGGGCAACCTTCAAACGCTCGATAGCCAGAGGATATTCAGCCCGAATGTATATAAACCCATCGTGGGCACCGACAGCATAGGCCGCAATAGTCATGCCTTCTATAACTTGCTGCGGGTCGCTCTCCAAGACCACGCGGTCCATAAAAGCTCCAGGGTCTCCCTCATCAGCATTACAGATTATATATTTAGGCTGGCCAGATGCTTCCCGGCACTGCTCCCACTTTCTGCCGGTAGGGAAGCCAGCACCACCCCGCCCTCTTAGGCCAGACTTTTTTATCTCCTCGATTATGTCAGCAGGCTCCATCTGCAGCGCCTTAACCAGGCTGCTGTAGCCACCGTTGGAGATATAATGGTTTATATTCGCCGGGTCAATGTACCCGCAATTACGCAGAAGCAAACGATATTCGTGCTCAAATCTGGGCAGCTCAGGAATATAAACTGCCTCACCCTCACCACCTTCGACCGTGCCCAAAGCTAGATCAAGGCAAGGGTCGTCATTCAAGACATAGCCTTCGACAAGAGTAGGCACAACCTGAGGAGTTACATTGTTGTAGCAGACTGTGAAGGAACCCGGCCTGATTATGGTGACCAGAGGCTCAAGGGAGCAAAGCCCGATACAGCCAACCTCGCCCACCTTAGCTTGAGCATTCCGCCTCGACAGTTCCCGGTTAAAGGCTTCAACAACGGGCAACGCCCCGGCAGCTCGGCCGCAAGTAGCTGTGCCGACGAGGATATGGGGAACTTCACCATGATATAGGGAGTTCCAGTCTGATTTCGCCTGATTTTGAATTTCCTCAAAGGTCATAAGTAACCCCTACCTAGAGCATCCGCTCTGGTCACGATTGGAGCCGATGCTCCAATCTATCCGAGGCAACATGTAGCCCCGAGGCTTTAGCCTCGGGAACCCGACCCTTTAGGGTCGGGGCTACATTTTAAGACAACCTCAGCTACTTTTATTCTGTCATTGCGAGGTATGTAGTACCGTGGCAATCTCGGTTGGGGGTGAGTAGGCATGAGATTGCTTCGCGGAGTTTACCCTGAGTGAGATTCCCTGGTCGCTTCGCTCAGAATGACACAAAACGAAGGGCTCGCAATGACAAACGGTGCTGCCAAACATTCCCTTTACTGCTTTTCTGATTGCTCCTGGCTTACCGGCTTAATGGTCACCAGCACCTCCTCGACCTTCGGGGGCGTCATCTTAGGGTAAACGGAATCGCCGATTACAACTACCGGAGCTAAGGCACAACAACCAACGCAAGCTACCCTATCCAGACTGAACCCGTGGTCAGACGTGATGCCGCCAACCTCGATGTCCAGTTCCCTGGCCATTGCCTCCAGGACGAGCTTGCCGCCGGACAAGTGGCAGGCGGTGCCCATACAAACTTTCACCGGGTGCTTGCCCAGCGGAGTAAAACGGAATTGATTATAAAAAGTGACGATGCCGTAGACCGTGCTTCCTGGAATGTCCAGGAACTCAGCGATGGCTAGCATCGCCTCTTTTGAAAGATAACCAGACCTCTGTTGAACTTCCTGAAGAAGGGAGATTAGATGGCGTCTATTTTTTTTATCCGGTTTCAGGATGTCTGCCAGTTCCTGCTTTAGTTCTTCCACTTCTTCACGAGGCTCGGCAGGTAGGCTGGTATCTCGCTGGCTTCTCTGGGCCCAACTATGATTTCCCAACCCGGCAACGCCTCTTCTAGCTCACCTCTAATCCGGGCGACCTTGCCCGGAATAACCAGCCGTCTGTGCTTTACTCTATCCTCAATACCTGACTTCTTGATGAATGGTCCGATAGAGTCGCCAGAGAACTTACCGGCAGCCCAGCCAGTAAGAACACCAAGCCCTTCAGTGTCCTTGACACACAGCCAGGACGGAACTTTACTACCTTCGATTTCCGAAGCAACAATAAAATAAGTCAATGCCCAGTTACTGGTAATCAGCACCGGGGATTCCGCGGTTGGCTCACCTATCTCATAGACCTTCTGTTCCACCGACATCGGTATTCGCGGGTCAGTGTAGATATTGAGCCTCTGGACCAGCAACGGCAATAGCGAGCGTTCATCAAAGTCAGAAAGGACAATGATACCAGGATACTTAATCACAAACATGGTAGCTAGAAGGACCTGCCTGATTTCGTCTTTAGCTATGAAGCAGGGAAATCCGATGGTCGGATAACCGAGTGGTCTGAAGTTCTGCTTCAAAGCCGCCCGTCGAATTAGCGTCTGGTCCCTGATGGCTTCCTGCATATTCTTGGCGATTGGGTCTAAGACGATCTCCTCGATGCCTGCATCCTTCAACTTGGTGGTCAATGGTATCAGCTCCTCCACGCTGTTACCCCTCACCACCACTGGCGTCGGCGAGGCCTTAATACCGGCAATCACCTTATCGATGTTGTCTTTAGTTACCGGATAGAGCAGAGGCCGCCTGTCACCGCATATCTTTCGAGCTGAAAGCAGAACATCAACATCTTCGGACATTAACACTATAGGCAGGTCGGTGGCCTCACAGACCTCCTTTACCAATACCTCAAATTTAGCTTTATCACCCGACTCAAACTGCAGCGCCACAACGTTCGTCTTTAAGGTCAGCCCCACCCAGGGGAACTGCAGCTCTTTTATCTTCTTTATCTTCTCATCAACCTTTGCATCAGACTCCTTGTCTGAGATAAGCAGGGCAATGCCCGGCTGATGAACAAAAGTCTTCTCATGCCGGTAAATCACCTCTTCATTGCCGATCTCAAGAGCATTTTTGCCAGAGCCTATGGTTACCAGCTTGATAGGCGGTGCCAAGGCTTCTTCAAGTTCAGCCTTAACATCTGGCGGAAGGTAGGGGCATTTATCAAGCGAGACACCTCTAGCAGCCAGCTTCATGGCAAAGGCAAAACAGGTGGGAAAGCCACACTCACGGCAATTCTTCTTGCCTCCATCTGGAAGCCTCTTTACAACGTCAGTTCCTTTTAACGGCATATCGATCCTCCTAGTCCATTTTATACAGGAAGTTCCACTTCACCCTTCACCCATGGATGTCCTACCTTATCCAAAAACGCTACCAGTTCGTCAATGTTCTTGACGTCTTCCTCCGTAGCAATCTTATCGTACAGGTTGGCAGGTATAGCCTCCTTGTATCTCTCTTTTATCTCCTTTGGCATCCACACCAAACGCCTTAAGCCGCCATCAGCATATAGGAACTTAGGCGACCTCAAATACTCCAGTGCCAGGCCCAAAAAGCCCTCTACCTGCCGGCCGCCGCTGGTATCGGCAGCCATAGTGGAGAACGGTACACCGACTACAGTATTGCCTGCGAAATCGCGATGGACGAGACCAAAGGCATCAACTTCAGGGATGTAGAACCAAATCGCCTGAAAGCAACCGCAGGAGGTATGTGGATGTTCAAACGCGCTGTGGAGGAAAACCCGGTTGTAAGTCCCCATGGATTTCACCGCCCCCAGCTCATTGCAGCCGCTGTACTCGCCTCTTATTGGGTCCAAACATTCGCCCTTCTTCACCTCCTGCACCGGACCCTCTGGGTCAAGCTTGTAAGCGGCTCTGCCATCGAACCAGCTTATAGCTCCACAATTAGCAATTCTCTCCGGGGTGGCGATGCAGATGTGGGTCGGGGCAAAGCTCTGACACAGGGCACAGCTATAAAACTCCTGAACATCGTCTTCTTTCAAGCCCCTGGCTCTCTCATCCCTGGCCTTATAGACCTCGCGGGCATTGGCTAGAAGCTCCTCAACCTTCTTTTCATCGGTAACAAAGGTGATGGAAATCTTCTCGATGACATCTAATTCCGATGTATAGAGGAACATCAGTATCTGGCCAATCGCTTCAAAAGAGTTAAGCCCCTTAGAGACGGAATCCTTGCTGAGCCTGACCCAGATTTCGTCTCTCTGGTTCATGTGATACAGGCCCTCTATGTAGTTAGCATATAGGTGTATCCTTCTCTCGAAGACCGGCTCCATGTCTTTCTCTAACTTGGCGCCGGCAACATCGATCATCATACCCAGGGGAAAACTACCCCCTTCTTTCAGGTCTTTGATGTCCGGGCCGATGATCTCTATCTTCTCGTTCTCGACCTCATCAAGACCCTTCAGCGTGACCAACTCAAATTTGTTTTTTATACTGGGGCCGCCGAACTCGACATACATGTCGCCTTTTCTGATTACTTCGCCCTCGTATTGCGGGCCAACGTCTACTGGGAAAACTCCTGCCATTTTGTTATGCCTCCTTACTCTTTAAATTAGTTATTAGGTTATCTAAAAATTCCTTCCATTGCTCGTCTTTTCTGTAATTTGGAAGGGAATAACTGGCATGCGGATAGTAGTATTTGCACAAGGTCATAGTCTTAAGGTGCGGGGCGTAATGTTTCAAGGTCGACAGACCTTGCTCACCAAGGTCAGTCCTGAACCCTAGAAACATCACCAAATCGTGATTGCCTTCCTTCTTGACCCCTTTCCATGCCGGGTCTTTGAGATGATTGAGAATCTCTATTATGTCATAGCTGCTGGCCGGCTCAACGCCCAGCTCAAGTAGCTTCTTCTTGGTATGAGCAGTGGCGCATATCGGAATATCAAGTGTCTTGGCTATGTCCACAGCATACTCCATGAGAAGCCTCCCACCTAAAGACATGGTAAGAGTCCTGGGCCCAAGCACCAGGAGAGGCCTATTAGCCCGTTTGATCAGGTGAGCATACTCGCTAGGATCTTCAATAAGCCTAGCTGCCTTGGTCCCGGTCAACACATTAACTCGATGATAGGGTAAAGTCGTTGTCATAACACAAACCTCCTTACTTGGCTACCTTTACATCCTTAATAGCTTTCTCTACTGCCAGTTTAGTCATAAGTCCAGCACGGTGCATCAAGGTATCTTCAAATTCCTGATCCATTACCATTGTTGCCAGACACGGGTACTGGTGATGCAGAAGCCCGGCTTTCTCCACAGCATCCCGTTCCCAGACACCAACCAAACCATCAGCCACGTATGGACTGCAGCCACAAGGGGCCCCCCTGATAACTGCAACCCGCCTTATTCTATCTTTATCAAGCTCTATGTCTACTTCCGGTCTACCAAAATACTTAGCAAATTCTCTGATATGTGGGTTTTGGCTATCTTTTTCTGCCAAGGTACAGAAGGGAACCGGATAGACCATGTCCACACCCATAGATTCCAGCTTCCGCTTAATCTGCTTGGCTAAGCCGGGTGGCAGCCAGACACGGTTATCCGCTGGTGTGATCACCGCTGTGGCACCACTCTTCTTCACCATGTCGGGAATCATCTGAGCCACCCCGGAGTGCTCACCGAGAGATATCAGTAAATCGGCCGCCGGCAACTCTTTAGGCAGAAACTCATTAGCGTCATCGATTATGGCTGGCAAGTCCTGCGGGAAGGTGTAAGAATAAACCTTCCAGTCAGCCGGACAATGCTGCCGGATATTGTCCGCAATTCTCTGGCCATAATGGCCTTGTATAGCTACCAGAATACGCATGCAGCTCTCTTAACTTTAGGTTCTTCTCCTAGTGAACAACCGCCTCTATAGGCACCTCTGATGGATAAGTCCCGATCAAGGTGGGTAGAGTCAAAACTGGCTTCTCCTTCCAGCCCACTTTCTCCAGATAGGCCATTACTTCTTTCTTAAAGAAGATGGGTATATCCGAAGCCTTTCTAACGAATAGGTGAAGGTCATCTGGCAGGGTTCCCAGATATTGCTTATGCAGGGCAATATAATGGGTGAGCTTCAGCTGGCGCCCCTGAGCAGTATCATTCTTCCTGATGCACAACTTAGCCATGGTGACCATCGCCCTCTCTTTGGACTCTACCACGGTAATCAGGTGTTCAGGTGATGGCTCTTCAGTATTTACCAGCTTCCTTTCTCTACCATCCATCACTGTCCAGTCGTCCTCTTCCTTGCGGCTGATGTACAGCCTTCGGTACTTGGAGGAATGAGGACCTAAAACCACCGGTATTCCCAACCGGTTGCAGCCCGTGGCAATTGAAGCCGCCTTCTGAGAATAAGCTCCCCAGGCAAGACCACAGGCGCCAACGCGGTTCAAGATGTAGTCAGCAATGACCTCATAATTGCCCCTCAGAGGTAGCGTGGCGAAGATGTTGGCCACCTTAATGGCAGCGCCGGTGATGTGGGAGTTGGCCACGCAAGAACCGACGTTGAGCACGCCGCCGGCATCAAAATTAGGTGGATATTTCTCATATAGCGTCTTGCCTTCCTTGTCTTTCTTCATCCCGGCCACCATAGCCGAACAGCCACTAAGCACCACAATATATTTCCTCTTGGCAAACTCCTCAGCGATTTCAGCTACTTCAGTGATCTCTTCAGGAAAGTTGGAGCAGCCGACAATGGCGATTATCCCGGGTATAGTGCCTAAAACTATTGGCGCCCCTACCTTTCTTATCTCTACGTCCATAATCGGTCCTCGCCCCACCCTCATCTTCCACGTTTCCCAGCTGGCCGCGGCCTGCATCATCTTGATTATGGGCACATGGCGAGGGCACTCTTGGTCACATTTGCCGCAGCCGATGCATTTATTGAATACTTCGGTTAGCGGCTGGAGGTTGCCATTCTTGGCTGCTTCGATGGCGTCGCCAACTGGCAGCAAATTGGGGCACACCTGACTGCACATATTGCATAGCCGATGGTCTTTAGCCAAGTCCGGCACCTCTTCGGGCTTGACCAGCACCTTATTCCTCTTCGGCGCCAGCTCCATAGCTACTCTGACCGCTACTTCGGCAGCTTTCTCTGGGTCAAATATTAGAGTCTGCTTCCCGCCGTTCACCATCTCTTTGACTATTTCATCTGCTTCCCTCTTGCTCACATCATCAAGCCCGTAGCAGATTTTATCATTAGTGGCAATCAACGCCGTGCCCATTTTGGCGGCCTCTCCAGGCGTGTCACACCTGACACACTGTTCATCGGTGACGATAACATCGGCAATGCCGCACCTGATGAAGAAAAGCTGGCGGGAAAGCGGACCAACAACCTTAGCTCTGCTGCTATACCTCACCACTTCCTGAGCAGTACAGCAAATGCCGGCGACCTCCACCTTATCCTGCAGACCATTCGCATTCAGATAATCAACAATCGGAATAGCTGTAACCGGGTTATGGCCAATCAAGAGGATAACTGGCTTCGTCCTGTCTACCGCTCCCCAACCCAGGTCAACCAAGGGAGTGTCAGCCACAGATGTTGGATAGCCGAAACCTACTATCTCAGCAATATCGGCAGCTTCCAAGGCGACATGGTCTAACATCGAAATGTGAAGGGCTTTCGACTCATAATCCAGAGCCGAGCCCTCCTGGCCGGTATGAAGCGCTGAGATGCAGTGGATGAGCTGGTTCTCCACATACTCAACAGCTTTCTCCAGGTCTCCCAGTGTCTCCGGCTTCAACCCCAAGACCAACCTGCAGTGCGGAGCTTCCACCAGTATCTGGTCGCCAAGATTAATTTTATAATCCTTGCCATGTTTCTCAATAAGATAGTGAAGGACATGGCGAGCATGTCCACCATGGGCCGCTGTGCCCATGCAACAAGCTAACAGGACAATCCTAGCCTGCTGAGCTGAAATATCGATGCCGCAAGCGCCCCTCTTATCCCCGGTAAGGTCGCATTTGCCGTAAGTGCAGAAGCAACACAAATCACACATAGGAGCATAAAACGGTTTATAGGTCTTGAGCAGCCTCATATCCCAGTTTCTCAAATCAGGGAGTTCAGGCATCGGCGTATGCCCCACAGGTTCCCATTTATCCTCCGCTCGAATAATCTCGTTAACCTGGTCTTTGCGCAAATTCTTCTTCGTAACTACCACCATTATAATTTCCTCCTTCTTAAAGACTTATTGCTAATTCAAATTATACCATTATTAGGAATAATTATCAATACTATATTTTACCAGTGTTTGTCTGTCATTGCGAGGGCGTTAAGCCCGAAGCAATCCCAGAGATTGCCACGCTTCGCTCGCAATGACGGGGAGAAGTTACTCAACGATCTCATGTCTTTCCCTCGATTACCTCTCTCATCAGCTTAAGGCTTTCAGGAAGCCTCAATACCAAGATATTGGCTCCAGCTAGAAGCAGGCTGAGGGCGGTAATGCTTTCCCATACTAGCCCCTGCTTCTCGTTTCCCTTCGCCTGTTTAGTTCTGGCACACTCGCTGCCCAGGTCGGCTATAATTGGCATCTGCATGGTGTTGTCTCCGAACATAACGCCAATGTGTTTAGTTCTCTCCGTTATGGTGAAGCTGTACTCCATGCCATAACCCAAAGCTGAGCTAAGCGGGTCAATAACTATCCGCTCACGTGGGAAGGACTTCAAAAGCTTCACATTCAACTCTTTCTCCAGGTTTATATCCAGTGGGCTCTGCGCTATTATGCAATGCCCGTGGTCTAGAGCTGCCTTGCTTATCGGCTCATAGTTTTCCTTCGCCACCGGACCCAGGAGGAGATTTTCTCCCGCGCAGGCTTCAGCTACCTTGGTCAAAACCTCGATATCCTTTGTCCCATCTCCTGAGCCGTAGACGATGAGCGGCGACTTTATGGCCGATGCTACCTGTTTAACCACGCCAGCAGCCTTGTCAGCCGGAGCATTCTTTCCCGCCGGGTCAGTGCTCACCAGACGGAGACAGACCAGGTCAGCACCAAGTTCCAGGCACTTCTTAGCCCAGGCCACCGGGTCTGAAGCAATGTCTTTATAAGGCTTAAGCTCCCATTCACTCCAACCCTGCGGCTCAGTATCAAAAGCTTCTAAAGCCAGTCGCGGTCGGTTCTGAATTGTTCCCTCAAAAAAATGAAAGGGGAGAACACTCTCCCCCCCAATCTTCATAGCTTTTTCTCCCTTTCCAATCACCACCTCCGCTACCTTTCCTGAATAGGTCTCCACGGGTGCTTTGTATTCCATCGTTCACTCCTTTACCAAGAATTCTAGCTCTCAAGCCAGGCATGAGAATAAAGCGTCTCCGCCATGAGCACTTTGGTGGTTTTCACGTAATCCTGCTCTTTTTGCGGCAAAGAAGACATATTTATAGCCTCTCCATCCATCGCCTTGTAAATAAGGGCAACGATGTTAGGTAGTTCGCCTTTATTCAAACTTACGAGTTCCTTGTCCAAGGTATCGGCAATTGCCGAGTACAGTCCACATCTGCCCAGCATCACCATGTAGGTGCGATTTAGTATGCCCCTTAGTTCCTCAGGTGTACCGTTGGACACGTTTGACAACCCCACCGTAGATTTAACGCCGGGTAAGAGATCCTGCAATATCTTTATAAACTCTAAAGCTTCAGCTACCTGTTTCTGGTCAGCGCTGACCGGCAAGATGATGGGGTCAACCCAGATATCTTCGTTGGGGATACCGAGCTCGTTAGCCAGGGCAACCGTCTCCATGATGCTTTCTGTCCTGGAATCAATATCTGGAGGACAACCTTTGTCGGTCAGCACCGAGATGACCACATCGGTATTGTATTTCTTGGCCAGTGGCAGCATGCGCTCCTTGCTGTCGGTTCTCCCTGAGGAAGAATTAAGCAAAGGTCTTTTCTTGCAGACTTTGAGGCCAGCCTCCATGGCTATGGGATTCAAGGTGTCCACGGATATAGGTAAATCGGTGACTCCTTGAATTGTATTGACCAGCCACTGGGTTACCTCTTCCGGATCTCTTTTCGCCGGGCCGAGATTTAAGTCTATGTAATCAGCCCCGGCATCAGCCTGGACTTTGGCAAGGTCCCGAATCACCTTAAGATCTCGGTTCTTTACAGCATCGTTGACTTCCTTGGAGATGATGTGAATACTTTCGCCAATTAAAATCATTATGTGCCCCCCTTCTATGCTGATTAGGCCAAACCAACGCAATATTGTAGCATCTCATCATATAAGCGTCAACAGCATTTGTACCTAATTAAAGGGAAAAATCAACTTATGGAAATGAGGAGCGGCGCCCATTCAGGGACGCTACTACATGTTACCTGTCATTTTGAGGGAGCCTTTCCCCCATGTCATTCTGAGGGAGCGGAGCGAGTCCTGAACGAAGTGAAGGAAGAATCTCACTTAATGGGAAGCGCCACGAAGAGGCAATGGTAGATTCTTCGCTGCACTCAGGATGACACAGAACGAGAGCTTCGGACAGATCTGAAGACCTGTCCCTACATTTGCTTGTATAAAGCCACGAATTCAGGTGTCATTGCGAGGAGTAGGGCGACGAAGCAATCTCGGGGAGTGGCAAAGTCCCTGTAAGAGATTGCCAAGCGGAGTTTATCCTGAGCTATATAGGATTCTTCGCTACGCTCAGAATGACATGTGGCGAAGGACTCGCAATGACATAGGAGGCTCTAGCCCCGCAGCTACACAATTGAAAGCTACAGAGGCTGAAAGCTATAATTGACTAACTAGGTTAATGAAAATGAACGCTTTCGATGACATTCTTCACCAGGCCTCTAAGCCGGCTCGCTACACCGGGGGCGAATGGAATAGCCTGGTTAAAGATTGGCAGGCGACTCCAATCCGAATTGCTCTAGCTTTCCCCGACGTATACGAAGTGGGTATGTCCAATCTGGCACTGCCCATACTTTATAAAATATTCAATGACCAGCCTGATGTCCTCGCTGAGAGAGTCTATGCTCCCTGGATGGACATGGAGGCGCTGCTGCGACAGCATAACATCCCACTGTTCAGCCTGGAGACCAAACACCCTCTGGCAGGTTTCGACATCATCGGCTTTTCCTTGGGCTATGAACTTACCTACACCAATGTATTAAATATGCTCGACCTGGCCAAAATTCCACTGTTCAGTCATCAGCGGAACGATTCGCACCCTCTGATAATAGCTGGAGGCAGCTGCGCGCTTAACCCGGAGCCAATGGCTGATTTTATAGACCTATTTGTCATCGGTGAGGCTGAAGAGGCGATATTGAAATTACTAGAAGTCCTCCGGGCTTACAAGGACAATAAGAAGCAACTGTTACGAGAAGCCTCAGCTCTTCCTGGTGTGTATGTACCCAGTTTATATGAGGTGACCTACCACAAAGATGGCAGCTTCGCTAGCATTACGCCAAAAGTGCCCCAAGCCAGACTACCGATCGAGCGCCAGATAGTAGCCAGACTACCGCGGCCCGTTACCAAGCCAGTAGTACCTTACATCAAAGTAGTTCACGACCGCGGCGCAGTCGAAATCCAGCGGGGGTGCAGTCGAGGCTGTCGCTTCTGCCAGGCCGGAATGATTTATCGGCCAGTTCGTGAACTCCCCGAGCCAGAAGCAATCGAGGCCGTGGCAGCGCTCGTAAGCAACTGTGGATATAACGAAGTATCCCTGGTTTCTCTAAGCACCGGAGATTACCCTAACATAAGCGGGTTAATCGGTCAGCTGTCCCGCAAATATTACCAAGATAATCTTATCCTGTCCTTGCCCAGCCTTCGCCTCGATGCATCGTCGATAGAGTTAATAGAGTCGCTACCCTACCGACGCAAGACCACACTCACCTTTGCCCCTGAAGCTGGGACCGAAAGGCTGAGACACGTCATAAACAAAAGTATCTCCGAAGAGGCGATGCTTGGCACTTTCGCCGCCGCCTTCGAAAAAGGCTGGCTGAACCTCAAACTATATTTCATGGTCGGCCTGCCCACCGAGACCATTGACGACATAAAGGGCATGGTCGACCTGGTAACCAAAACCTGCCAGCTAGGCAGGAAGACCAGAAGCAACTCACCGAGGCTTAGAGTCAGTGTAGCCACCTTTGTTCCCAAGCCCCACACCCCTTGCCAATGGCTAGCCCAGGACTCAGAAGAGCAGCTAATCCAAAAACATGAGCTGCTCAAACAAGGCTTACGCCGGGCTGGAGCCCACCTTTCATGGCAGGACACTAAAACCAGCCAGCTTGAAGCAGTCTTGTCCCGAGGTGACCGTAGGCTCGGAAATGTTATCCACAAGGCCTGGGAACTGGGCAACAGGTTTGATGCCTGGCATGAATGTTTTAACTACGACAACTGGCTACGTGCCTTCCACGAAAGCGGACTTGACCCTAGCTTCTACGCTAACAGAGAACGACCCCTGGACGAAGCATTACCCTGGCAGCATGTTGATACTGGAGTAACCCCAAACTTTCTCAAGAAGGAATATCAGGACATGTGGCAAGGTAAGGAGACCCCTGACTGCCGCTATGGGCCGTGCAATGCCTGCGGACTCCAGCAACGGCATCCGAACTGCCAGCAAAAATTCAAGGCAACCGTCAAATTGATATAATAATACATAAGGAGGGGAGCTATGGTAAGCACATCTTTGCCTTCTGAAGCGGTATACTGGCCATTCAAGAAATATATGGATATGTATAACCGGTCAATACAAGACCCGCAACGTTTTTGGGCTGAGGAGGCTCGCAAGCTGGACTGGTTCAAGACCTGGGACACCGTCCTTGAGTGGGAACCACCCTTCGCCCGCTGGTTTGCCGGCGGCAAACTGAACGCCAGCTATCAATGCGTGGACCGGCATGTTAGGACCTGGCGAAGGAGCAAGGTTGCCATATACTGGGAAGGTGAGCTGGGCGATAGCCAGATCCTAAGCTATTCTACCCTTTATAGGTGGGTCAATAAATTCGCTTCAGTCCTCAAAAATTTAGGTGTCAACAAAGGGGATACGGTCGCCCTATATCTACCAATGATTCCCGAGTTGCCTATATTCATGTTAGCCTGCGCTAGAATCGGAGCTCCTCATACTGTGGTATTCTCGGGCTTCAGTGCCCAGGCTCTGGCCGATAGGATTAACGATATACAGGCCAAAGTTCTGGTCACCGCAGATGCCGGCTTCAGAAGAGGTAAACACCTGGAACTGAAGAACATCAGCGATGAAGCCGTAAGCCTATCGCCCTCGATTGAAAAGGTGGTGGTGGCTAGAAGGGCAGGTATAGCCGCGAATATGAAGCCAGGGCGAGATTTCTGGCTTCACGAATTACTTGACGATGCTGCCTCCTTCGTGCCCGCTGAACCCGTTGAGGCCACCCATCCCCTTTACATCCTCTATACTTCAGGTACTACCGGAAAGCCTAAGGGTATTGTCCACAGCACCGGCGGCTATCTTGTCTTCACTAATTCCGGCTACGAATGGGTCTTTAATGTAAAGGAGGAATCTGTTTACTGGTGCACTGCTGATGTTGGCTGGGTCACCGGGCACAGCTCCATAGTCTATGGCCCCTTGTGCCATGGCGCTGCCATAGTCATCTACGAAGGAGCTCCTGACTACCCCTCGGTAGATAGATGGTGGGACATCGTAGAGAAATATGGAGTTTCTATATTCTATACCTCGCCTACCGGCATCAGGATGCTGATGAAATATGGCGAAGATGTGGTCAAAAAACACGACCTGAGCAGCTTGGAGCTACTGGGCAGCGTTGGAGAAGCTATCAACCCCGAAGCCTGGGAGTGGTATTACAAGGTTATCGGCGGCGAAAGATGCCCTATAGTGGACACTTGGTGGCAAACTGAAACCGGCGGCACTATGATATCGCCAACCCCAGGCATAGAACTGGTACCTCTCAAGCCTGGTTCAGCAACCTTCCCCCTGCCCGGGGTCAATGCTGATATAATTGATGAAAGCGGTAAATCAGTGCCAGCCGGAGAGAAAGGCTATCTGGTTATAAAATCACCGTGGCCGGGGATGCTTATGGGCATTCACGGAGACCCGCAAAGGTACCAGGAGACCTACTGGTCTAAATTCCCTGGAATATTTTACACCGGCGACTATGCCATCAAGGACAAAGATGGCTACTACTGGTTGCTGGGCAGAGCCGATGAAGTCCTTAAAATAGCTGGACACAGAATCGGCACAATAGAGATAGAAGATGCTGTTGTATCTCACGACGCTGTAGTTGAGGCTGCTGTAGCCAGCAGGCCAGACGAGGTTAAGGGTGAAAGCGTGGTTATCTTCGCTACACTCAAGCAAGGAGTAGAACCCTCTCAGGAACTCAAGAACAAGATAAAGCAGCATATACGCAAGACGTTGGGGCCTGTAGTCACTCCTGATGAAATCTACTTTATCACCAAATTGCCCAAGACAAGGAGTGGCAAAATAATGAGGCGGGTGCTCAAAGCAGTAGCCAGCGGCACCAAGCTCGGCGATTTGACCACCATCGAAGATGAGGCCTCAATAGAGGAAGTCAAGAAAGCCTACGAAGAGCTTCAGAAAAAGGTGTAAAAACACCGCACACCAAAAATTTGACTTCTGCCTCGAAAACGACTAACCTTGATTGTTCTGACTATGAAACATAATGTAGTTGCGAGGCTTTAACCTCGCCAAACCCCATGAAGGGCGACCCTAAAGGGGCGCAACTACATTTAGGTTATCAACGCTCTCTGTATATTCGCATTTATTATTGAAGAGGTAATAAGATGAAACGACTTGAACTTGAGGTTTCCAAGCGGGAAGTTACAGGCAAGAAAGTAAGATTTCTACGCCGCGAAGGTATCGTTCCGGCCAACATCTATGGACACGGAGTCGACTCCACTGCCATCAATGTTGACGCCAAAAGCCTGAAGCATTTGCTGGCCCATGCGGGAATGACCGACCTTATCTCCCTGAAGATTGGCGATTCAAAAAACCCGTTAAGGGTTCTGGTCCGAGAAGTTCAGAAGAACCCTCTAACCGATGACCTGCTTCACGTGGACTTCTACCAGGTCAAGATGACCCAAAAGATAAAGGTGGACGTTCCCCTGGTATTTGTCGGGGAGGCGCCGGTGCTGAAGAAAGTCAAGAACAGCTCCATACTCCACCTGATTGATTCGCTGCATATTGAAGCTTTGCCCGATGATTTGCCACACAGCCTCGAGGTTGACGTGTCACACCTTGAAGAGACCAACCAGGCGATCCATATCAAAGACATACCTCTTGGCCACGGAATTACGCTGCTCAGCGACCCAGAACAGATGGCGGTCAAAGTAATCGAGGCTCGCAAAGAGGTCGAGGAAGTACCGGTAGAAGCCGCGGTTGCGGAAGAGGTTGCGGAAGAAGCGGAAGAAGCCGCAGAAACTAAGGCCGAGCCTAGCAAAGAGGAATAACTGCCACACCGCGGCCTTAGCTATGCGCCGAAACGAAATCCCTCAGCACCTGAAGGTATTGCTCCATGCCGCCCAGGAAAATGGTGTTGTGGTCAACCCCGGGGATTATGAGCAGTCGTTTGTCCTTGGCACCGATACCATCATAAAGCGCCTTGCCTTCTTCAACAGGCACAATCTGGTCATACTCGCCGTGCATGACTAAAGTGGGAAGAGAAATCTTCCGGATAAGGTCAAGGCTGGAAGGCGTCTCCGGCACAGGGATACCGAGAGCTTCGAGCGGAAAGCCTAAATAGGCAAATAAGTTGAACACATTGGCAAAGCCGCTTTCTATAATAAGGCCGCTGAGCTGACTCTGGTAATGGTTGGCAAGCTCTACAGCAGAAGCACTCCCCAATGAGCGTCCCATGATAAAGAGGTTTCCTGAAAACCCTCTCTCTTTCAGCACCCGCTTAAAGCCCTCAAATATCGGGTGAGCATCCTCTATCATGCTTGTGAGCGTGGGCCTGCCTCCACTCCTGCCATAGCCTCTGTAATCAGCCACAAATAGATTCACCCCGATTTGATTATAGACGGAGCCAATGGGCTCATAATCGCTGGCTGTCTCGCCGTTACCATGAAAGAACAGGATATTGGGGTGCTTCTTGTCGCTGAAATAAAAGCAATAGGAAACGGAAACGACCTCGTCAACGGGAATGGTGTCAGCAATGACGTTAGCTGCTGCCAATATTTCAAAGAAGTCTTTTCGAGGGTAAAAGATAAACTGCAAAATTTCCGGCTTGTCTAGCGCTTCAAGCTCATGCCACGGTTTGGTCATCTCCTGCTCCTACGTCATTAGACCTTTATTAAAAGATTGTTTGTCAATACCAACTGTCATTCTGAGCCTTTCGCCCTCTGTCATTCTGAGCGAAGCGAAGAATCTGTAGACCCTTCGCTGCCGCTCAGGGTGACAGCTAAAGTTTTACTATCTCTCCTTTGACATCCTCTTCAATTGTCAGGATGCCAAAGGACTGGTATCCCGGCCCGGGGTTAAAAAAGAGAACGTCACCGATTCGCTCAATCTTGGCCCGGTGACTATGTCCGTATATGATGATATCCACGTCGTTGAACAGCCCTCTCACCCTGCGCTCTATACCTTCCGGACCACCCCACCCATGGGTAATCCCGATTTTCTTGCCTCCGGCCACCAAAAGCTCCTTCTCTGGCAGCAAACCTCTGAGCTTCATCGAATCCACGTTGCCGTAGACCGCTTTAACCTCACCCAGCTGCTTCAGCCCTTCAAGGACTTGTAAACCAACGAAATCACCAGCGTGAAGTATTAAATCCACCCTTGAGAACGCCTTGACGACCTCCAGAGGAATTTCTTCCGCCAGATGAATATGGGTATCAGAAAGCACACCTACTCGCATAGAAATTGGTTCCCTGCCCTATTCTGAAATCTCCAACAAGCTAAAGCAGGATTCTAAAGCCCGCGCAAAAACTCCTCAATAGCCCGGTTCACCTCCTCGGGCTTTTCCATGAAAACGAAGTGGGAGCCGCTCTCAATAACAACCAGCTTGGCGACAGCAATTTTATTAGCCAAATACTGAGAAAACTTGACCGGCGTCATGTCGTCATCAGTGCCACAAATAACCAGTGTGGGGGCTGTAATCTGGTGAACTCTGTCCATGATGTCGAACTTGTCACAGCACCTAAAATCATTCAGTTGTACAGCAGCGCCTACCTCAGCCACTTTCTTAATCACCTTCTCCTTTACGGCAGGGTCTACCCGGCTATAGAAAGGTTCAACTAAATTCTTGAGCCAGGTAGCTGGAGCTTCAATGCCTGCTTCCAGCAGACTTAAAAAATCAGGCCTCACCCTTAGTCTGGCTCCGGTGCCGATGAGAATAAGGCCTTTAACATCCTGTGGATAGTTCAGAGCATACATCTGAGCGACGGCACCGCCCATAGAATGCCCAGCCAGGACAGGCTCTGAATAACCTTTACCCAGAACATATTTATGAAGCCATTCGGCATAGTCCTCAATGCTGGTGCAAGGCTTGCCTTCAGGATGGCCGAGCAGGCTGATAGCTTCAGAATCGGCGAAATGTCTAGTTTGATAATGCCAGACCAAGCCTGTATTGCCAGCACCGTGAATAAAGATGAGTTTCACCTATCTGTCTACTCAGCTTCACATTTGAGCGTCATCCCAAAACCTGTAAGATGCCCTGGCGAATCATTTTTATAGCGATAGCTGCCAAAAAGAGACTAACTATCTTCGATGTTGCTCTGACCCCTCCCTGCCCCAGAAAAGCCACCACCCGGTTAGCCTGGGCAAAAAGGAGCCAGGCTATGGCCAGATTCAGTGTGAAAGAAACTAGCACTATAATGATGGAGTACTGGTCAATAAGTATCAGCAGGGTGGTAAGTACCGCCGGCCCAACAACAAGCGGAGTGCCTATGGGGACGACACCCAGCATATCGGCTCCAACCGAAGCTTGAGCCTCCATCATCTTGCCAGTGATTAAATCTTTGGCGGCCAAGAGAAAGAGGATGAGCCCGCCGGCGACCAGAAAGTCAGAAACTTCAATACCCAAAAAGAGGAAAATGCCCTTGCCAATGACGACAAAACCCAAGCCTAATACCAAGGCAGTAATTACGGCCAGGCGTACTACTCGTCTACGCTCGTTGGCCTTCATATCCTGTGTCAGGGGAAGCAAAATGGGCAAGACACCAATGGCATCCATAGCCACGAAGAGGGGAACGAAGGTCAAGCCAAATTCTTGCAGAATTTGTAGCACTTTTTCCATAGCTTTCAGATAGGAAAGACGCCCCTACTCAGCCGTAGCCTTGTCGCCTCCCCTATCATCTCCCTGATGGACATAGGCAATTGAGGCTACACTGTCATCCTGTTCAAGTCTCTTCAAATGTACCCCTTGGGTAGCTCTGCCTTGAAGCGAAACCTCTTCATCAACAGGGATACGGATGACGATACCCTTAGCTGAAATAATAATAACGTGCTGATTTGGCGGGACGAGCTTAGCTGCAATAACCTTGCCCGTTTTTTCATTAACCCGATGAGCGATTACCCCCTTGCCACCCCGAGAGTAGAGAGGGAAGTTCCGCACACGGCTACGCTTGCCGAAGCCATTTTCCGTAACCGTAAGCAGGTGAGCCTCCCGAAAGACGGTGCCCATCGCCACCAGGTGGTCACCAGGGCTGAGCCTGATGCCATGCACGCCGCCACTAGTCCGAGAGGCAGCTCGCAAGCCCTTTACAGCAAACCTGATACCTTGCCCGTTTTGAGTTACTAAAATGACTTCATCTTTTTGGGTCACCACCTCAGCTGCGACCAACTCTTCATCACCACGAAGTTTCATAGCAATAAGCCCGCTGCTTCTGACCGAAGCGAAATTATCAAAGCTGGTCTTCTTAACTATCCCTCTTGAAGTGGCCATAACCATAAACACGCCAGGGGTAAAGTCCTTTACCACCACCAAAGCGGTTATCTGCTCCTTGGGGTCAACGGACAATAAATTCGCCATCGCTGTCCCTTTCGTCGCTCGCGACAAATCCTGAGGGATGTCATAGCATCTAAGCCGGTAAACTTTACCCCTATTGGTAAACAGTAGCAAGTTATCGTGAGTGTCTGCTACCACGAGGTGCTTTACCATATCAGTTTCCCGAGTCACCATCCCGGTTTTACCTCGACCTCCTCTATGCTGCTTATGATAAGTTGTAGCCGGTATTCTCTTTATGTACCCCTGTTCGCTCAGCGTAATCACTACATCCTGATGGGGGATAAGGTCCTCGTCCTGAAACTCCTCAGCCTCCTCCCGCTTAATCGAAGTACGGCGACCGTCACCATGCCCTTTCTTGAGCTCCGTGACATCCTGCTGAATCAGGAAGAGTATTTTCTTCGGATTTGCCAAAAGGTCTTCAAGATAAGCGATGTTCTTAACCACCTCGCTATACTCATCGACTATTTTCTTCTGCTCCAGCCGTGCCAACCGACGTAGCTGCATATCAAGAATCGCCTGCGCCTGAACTTGAGACAGGCCGAAATTATTCATCAAGTTGGTTCGAGCTGAATCGGCGGTCTCCGCCTTTCGGATGGTCTGAATAACCTCATCCAGGCGGTCAAGGGCAATTCTGAAGCCTTCCAGGATATGGGCCCGGTCTTTCGCCTTCTGGAGGTCAAACTGGGAACGGCGAGTAATAACCTCCCGACGAAAATCTATGTAGCAAGCCAAGGCTTCCTTAAGATTAATAACCCGAGGCTGCCTATCAACCAGAGCCAGCATGTTAATAAAGAAAGACGATTGCATAGATGTATACTTGTAGAGATTGTTGGACACCTTGATAGGTTGAGCATCCTTTCTCAGCCCTATAACTACCCTCATACCGTGGCGGTCCGATTCATCACGAACCTCACTTATCCCCTCGATCCTTCTCTCTCTGGCCAGTTCAGCTATTCTCTCCACCAAAGCAGCTTTATTAGTTTGATAAGGAAGCTCGGTTATGACCAACTGATGACGTCCGCCTTTAAGGCTTTCCTCAGTGACCTTAGCTCGAATCACAACCTTGCCTTGTCCATTGGCATAAGCGCTCTTAATACCCTCCCGACCCAGAATAATGCCTCCGGTGGGAAAATCAGGGCCCTTTACAATCTTCATCAAATCATCTACATCAGCCTCAGGGTTATCTACAAGATGGCTAATAGCACCGCATACCTCACTTAAGTTATGAGGTGGGATATTGGTAGCCATACCGACAGCAATACCCGATGAGCCATTCACCAGCAGATTAGGTAATCTGGCTGGTAAAACCGTTGGCTCCTTTAAACTATCATCGAAATTAGGCATGAAATCAACGGTACCTTTATCAATATCAACCAGCATTTCCTCGGCAATTTTCGCCAGGCGAGCTTCGGTATAACGCATAGCTGCTGGTGGGTCATCATCCATACTGCCAAAATTGCCCTGCCCATCAACAAGCCTATACCTCATAGAAAAATCTTGCGCCATTCTGACCATAGCTTCATATACCGGGGCATCTCCGTGAGGATGATACTTACCAAGAACCTCACCGACTATGCGAGCGCTCTTTTTATGGGAACTGGTATGACGAAGACCCAGCCCATCCATAGCATAGAGAATGCGCCGATGTACCGGCTTCAAACCATCGCGCACATCGGGCAGGGCTCGAGAAACTATGACGCTCATAGCATAGTCAAGGTAGGAGCTCTTCATCTCCTCTTCAATGATAACTGGCTTGACTACTCCAACTTCCATTTAGTCATCTCCTGAAAGATTCGCTCGCTTCAGAGGCAATTAACTACTCCTCCGTGAACTCTTCTTCTATCATCGTTTCCTCATCAGGGGGCACTCCCTCAAATATGGAGAAGCCTTCGGGTATGAGTTCACCCTCTTCTAGTTCGACTTCCTCCCCCTCCTCCAAGGCTTCCTCTCCCACAGCCTCGTGTCTAAGCAGCGTATCTTTAACATGAGGTTGAAAACCTTCGACAGCCCTAACTGGAAAAGAAGGTCGCCCAATTTGGTTTGGGTGCTGAAATACCTCCCGAATGATTACCCTTGCAGTATCATTATCAATATTAACGATAGCCGCAGTGTACTTATTGCCACCCTCTATCAATCTAGCTAGGCGAAAACCATGAGGTGGCTCAACTAGCCCAAGGTATTCTCCTTGCTCGTTTTCTATGATAAGCCGTTGCCCCATCACCTTCAAATCAACTTGGTTACCGGTAGCCATCCTGGCTAATACCTCTCCAGGTGCCAGGTTTTGGAGATTTACCACCCCAGCTTTTCCCATTTCGCCGATGAAAAGGTCTGGGGCGACCTCACGGCGTTCCTCTTTTACTTTAACCTTGGAATCCGGCAATAAACACAGCCGCTGGAGGTTCTTCTGGGCGATAGCATTATTTGGGTCAAGCTCTAAACCTCGACTGTAGGCCTCTTTGGCTTTGGCAAATTCGCCCAATTCCATAAATGCTCTACCTAACCGGTTGTAGGCATCAATATCGGTGGGGAAAAGTTCTAGTATGCTCTGATTGACAGTTACTGCTTCCTGCCACCGACTCTGCATAGCCAAGGAAATAGCTTCTTGACTCGCTTTTCGTCTCAATCTAGCCTTATCTTCTTCACGGTCGGGCATTCCTTACCCCCTGTGTTACCTCTTCAGTATAACCTTATTATTTTACCGCAGTCACTGTGGCAAAAAAAGCGGACAATGTCAAGTATCTCAAGCTGAACCAACAAGAGATCGTTTAGCAATTCTTTTTGTCATTCTGAGCCCTACGGGCGAAGAAATTTCCCAGACTCTTCGCTTCGCTCAGAGTGACAGGTTAATAAACACTCTCCCAACAATTATTTTGACAAAACAGGCTGATTATGTTAGCTTACTACCACAGTGAATATGAGCGAAAGCAAGAGGGAGAACTTGTGAGAGCCAAAGTAGAAGAAGTCTTAAACAACATCAGACCGAGTCTTCAAGCCGACGGGGGAGATGTAGAATTAGTTGACGTTAAAGAAGGCATAGTCAGCCTGAGACTTAAGGGGGCCTGCGCTGGTTGCCCAATGTCAACCATGACCCTGAAGAACGGCATCGAGCGGATACTGAAACAAGAAATATCCGGTATAAAAGAAGTTGTCGCTGTGTAGCGTTAAATCACGTCTCGCTCTAGTTCAAAAGCCTTATGTAGCGCCTTAACGGCGTCCTTTACCCTATCCTCACCAATAATACAGGTTATTCTTATTTCAGAAGTGGTAATTAGCTGGATATTGATGCCCTGTTCGTAAAGAGCCCGAAACATATTAGCCGCATAGCCCGGCGTATTCACCATCCCGGTGCCAACAACACTAACCTTGGCTAGAGTCGAATCGCTGACACATTTCTTAGCCCCGATAGACTTAGCCACCGGTTCTACCAGAGACATTGCTTTATCTAAATCACCTCTAGCCACGGTAAAGGTTAAGTCAGTAATATTGTCAATACTGGCATTTTGAACGATAGTATCTACGCTTATATTTGCTTTAGTTAGTGGTTCAAAGATTGCTGAAGCTATCCCCGGCCGGTCAGGAACACCGACCACAGTAACCTTAGCCACATTAAGGTCATGAGCAATACCCCGCACTTTGTTTCTTACTTCCATCGAAATCCCTCCATGAATAATAGTACCAGACTTATCACTGAAGCTGGAAGCCACCAGTATTGGCATATTGTAAACTTGGCCCAACTCCACCGACCGAGGGTGCATCACTTTGGCACCCAAGGTCGCCAGTTCCAGCATTTCCTCATAGCCGATTTCCTTCAGCTTTCGGGCTTCAGGCACAAGGCGAGGGTCAGCAGTAAACACACCTTCAACATCTGTGTAGATCTGACATATCTGAGCCTTTAGCGCAGCCGCCAAAGCTACCGCCGTGGTATCCGAGCCACCTCGACCCAAGGTAGTAATGTCCATATCCTTAGTTATCCCCTGAAACCCAGCTACAATAACAACATTGCCTTTCTCCAGCTCTTCAACAAGTCGTTTGGGTTCAACATGCAGAATGCGAGCCTTGCTGTAGGTAGTATCAGTCTCAATGCCTGCCTGAGAACCACTCAAACTCACCGCCTTATAGCCTAAGTTGTGCAAGGCCATAGCCAAGAGAGTACTGGAAACTATCTCGCCAGTGGACAATAAGACATCAAGCTCCCGTTCCTGAGGCTTAGGATTGACTTGCTTGGCTAGCTGAATAAGTTCATCAGTAGTATCACCCATAGCTGAGACAACCACAACTACCTCGTTACCTTTCTCCTTGGTTTCAACTATGCGCCGAGCCGCATTCTTAATCTTCTCGGCATCAGCCACCGAGCTACCACCATACTTCTGGACTATTAGTGCCATTTCTTCTCCTGCCTATTCTAAACCATCTGGAAAGCGGTTTCCACTTGCCTATACACGTGTCAGTTTAGTCATAATATTACACCCGTCTTCAATAAAAATGCCAGCGCTTTTAGCCTCCGCCTCGGTGAACCTTTTTGCCCCGTTAGACGCAAATCCAGGGCCCCAGAGCACAAATGGAACCGGCTCATCAGTATGAGTTTGAATTTTTATCGGTGTTGGATGGTCAGGCAAGACTAAAACTCGAAGTGCCTCCGGATTCCAGGAGCGTATCCGGCTGACAACCTCCTTATCCACTCTCTGGATGGCCTCTACCTTATCATCAATCGAACCAGCATGAGCCGCCTCATCCGGTGCTTCAATGTGGATGGCAACCAGCTCATACTTCTCCAGCGCCTTCAAAGCCCCAGCCGCTTGGGCAGCGTAATCATTATCCAAGCCATCAGTGACGCCTGAAATATCCAGTACTTCCATCTCCGCCATTCGGGCCAAGCCCCGGAGAAGGTCGACGCCAGAATTCATAGCGGCTTCAAGCCCATAGACTTGCTTAAAGGACGGCATCTCAGGTATTCTGCCGCTGCCCCAGAATAGCCAGACCATCGTCGCCGGTATATCACCTCGAGCCCATCGTTCTATATTCACCGGATGCTTCTTAAGCACCGCCTCAGAACTCGCCATAAGCTGTCGTAAAAGGTCACTCCCGGGGCCTTGGGGGAGAAACTCAGCGATGGGCTTGTCCGGGATGTCATGCGGTGGAGTGCAGGTAGCCAGAAGTGTGTCCTCCCGCCCCTTTATCTTGCATATATGCCGATATCGAACGCCGGGATAGAAATGTATTTCGTCGCTGCCAAGTCTCTCATTTAGAGTAGCGATAAGGGTATGGGCTTCGTCAGTGCTGATGTGTCCCGAGCTATAGCTCCACATCTTGCCGTCACGAACGGCGACTAAATTGCACCGGAAAACGACCTCGTCATCAGCGATAGGAATGCCCATACTCTTAGCCTCAATAGCGCTCCTTCCCCGGTAATAGACCTTTGGGTCATAGCCAAGCACCGACATACAGGCGCAGGCGCTGCTTGGCTCCATCCCCTGCGGCACAGTGCGAACCAGACCAACAAACCCTTCCCGTGCCATAGCATCCAGATTTGGGATATGGGCCAACTCAAGGCAAGTCTTACCACCACGCTCTGGCAGTGCCCAGCCGGCAGCACCATCAATTATAAGAACGCAATACTTCATTTGCCCCAGTTTCAGAGTCGTTCACTAAATATTAACATGTCATTCTGAGCGAAGAATCTAGACCCTTCACTTCGTTCAGGGTGACAGAATAGACACCCATAGTTTACAATTCTTGCCCCAGAAGTTAAAGCCGCTTATAATAAGTGATGTCGGGGCGTAGCGCAGCCTGGTAGCGCGCAGCGTTCGGGACGCTGAGGTCGGAGGTTCGAACCCTCTCGCCCCGACCAGTTTATTTTATCTTGCGCTTGGCCTCTTCCCATAAGGCATTTTGCTCATCGAAAGATAAGCTGCCAAAGCTGACACCGCGATTGCAACAAGCTTCTTCCATATAAGCGAAACGACGGCAAAAACGCTGGTTAGCCGAGCGAAGCGCCATCTCTGAATCCACTTCTAACCTGCGAGCAATGTTGGCTAAAGTAAAAAGCAAATCGCCAAACTCCTTGGCTCTTTCCTGCTGGTTAGAGGCTTGTTTGAGCTCTGCCACCTCCTCAGCCAGCTTATCTATAATTCCTTCCACCTCTTCCCAGTCAAAGCCAACCCCTGCCACTCGTCGCTGAATCGACTGGCTATAGGCCAGAGCTGGCATCTGCTCAGGTACGCCAGATAGAAGCGATTCGCCTTCCTGCCGCTCCTCTCGCTTCAAAGCTTCCCAGTTTATTTCCACCTCTCCAGCATCTTTTACTTCGTGACCACCAAAGACATGGGGATGACGATGAATCAGCTTGCTGCTAATGCCTCGGACGACACCATCGATGTCAAATTGTCCAGCCTCGGCGGCGATTTGGGCATGAAGCATAATCTGAAGCAGAAGGTCGCCCAGCTCCTCGCAGAGCTTCTGCGGAGTCCCCTCCTCCACTGCCTGCAAAACCTCGTAGCACTCTTCAATCAAGTACGGTTTTAACGAGGTGTGGGTCTGCTTCCTGTCCCAGGGACAACCTTCCGGACTATGCAACTTGGCAATAATCTGCCGCAACTTAGCAAAGCCGCCTGGACCTGCTTCGTCAGGCAAAATATAAACTCCACACAAAGTCAGCCTATTTAGAGAGAATTATAGTCAGGACAGTTCTCAATTAGCAACTTCCACAAATAATAAACCCCCTGAAAGGCTTCCCTCCTCAGGGGGCTGGCACAAGCAAAGAGAAAGAGTCCCTACCTTCGCATGCCCATGAACATTAACACAAAGTAGAAAAGCTGAGCTACTGCCTGGAGCATAGCCGCCACATAGGTCAGGGCAGCAGCAGATAGAACAGCGCTGGCACCATTGTATTCCTGAGTCGACACCATCCCGGTGCTTCGCAGCATCTGCCGCGCCCGGCTGCTAGCATTATACTCCACTGGCAAAGTAACCAGGCTGAAGAGCACGGCCATGGCAAACAGAATAATGCCTGCCAGGACAACCATAGGGGCAAATTCACTATCCCTGCTAAATAAATAGATAATGAAGCCTAGAATCACAAAGATGAAGCCGAGATTACTGCCCAAGCTAGCCGCCGGCACTAGCGAGGTGCGAAACCTGAGAAAGGCATAGCCGACCCGGTCTTGAACGGCATGCCCCACCTCATGGGCAACAATGCCCAACGCAGCCACAGACGGGGTATTAGCTACTGCTGGAGACAGGCGTAACACCTTTTTGCTAGGGTCATAATGGTCACCCAGCCTCCCTTTTACTCCCTCAACTCTGACATTATTCACGCCATTAGCCCGTAGCAGAATTTCCGCTGCCTCAACACCAGTGACGTGTTGAGAATTAGCTACCTTGGAATACTTTTTGAAGGCTGAATTCACCTTTACCTGGGCGTAAATCATGAAAATGAAGGGTGGCAGCATAATGAGAAACCACATCGGGTCAAAGAAAAACATCTTCCTACATCCCTCCTTACGTAAGTTATAATTTTAGCCAAAACAGAAATTAAAGTCAAAACAGACTGCTGCCAATGAAATCCCGTTGTCCTCGCACAAACTCCTCTGCCGACATTTCATTCTTTCCCTCCAATTGAACCCTGAGCAGCCCTAGAACTCCATCTCCAGTTTCAACTCCAACTGTCGCCGGCGCTGGCGGAGACAAGGCTATCACCTTACCAGGTTCTCCAGACTTCTCGCCATACAGCGGCACGACCTTACCAAGCTTCAACCGCTTACCGTGCCACCAGGCGTAGCAGCCCGGCCAGGGGTCAAAGGCTCTGACTCGTCGCCATAAGTCTAGAGCTGGAAGTCGCCAGTCCATCTCCCCATCGCCTTTAATTATGACTTTACTATAACTGGCCCGGCTTTCCTCCTGAGGCTGTGCCTGAATTCGCCCATCAATCCACAAGGGCAATGTCTCCATAAGCAATTGTGCCCCGGCTTGAGCTAGCTTAACGGCGAGTGAACCAGTAGTATCATCAGCAGATATGGAAACTTCCCTCTGGCTCAAAATAGGGCCGCTATCCAAACCAACGTCCAGCAACATAATGGTGACCCCCGTAATTTCATCCCCTTGTAAAATGGCCGTGGCTATCGGTGAGGCACCTCGATATCGAGGGAGAAGAGAGGGATGAACATTAAGGCAACCAAACTTTGGTAAAGCCAATATCTCCGGCGGCAGAATCTGCCTAAAAGCTGCCACCACCATCAGGTCAGGAGCAAAACTAGCCAACTTCTCAACTGTGCCAGCGACTTTCAAGCTATCTGGCTGAACCACCTCAAGCTCCTGAGATAACGCCAGTTGCTTTACAGGAGAGAAAGCAACGCTCTGCCCCCGGCCGGCCTTCTTATCAGGTTGAGTATATACAGCGACTACCTGGTAAGAGCTATGAAGTAACGCCGCCAAACTGGGAACAGCAAACTCCGGAGTCCCCATAAAAATGATGCGAGTTGTCACAAATAAATTTTACCAACTTTCTCCATTATGTCAAAAACCCCCTTGACACCCCAAGAGAACGCCGTGCTACTCTATTAAAAGTAGGTTTGTGGGGTAGTTCTGGTTCATTCCTTTCAGTCTATCACTCAATTATTAATTTTGAAAGGTTTTTTCACCGGGATAGGGGATTATTTTTTTCTAGCGGCAGGATAAATTGCCACAAAAAATCTGGGAAGCAGCTCTGGGAGAACTCCAACTTCAAGTTAACAAGCCAAACTATGATACTTGGCTTAAGGATACCACCGGTATAAGTTATAAAGAAGATGTCTTTGTTATCGGTGTTCCTAACGTCTTCATCGCTGAATGGTTAAGAAGTCGCCTCTATTCCTTAATCAAGAGGACTTTAACCGGTATTACTGGCAAGACCGTTGACGTCCAATTTGCAATTCGGCCCACCAGTCCAGGTATCCACCTAAACCCCGCCTACCAAGCTGACGGTGGGACAAGCTCGAAGCTGAAGGAGCCAACGGCAGCAGCAAGGCTCAATCCAAAGTACACTTTTGATACCTTCGTAGTCGGTGAATACAACCGGTTAGCTTACGCATCAGCTTTAGAGATTTCTGAAGAGCCCGGACGTAGATACAATCCGCTTTTCATTTATGGTGACACCGGCACAGGCAAAACACATCTACTGCATGCCATAGGACACATAGTCAAGGCTAAAGGTCTTAACATACTTGTAGCTAGCGCTGAGCAGTTTACCAACCAGTTTATAACCGCCCTCAAGAACAATAGGATTGATGACTTTCACCGCAAGTTCAGGAGCACTGACTTCTTGCTACTCGATGATGTCCAATTCCTAAGTGGCAAAGCACAGACCCAAGAATGCCTGGTACACATTTTCAACGACCTCTATGAAAATAACTGCCAAATTGTAGTTACATGCGATCGCCCTCCCAAAGCTATATCCTCAATCACCAAGAAATTGAGATCCCGGCTTGAATGGGGGCTTGTTGCTGATTTGGGACTACCAGATTTGGAAACACGCCTAGCCATCCTCAAAGTTAAGGCGAAGCAGCTAAACATGCCAATTCCAACGGAAGTCCTGCGGTTTCTAGCAACGCAGTTTCAGCACAATATTCGGGAATTAGAAGGCGCCTTAAATAGAGTGCTCACCTACTCAAGGCTGAGCGGCACAAAGCTAGATATGCACTTAACCACGCAGGCACTGGCAGACATAATGCCAAAAGACAGTAAGCAAGAAGCCATACTTAAGCTAATAATGACCACTGTAGCTGACTATTATGGCATCGACCTTGAAACATTAAAAGGCAAACGGCGAGATAAGAAAACGGCTTTAGCTCGTCAGGTCACCATGTACCTGTTACGCGAGCAGAACCATTGTGGCTTAGCTGAAATCGGTAAACTGCTAGGAGGTAGAAAGCATAGAACCGTACTTTACGGCTTTAAAATGATAGCTGATCAAATAAAGATTAATCCTCAGCTTGGGAAATCACTCGAAGAGCTCCAACAACAGCTAAAAACTAAAACAACCAGAAACTAAATTAGTACTTATGGGGAAACCCACCTAAAATTGTGCGCAACCCCACTCACCTGTTAATAACTTGTTCATAATTTGTTCATAAACCATCCTATATTGAAATATCATTCTATTCTCTTCATAATATGTTCAATATACTTATAAACCTGACTTATTAGTTATTATTAACTATTCACCTTAACAGTAAATACTTATATTAATTATAGTAACAAGGATATAATTTGATGGATAGAGTTGAAATTATGGTAGGAGGTGGTAATGGTGGGGATGGTGTAGTTAGTTTCCGTCATGAGAAGTTCGTACCGCTTGGTGGTCCTGATGGTGGTGATGGAGGTGATGGAGGAAGTGTTCATATTACTGCTGATAGAAGTGCTACCACCCTGGATTACTTTCGACGTAAGAGGCGTTTTAAGGCGGTATCCGGGAGGAGTGGAGGGAAGCAGAAGAAACACGGTGCAAAGGGTGATGACCTTGTAATCAAGGTGCCTTTAGGAACTATGGTATTTCTTAAGGAAGATGAGCAAGAAGTGCTGCTGTCTGATTTGAGTCAGCAAGGACAAAAAGTTCTGGTGGCTAAAGGGGGTAGTGGCGGGTTGGGAAATGTCCATTTTGCTACGTCTAGGAACCAGGCTCCCAAAATAGCTACTAAGGGTGAGCCTGGCGGAGAACATCGTATTGTCCTTGATCTTAAACTTATTGCCGATGTGGGTATTATAGGCTATCCCAACGTAGGTAAATCCACCCTTTTGGCAGCCGTGTCTAAAGCCAGGCCGAAAATAGCTGATTACCCTTTCACTACCCGTGAGCCAGCACTGGGTGTGGTTGAGGTGGGGATGAAGGCATTTGTTTTGGCGGAGATTCCCGGGCTTGTGGATGGTGCTCATCTGGGCAGGGGGCTGGGGCATGAATTCCTGCGCCATGCTGAGAGGACTAGGGTTTTGCTTCATGTGCTCGATGGTAGGTCTCCATCTATAATTGATGATATGAACAACCTGAACAGGGAGCTGGCTTTATATAAGCCAGAGATGGCTCAAAAGCCTCAGGTTGTGGTGGTGAACAAAGTAGATTTGCCGGAGGTTCAAGCTCGGTTGCTGGAGATTAGGCAGCTCTTCAGCTCTCTGGGAATAAAGGCATTCTTTATATCAGCAATTACCAAGCAAGGTGTGTCTGAGCTTATATCAGAGATAGCTAAAATCTTGGAGGAGGTTCAGGAGAAGGGCACCGGCTCAGAGGTGCCGATGGCTGTTTTTCGACCTAAGCCCAAGGTTAGGCGGGGTAAATGGATATAGGTGTATTAGGCGGCACTTTTGACCCCATTCATTCGGGGCATCTCATTATAGCTGAAGAAGCTAGGCTAAAGCTCAGGCTTGCCAAAGTTATCTTTGTTCTTGATTCGCAGCCGTGGTTTAAGGCAGAGAGGAGCATCGCTTCAGCAATTCACCGTGTGGAGATGGTGAAGCTGGCGATTGCTAATAACCCCTATTTTGAGCTCTCGACCATTATGGCGTATCGCCCTTGGCCTTCATACAGTGTTGAAACCATGACTACTTTACAGCAGCGACTGGGTGCTGAAACGAAAATTTTCTTCATATTAGGCTGGGACAGCCTAGCTGAGCTTCCTCAATGGAAGGAGCCGGCCAAATTGTTTCAGCTCTGTAAGTTGGTGGCGGTTACCAGACCGGGTTTCAGCCGCCCAGACTTAAAGACCCTGGAAGCGTCGGTTCCTGGAGTAACTCAGAGTGTGATATGGCTCGATATACCGCCAGTTGACATCAGTTCTTCGGACATACGAAAGAGAGTAGCTCAGGGGTTATCTATTCACGGCCTTGTGCCTGATGAGGTGGAGAGTTATATAAAAGAACAGAAGCTATACCGGCAACGGAAATAAAATCTGACAGGCTAAATATCCAGGTTTCTGACGCTTCTGGCATGGGCCTGGATGAAGGATTTTCGGGGTGGGACTTCACTGCCCATAAGCATATGAAATACCCTGTCGGCCGCTATGGCGTCTTCGATTTCCACCTTGAGCAGAGTTCGCGATGCCGGGTTCATAGTAGTTTCCCATAGCTGCTCGGGGCTCATTTCTCCTAATCCCTTGTAGCGCTGGATTTCCAATTTACTGCCTTTGAACTCCTTAAGCTTGGCATCCTTTTCTTTCTCTGAGTAAATCCAGAATAGTTGCTTACCCGCTTGAATGCGGTATAGAGGCGGCTGAGCGATGAAAAGGTGACCCTGGCTGATGAGCTCTGTCATGTTGCGGTAGAAGAAGGTAAGCAGCAGTGTTCGAATGTGGGAGCCATCGACATCGGCATCAGTCATAATGATTATGCGGTGGTAGCGTAGTCTGGAAAAGTCGAGCTGGTCACCGATGCCGGCTCCTACTGCGGTTATAATGGCCCGGATTTCTTCATGGTCCAGGATCTTATCTTTAGGAGCCTTTTCCACATTAAGGATTTTACCTCGCAGCGGTAAAATGGCTTGGAAACGGCGGTCCCGACCCTGCTTAGCTGAACCCCCGGCAGAGTCACCTTCAACCATGAAAAGTTCACACTCGCGAGGGTCGGTCTCTGAGCAGCCGGCTAACTTTCCAGGCAGAGTACCTGCTTCTAAGCTGCTTTTCTTGAAGATAAGGTCGCGAGCCTTTCGAGCTGCCTCTCTAGCTTTAGCCGAGATTAGGCACTTATCTATGATTGATTTTGCGTCATCGGGGTGCTGCTCCAGATACAGCGAAAGGCCATCAGCTACTACGGCTTCGACCTGTGTTTTTATTTCAGGATTACCTAATTTGGCTTTGGTTTGCCCTTCAAACTGGGGTTCAACAAGCTTGACACTGATGACGGATGTCAGCCCGTCACGAACGTCATCACCTATCAGATTGGGGTCGGAATCCTTTAACAGCTTGTTCTTTCGAGCATAGTCATTGAGGACACGGGTTAGCGCTGAGCGGAACCCGGTAAGATGGCTGCCTCCGTCTATTGTATTGACGCAGTTGGCAAAGCTAAGCGTAGATTCGGTAAAGCCATCGTTGTATTGCAGGGCTACTTCTACAATGGTGCTGTTTATTGTGCCGGATATGTAGACGGGCTGACGATGGAGGACTTGCCGGTTTTTATTGAACCGGCTGACAAGGCTAGCTATGCCACCTTCAAAGAGGAATGTTGCCTCTTGGTCAGTTCTCTCATCTTTGAAGCTTATTTCCAGGTTCTTGTTCAAAAAAGCTAGTTCTTTGAGGCGCTGGCGGATTGTATCGAAATCGTAATTAATCTCACTGAAGATTTCGGTGTCAGCCAGGAAAGTGATGGTAGTTCCCGTTTTTTCGGTATCGCCGATGGCTTCCAGATCGCAGGTAGGAGTGCCACGTTCATATTTCTGGCGGTAGATCTTACCCTGGCGTTTGACCTCGGCATTGAGCCAGGAAGACAGGGCATTTACTACTGAAGCACCAACACCGTGTAACCCGCTGGACACTGTGTAGGTGCGGCCGCCGAATTTAGCTCCAGCGTGGAGCCGGGTCATAACTGCTTCGAGGGCTGAGGTATTGGTTGCCGGGTGGATTTCCACCGGTATACCTCGGCCGTTATCTTTGACTGTTACTGCGTTATCCTTGTGAATTATTATCTCGCATTGGTCGCAGTAGCCAGCCATTGCCTCGTCTATGCTGTTATAGACTATCTCATAGACCAGATGGTGCAGCCCGTGTTCATCGGTGCTGCCAATGTACATGCCCGGGCGGCGTCGCACCGCCTCTAGGCCATCCAGAATACGGATATCCTCTGCAGTGTAGTCTTCGAATGTATTGTTGTTGGCTTGCTGCGGCATGACTACTGAATACTAACTAGAACGAAAATATTCCACAAGTAATTCTGGAATAGGTATAGCGGGGAATTAAGAATAACTTACCAATACTACATTTAGTGCCTGCAAAACGAAATTGCACAAGAGATTGCATTACACTAATTTTATCACATCTTCTCGGGAACTTAAAGCTCAGGATGGTTGTCTTGCTGGCTTAGCTGGCGATATGGGTGATTTGAGTTAGCCTAATCTAAACTGTCATGCTTGTAGGCGTTTTGGAGAAGCTTGATTATGCTTGGGCCCTTAAGGTCTGTGGAGCCACAGCCTCCGCTGTCGAAATGACGGCACACGGTGCAGGTTACGCTATACTTATCTACCTCGCTGATGTTCACGAAGAGGTCACAGTTCTCAGCGCTGCGGTCATACCATTCCTCAAGAACTTCGGTAATCTGTGGGTAATGAGCTCTGAAGCTTCTAGAGCTAAAGAACCCAAAGCCAGCGGAGTCGCTTAGCGGGAGATAAACGCGCATCTGCAGCCTCCCAAGTTACCATTAAGCGTGAGCTTGGCTACACTGAGATGTGAAACTCACACATACCATCCTGAGGCAGTGTCTTCGGCATCTCGGTATTTATGCGGTCGCCGGTCTTTTCTGCAGCAGCAATAAAGCTGGCAAAGCAGAATCCCTGGCAAGGAAGTCCCTTTATGCCAGCATCCTCAAGCGCCTTGTACACCGCACAGGCAGAGACCTGAAGCACCAGCTCCTTGGTGGTAGCCTTGGATATGTTCCAGCGGTCAGAGGGTCTAAGGCCGAATATGGATAGCTCCAGATATCTTCCCAAGCGATGGGGGAAAAATATGCCCGTCTGTTTAGCTACCTTCTCCACCATCTCCCCGGTGCGATCCAGGTATTTGGTGTTGGCCAGCTCAATGGTGAGCTTCATCACCTTCTTGCCCAGCTCTTCAAGCGCCTTATATGCCTCCTTTTCATCCTTGCCCTGAAGGTTTTTGGCCACTGACCCTAAATCGAATTTTGAGGTGATGTCCTGTACCAGCCCTTTATCAGCGTCGAAGGGCAGGACTTTCCCTGGCTCTTCCAGGGCCATCAAATTTTCCTTCATTGGCTTGCCATATTTCCAACCCGTGGTCATTTCTTTAATACCTCCGTTAGAAGCTCACTTGGATGGCACTCTTGGGGCACACGTTAACACAATCCATGCAGCCGGTGCATTTTTCAAAGCGGACACCGGCCACAATGAACTGGCTCGGGTCTATTTCCTGGTGCTTCTTGGGGCCTACCTTGGTGCCGAGGCCCAAGACATGGGTCGGGCAGATAAGCAGGCACTTGCGGCAGGATAGTGGGTCAGTGCATTTTTTGTTATTTACGGTGATAGTTGGCAGCATTTCTCATCCCTCTCTGTAAAATCTTCACCAAACTTTGGCCAGGGCGGGGAAGCTGGCCCGTTCCACCATGGTGATGGCATCCTGGGGGCACTCTGAGACGCAGAGTCCACAGCCAAAGCACTGAAACAGGTCAATATAAGCCTTGTTCTGGGTCGCGGAGAAGCTCAGAGCCTTGAACTGGCAGCGGTGGATGCATGAAGCGCAGCCGTTACAGAGTTCGTTGTCAACTCGGGCCACATGGTGTCCTTTCCACAAGAAGTGTATGCCATAGTCAATCGTGGTTCTTATGGCACTGCAGTCAGGATAGTCACAGTTGCAAATCCCGGCGAGATATGGAGTGCCGAAGGTGAACAATGTCTGCACCAAGCCCCTCTTGTTCAGCTTGGTGACAATATCCTTGGCTTCATCGGGGGTGAGGAATTGGATCCCACCGCGATAGGTATCTGGCCATCTCTCCCATTTATACATTCCCGGCCCCATGCCCATACAGGTAAAATTCTCTTCATCGGGGATGCCCAACATGGAGCGCCGGCAGGCACAGGTCATAAGGGCGATGGGGTATATCATGTCTATGACCTTCAGTATGTCCTCGAGGGGAACAACTTGCCCGAAGTGGGTGGTCCAGGCAATTTGCTCCACATCGTGCTTCATCTTGGCAACGGCCTCATGGTCATTTCTGTCTAAAGCTTCCAGAAAGCCCCGGGTGAGCAAAGCCATTCCTCCAGCCGCCTGTGGGTTAGCCTCGGCTCCTAGGGCCTCTGTCTCCTCCCTCCTGATTTTGTAAAGCTTTCTGGCGTAGTTTGCTGGATTGAAGTACCATCTCTGGTAGCCATCGGCATAACGCTCGCACCATATACACATGCTTCTTAGCCTCCTTGTTTGAAACCTCGTAGCAGGTAGAAGGATTGTTTTTTGGCGTCACTTTAGCAGGGGTGTCGTCTGCTATGTGTGATAGTCTAAATTAGGTCAGCCGAAAATGTCAACTTTGGCGGTACTTTTTATGGTAGGTTTGGAACGGTGTTCAGTTTAGCAGTGGTGCCTGGGCACAGAAACTGCCTAACACTTGAAATAAACGCAGGCATAAGGTATGCTTGTGGTGAATCGCAATCTCCACCAAAAACAAGGTGAATCCCCGTATTCGAGAGGAAAGGAGCAACGGAACCCATGAGTAAGAAAACTGATGCCGAGCAGATCTATAAGGAGTTGGAGGCAAGGGTTAATGCGGAGAAGGGAGAGATTGCCCCTATTTACAAGGAGCTAGCGGCTAAAATTGGGGCTGGTGACTCGGAGCACATGCAGAGGATACTTTCCAAGCTAGCGAACCTGGAGGAGGCAAAGATAGTAGCTGCTCTGCCGGACCTGTACCGTGTAGAATCAGCCGGCAGGTCACTGGAAGTATCGGAGGAATTTGCTAAGAAGCTAAACATGGATAAGAAGGTGGTAGACAAGCATGTAAGGGAGCTTTATGAAAAAGGCCTTCTTTTCCCCACTAAAAAGGGGCCTTCCATGGCTCGCACTTTCATACAACTTCACGATGCAGCGCTGGGTAACCCTAGGTTCGATAAGCAACTTGGCAGGAGCTACTTCGACCTCTGGGGTGTCATGGAGGGACCAATGAACCAGCCCAAGCCCGAAAACCTGAGCCCACACAGCGAGTTCAGAGTCTTGCCCAGGTGGAAATCGGTAGAGAATATTTCCGGCGTCCAGCCCTTCGAAGACATAAGGGCTATCTTGAAGGCGCAAGACCTCATGGTTTTGCTTCATTGTGGCTGCAAGAGGTCTCACACGGACAGATGGTGTGGTGTCCCTGTAGAGTCGTGCATAACGCTTGGCCGCACTGCCCAGTATAACCTCGACCGCGGAGCCGGCAGGAAAATCACGTATGAGCAGGCACTCGAAGTTCTGGATAAACTAGACCAGTATCCCACAGTCAACGCTACGGTAAACCAGAGAGAAGTCAACCAGTTGGTCTGCAACTGCCACTACTGCTGCTGCATGGCAATTAAGATCGCAGCCAAGAGCCGCTTCGTCGCTGAAGCCCATCCGGAGCAGTGCCAAGCCTGCGGCACCTGTGTGGAAAGGTGCCAGTTCGGAGCTATCTCCATGAAGCACTATCCCGAAGTCGGTGGCGAGCGGGCATATGTTGACCCGGAGATCTGCCGGGGCTGTGGCTGCTGTGTAATCTCCTGCCCGTCTGGAGCTAGGACGATGAAGCTGGTACGGCCGCCCGAGCATGTTCCTGAGAGCGTAACCATATACTAACGTGGAGAATCTTGGATGGGCCTGTTCCACTGCCCCATGGGGGCGGCTTTCTACGAGGATGACGACTGCATCGACTGCGGCATGTGTTATGCCAAGACCAAGGACGAGATGGTCGAAGCTTCTAAGAAAATCAGAGCCTATTTGAAATCTCACGCTCTCAAGAGCAGCACCATCGGGAAAATAGCCGTCTGCGGCAAGGGTGGTGTGGGGAAGAGCACAGTCGTCACTCTGCTGGCAAATGCCTTGAGAGAAGCGGGCTACAGCGTGCTTGTTTTGGACACTGATGAGTCGAACCCTGGGCTCTACCGCATGTTCGGCTTTGATAAACAGCCCAAGGCGTTGATGACGGTACTGAGCAGGCTACCTTCAGGCAAGAAAGAAGTAACTGCCAAATGGCTCACGCCAGACCGAATAACGGTTGCGGACATCCCCTCTGAATACATGCTCGGTGGTGATGGCTTCAAGTTCCTCATGGTGGGCAAGATCGAGGATCCCTTCCAGGGCTGCGCCTGCTCCATGGCAAATATAGCTGGAGACCTTGTAGGAAAGCTTGCTGTGCAGGACAAAGAGCTTGTGCTCATAGACATTGAGGCGGGCATTGAGAGCTTTGGCAGGGGTGTGGAGCGGAACGTGGACACAGTGCTGATAGTAGTCGAGCCCTCCTTCGAGTCCATGGCGATTGCAGAGAGGATAACGTACATGGCTGAGGGTATGGGCATAAGCAGGGTCAGGGCAATCCTCAATAAAGTCCCATCGGAGAAAACGAGGCAGCGGATGACTGAGGAGCTGGATAAGAAGGACGTCAGGATCCTCGGCGCAATTTCCTTCGACCCCGAACTCAGCGAAGCTGGCTTCGAAGGCACTACCCTCATTAACTCAAAAGCCACCGAGGAAATGAAAGCAATCGCCAGACTTCTGCTCGACGAATCAAAGTAGTTTCTCCCGAAACCCAACTATTGCTTGCAAGTTCGCTTATACTCTATTACAATTGTTCGTAGGATTCTGATCACTCGCTGCGGAGGCATCTAGATATTTAGTGCTTGAAGGCGGAGCTAATTATGATTCTAGCGGATAAAGCCTTAAAAGACCGCATAATTCAAGATCACCAAAAGGCAGAGCAAGCAAAAGAGTGGTGGAAAGAGGGTGCATGGGCCAAAATAGGGAACAGAATTGTGATTGACCCATTTGAAACCTATGCTTTAGGACCCTGTTGCTATGACCTGTCTGTGGGTGAAGAATACGTCTCATTGAGGAACCCACACGTCGTCCAACCGCTTACAGAAGGACAACACATCGATATTGGTCCTAGTGAAACAGTTTTGATTCTCTCCAAGGAATACATATGCTTACCTAAAGATGTATTAGCAATGATTGTTCCCAGAGCTAGATGGATTTGTGAAGGCACCTCTCTATCTGCAACTAGAATAGATCCCACTTGGTACGGCAAATTACTCATAGGCTTTACAAACCTAGCAAAAAATCCTGTCGCTCTTGATTATGGAGAGGAATTTTGCACATGCTACTTTATGCAGACCTCAGAAGCAGAGACAGTACTCACGCGGGATAAAGTCCACTTCTTAGGAAGAACTAAAATCGGCAGCATCAAATTTACACACGCTAGACAGCAAACTCTCCTGTTACCAGAGAAGGTCGATAAGGATGATATGGAAAAAATAGTTGATTTGTATGGCTGGCCTTGGGATGTAGTTCGCGGCATGTTCCTTCTGACACAGAGGGAAATTGGTAATTGGATAGAGAAAGAAGTCTCATCGGACATAGTAACTCTGGCAACGTCTGCAGCAACAAAGGTAGCATTCGATAAGTTGGTCGATCAATATAACGAACAGACCAAATGGACTCGGAACCTCACTATAGGTGTACTAACAATCTGTGGTACTATCGCTGCAGCTATAATAGGTGGAGTCGTAGGGCTCTTGATTTACCTATTTACCTAGCCCACAAACGCCATCTCTCATTGTAATTTTTTATTGAGATTTTCACTGCTCTTGTAAGACTATCCACTACATCGTCTGTGAGCGTTTGCAATACCTTATTACCTTGGCCTCGCCCTAAGGCAGTCAAAGAAAGAAATCTCTTAGGCAGTAAAGCATCAAGCCGGCAATGATAATCACGTATATAACCTCGGTAATCCAAGTTGCTTAAGTCGGTAAGTAAATCTAAAGAAAGAAGGAATCGCTCCGCAAAGGCATAACCCAACGAGGGAAATTCTCGCTGGAACTCTGCGATACTCTCCTGAAATTCAGAAAAGCTTACTTCATCTCTTCCTTCTTTAGAGAAAATACGCATTGCAGCTAAGAGTATGTCAATCCGGTCAATCGGATAGCGCTCTTTGCTCCCACCTGATAACTTAATCTCTTTATCTACTTGCTCACTTTTTAACATTACAAGTACCTCAGTGTACAATCCCTGTTGACCTCAATCTTCAAATCCTAGAGACGATAACGGTTACCCATCAGTCCCCTTGAGTGGCTAGGTTGGGTTTGTAGACTCATATCTTAACCTCGTTTCATGCAGGTGTCAAACCCGAACTCTGCCAATCCTCATTAATATGTTAACATAGAATTGACTAAATGTCAAACACTCACCCTGTCTAACAGCATAAATTTGCTTCTTGGGATTGACAATAGTGTCAACGTGGTGTTAACATAATTGTCCGATTGTGTAGAGGTCATCATGAGTCCTAAGAGGAATCCGCAGCGGAAGCGGACACCATTTGGTGCTTACCTTACAGAGTTGCGGGGACAAAAAACCAAGCTTGGTACAGCTGCAGCTGCAAGGGAACTTGGGTTTAAAGATCGGCAGCAACTCGATAATTACGAGACTGGTAGGACAAAGCCTGACGACTCAATATTGATAAAGATGGCTCAATTGTACCGTGTTCCACCCGAGGATGTTCTGAGAAGAGCACATTGGCCTCAGCTCATCCTTTTGCCACTTACGTTAGTTATAAATCCAGAGGGGCTATCAGAACGTCTCATTGAGGAGCTTGAGAAAGGCTTGGAGGAGAAAGAACGGCTAGAACTCACATCATTTATCAAAGAGCTTCTTAGTAAACGAATTACGGTTGAGCAATATCGGTGAAAAACGCTTGGTTTTTTTTCGCTATTTCACTCAAGGAATTCCATGTACATAACTACACATTCTCTCAGGCTGCCCCAGCTTAACCATCTCTAGTGCCCCAGATTGCATTGCGATGATTGAGTGATAGGTCAGTTTTTGATTCACATTTGTTGCACTATTGAAGCAATTGACGATCTAAGTCGGGGTATTTCCTGATGAGTCGACTGCACTCCTGAATTCTATCGCTATCATCTGGGTGTTCTTTCTGCCACTGTGTGAGGAAGCGGGCCATATCTTTGACATGTCCCTGCGCCTCGCAGTTCAGAACCAAACATCTGAGTATGTCCCCATGTAGATGGTATTCAGACAAATCCAAGTCCTCGAGATTGATTAAGGCCAAGGCCTCAGTGAGAAGTTTGTCGGCTTTCCGTAATTGGTATCTAGCCCGGTCGCTTGCGAACTGCAGTTTTAGCTGTCTCCCGAGCCTGCTGCAAGCATATCCAGCGTAGAATTTGAATTTCCAATTATTTGGGAATAATTTTGCTGCACTTTCGGCCGCTAGGGCTGCGCTGCTCCACTCCGAGTCTTTGCACTCCAGCCCCCACCAATGATAATACATGTCTTCCTGAGAGCACTTGAGCTCCGCGGCTCTTCTAAAGTGAGCTTTTGCCTCGGCTATTCGTGGTATAGGTTTCCAACGGGCGTATGTTCTGCCCAGCTGAGCAAGAATGTCTGGGTCATCAGGGTACTTGCGAAGCCCGTTCTGAAGCACACCTTCTGCATCTGCAAAGCGTTCCAATTTGGTGAGTATTGCCCCCTGCTTTAGGTACTCCGTCACCTCTAGCCGTCGTTCGCCAGAGATTCGCAGTTCGCCCGATAATCTCTTAACGTTGGATTGTATCTTATTGAATACGTCGGTTTGAGACATGACGTTGAGAACAAGGGACCGCGTATTTATATTTATATCAAAGCGCGGTATCCCTTTTACAATTGTAGGTCGTGGTATGAGAAATAGCCGCTGCAGTTCGCCGAGCACTCCTTGGACCGCTGTTTTGCTTAGCCCGGTTATCACCTCTGCATCGTCCAAAGTTGATGGCCCCTTATTTAGGCAGAACGCCAACAGGACTTGCTTGGCGTTAGGGCTTAACATATCAAACTCTCGCTTTAGGGCGAATTGACGTGCGAGATCGCCACCTTCTTTTTCCCATGTTGCCATTGCTTCTTTCAGCCCAACGCCAACACAGCAAAAACGGAGTAACTCCTCTATGTATAGTGGAGAGCCATCGGTTACCCTGATAATTGCATCAAAGTGAGGCTCTGCGAAGTCCTTGGGTCTGAGCCCAAAAAGGGCTATGCGTGATTTGATAAAATCGATTCCGTCTTCGCGGTTGAAACCATTAACCTGGGTTGTATTAGGGGCGTAGCCAAAAAGTGAGCGTCTTGATGTGAATAGTATTTTGGAGGGGGTTTTTGACACATCGGACACAAAGAATGATATTGCCGCCTCATCTTGGCCTTCCAGCGAATCGATATCATCTACGATCACAAGAGCTGGCAGTTCTGATAGTAATTCTAGAACGATGGGTTTCTTCTCGGTTAATGGTTTGCTGATATCATTGGTGAACCCATAACCGAATAATAACTTGTTAATCGCAGTTTCGAGATTAGTAAAATCAGGAGTGTCTATGTAAGTAATCGTGCCTTCAACAAATTTTCTTCGTTTGGCACTCAGCCATAGTACGATTTCATATGGTCTTGGTGCGTGATTCTTTACATCTAGTCCAAACTTGTGTGCGATCGCTGTTTTGCCCTTGCCTCCATCACCTGCTAGAATCTAGAGTCTAGTTTCTGGGTTTGTGAACCATCCAGATAGTGCGGTGAGTTCCTTTTGTCTCCCTATAAAGTCAACGGCTATCGATTCCGCGGGCGGTAAAGAGTCTTGAAGAGGTCGCAGCGAAGGCTCATCAAGGCTATCTATTTTGGCAAAGCGTAGGTCCAACTGTTGGATGATTTGTTGTATTTCAAGAGCTATATCTCGGTCAAATTTTGCAACCACCCGTCGGGCACAGTCAATTACAACAATTGCATCAAGCCAAGAAATATCTTGTTCGGCTGGATGTGATAGTGGATCTCTGACATTCCTTACTGATTTTGTCCAAGTCAGGACTACCTTCTTTTCTTCTTTGGCTTGATCAGATGATAAACCCGTCGTTTGAAAAAGCAAATCGTAGTACTTATCGAAGATATTATAGAAATGGTTGACGCCAAGGTAATCGAAGATATCTTTTATAGGTGTTTCGATCTCACCGGTACATCGACGCATGTTGGCGTTTTCTACGATATCAACCCATTCTTCTTCCTTGAACAGATGCTTTATTCTCTCTTCGCTATCGCTAGGGAAAGCGCTTGCCATACGCTACCGAATGAATCCGACCACAGCATTGCGGTATTTGCGCTGTATGGCCTCGTAACATAATGTGTTGATAGAAAGTCCTGGCAACATTTTGCCTCGTACCCTACGGCCTAGTTACTATACACATATTCAATTCTATTATATCACAGGGGCCAAACCTAATAAGAGGACGGCGATTTCGGTGAGGACCCTCAGGATGGCGATCTCCTCGTCCAAGCCTTCGATGCCCCAGGAATGCTCTAATTAGAGCTTCTCGGACTCATCAAGTATCCGGCTGTAGAAGCCGTGCGACTGCATTCGCAGGAGTTTCGCACATCAACTTGTTGACATTTGTTATATGCTTGTGCTATAGTGCTTTTTTAGCGTCTACTAGCTATTAGTCTGGGTTTGGAAGACCTGAGTAAGCCGGCTGGTTGAACCGGGACGCAAACCTGATTCGGGAAGTAGACCGGTAGACAACTAGGTGGCTTTTTAATTGTTTAGAAGAAGGAATAAGTGAAATGCCGACAGTCAATCAATTAGTTCGAAAAGGGCGGCGGAAGCTTAGTAAGCGAACCAAAGCTCGAGCGCTAGGTATTACTTACAATGCCCTGAAGAACGTAGTTCGGCGAGGTCAGAACTCGCCGCAGAAGCGCGGGGTTTGCATTCAGGTCAAAACTATGACCCCTAAGAAGCCCAACTCTGCCTTGCGCAAAATCGCCCGCGTGCGGTTGACCAACGGTATTGAAGTCACCGCTTATATACCTGGCGAAGGCCATAATTTGCAGGAGCACTCTGTGGTGCTTATCCGTGGTGGCAGGGTGAAGGATTTGCCCGGAGTTCGATACCATATTATTCGGGGTGCTCTGGATACTGCCGGCGTGGAGAATCGCCAGCAAGGGCGTAGCAAATATGGGGCTAAGCGAGGCAAAACAGTCAGGGTTGCGGGGGAGGAATAAATGCCAAGGCGAACTAGAGTACCGAAAAGACAAACACCTCCTGACCCAAAATACGGAAATGTTACTGTGGCTATACTCATCAAAAAAATAATGTTGGGTGGGAGGAAGGCCACAGCCGAGCGGATTGTTTATGATGCTATGGATTTGGTTAATAAGCAATTAAGTACAGAACCTCTGGCGGTTCTTGACCAAGCACTTAAAAATGCTACTCCCGCACTTCAAGTAAAATCTCGGCGTGTCGGTGGCGCTACTTACCAGGTGCCAGTTGAGGTTGAAACCACACGCGGGCTATCTCTGGCTATGCGCTGGCTGATCAGCTATGCTAAAGCCCGTAGTGGTAAATCTATGGCGGAGAAATTGGCGGCGGAGATTGTAGATGCCTCTCAAGGGCAGGGGGCAACTATCAAGAAGCGTCAAGATACTCATAAGATGGCCGAGGCAAATAAAGCTTTTGCTCATTATCGATGGTAACTACAGCAGGAATTAAGTCCCAACAGCCCAAAAAAGCGGTTGGTATAGGAAACAATGTCATGACCCGGACTTTTCCTTTAGACAAGGTGCGGAACATAGGCATCATTGCCCACATTGATGCTGGCAAGACAACTGTTACTGAGAGGATTTTGTTTTATACAGGCCGCACCTACAAGGTTGGTGCGGTGGATGAAGGGACGGCGGTGATGGATTGGATGGAACAGGAGCGGGAACGCGGGATTACTATCACCGCTGCAGCTACGACTTGTCACTGGCAGGAACACCGCATAAATATCATTGACACGCCGGGGCATGTCGATTTTACTGCTGAAGTCGAGCGCAGCCTTCGGGTACTGGATGGTGGGGTGGTGGTGCTCGATGCTGTGGCCGGGGTGGAAGCCCAGTCGGAGACAGTATGGCGGCAGGCGGATAGATATGGCGTTCCGAGAATCTGCTTTATCAATAAGATGGATAGGGTTGGTGCCGATTTTCATCACACTGTGAATATGATTGAGGAGCGGCTGCGAACTAAAGCTATACCAGTGCAGTTGCCCTGGGGCAGGGAAAGTCAGTTTAAGGGTGTAATAGACTTAGTTGACAGCAAAGCTTGGTTGTTCTCTGATGACGTGAGCGTTCCGCCTGTGGAATCGCCTGTTCCAGAGGAAGAGAGGGAGGAGATAGCTAAGCATAGACAGTCATTGATTGAAAGATTAGCTGAGAATGATGATCAATTGATGTTACTTTATATCGAAGGTGGAGAAATTCAAAGCGGTCAGATTAAGGCTGCCATAAGAAGATTAACTTTGGCTAATCGGATAGTGCCCGTGCTTTGCGGTACTGCTTTGCGGAATAAAGGAGTTCAACTCCTGCTCGATGCCGTTGTGGATTATCTTCCTTCTCCTTTGGACATACCTCCGGTTCAGGTTATTGACTTGAAAACTGGTGAGGTGGATGTTCGGCAGGTGAGCGATGAAGCTCCATTTTCGGCTTTGGCTTTTAAGGTAGTGGCTGACCCCTTTATGGGTAGGCTGGTTTATTTTCGGGTTTACTCAGGCAAAGTTAAAGCGGGAATGCAGGTCCTCAACTCCAGCAAAGGACGCAAGGAGCGTCTCGGCAGGTTGATTCTTATGCATGCCAATCGCCGTGAAGAGATTGAAGAGACCGATACCGGTAGCATTGCCGCTACTTTAGGCCTCAAAGATACCTTCACCGGGGACACGTTGTGTGACCCAACTCGACCAGTACTTCTCGAAGCTATCCGCTTCCCTGAGCCGGTGCTGTCGATGGTTGTAGAACCTAAGAGCAAGGCGGACCAAGATAAGCTGGGTGAAGCCATGAACAAGCTTTCCGAAGAGGACCCCACTTTTAAAGTACGTACTGACCAGGAAACCGGACAAACCCTTATTTCCGGGATGGGCGAATTACATCTAGAGGTTTTAATAGACCGTATGCTTCGCGAGTTTAATGTGACGGTGAGAGTTGGCAAGCCGCAGGTAGCCTATAAAGAGACCATTACTATACCGGTAGAAATAGAAGGTAGATTTATCCATCAGTTTGGTGGTCGAGGACAATATGGTCATGTCTGGATTAAGCTTGAGCCTGGAGAGCGAGGTAGCGGCTTTAGGTTTGTTGACCAGGTTCGAGGTGGAGACATACCAAAGGAGTATGTTCCGGCAGTCGAAGCTGGGGTCAGGGAGGCTCTGGAAAGTGGTGTGGTGGCAGGCTATCCAATAGTAGATATCAAAGCGACTCTGTTTGATGGTAGTTTCCACGAAGTGGATTCCTCTGACCTGGCTTTCAAGATGGCAGGTTCGATAGCTTTGAAGGGTGGTGTTAGCAAGGCCAATCCCATACTCCTCGAGCCGATTATGAAATTGGAAGTAGTGATGCCAGCCCAGTTCTTGGGCGACGTCATCGGCGATTTGAATTCAAGGAGGGGACACGTTGAGGGCATTGAGACGCACGGTGAAACCTGTGTTGTTCGTGCTCTTGTTCCTCTAGCTGAGATTTTCGGTTATGCTACTATCCTTAGGTCTTTAAGTCAGGGCAGGGCAACCCATTCCCTGGAGTTTCATTGCTATAGAGAGTTACCAGCCGGTCTGGCGGGGCAGATAGAGGTTAAGGTTAGAGGTAGATAAATGCCGAAGCAAAAAATTCGAATCAAAATTAGAGGGTTTGACCACAGGCTAGTTGACCAGTCGGTGGAACAAATTGTGGAGACTGCAGAGCGCACTGGCGCTGTGGTTGCCGGGCCGGTGCCCCTGCCTACTCAAATCGAGAAGTTTTGTGTTATTCGCTCTCCCTTTATTGATAAAGATTCGCGAGAACAATTCGAGATTCGTACGCACAAGCGCCTTATTGATATCTTGGGCCCAACCTCTAAAACTATAGATGCGTTGACTCAACTTCAACTGCCCTCCGGGGTGGAGATAGATATTAGATTGTAGCCAGAAAAATGATTCAGGGCATGATTGGTAGAAAAATAGGTATGACACAACTTTTCCATGATGATGGAGAGGTGGTAGTGACAGCTATTGAAGTAGGTCCTTGCTTTGTTATTCAAGTAAAGACCGAGGCTAAGGATGGTTATAATGCTGTTCAGCTTGGCTTCGGGGAAGCCAAGCGGCTTAACTCTCCGCAAAAAGGCCACCTTAAGGAGATAGGTCAATTCAAACATCTCCGTGAGTTTAGCGTGGAGGATGTCAACTCTGTTCAAGTGGGACAGAAAGTTGATGTGGATATGTTTAAGCCGGGAGATTTGCTTGATGTCACCGGTATATCAAAGGGTAAAGGTTTTGCCGGTGTAGTCAAACGCCATCATTTTGCTGGTGGCCCTAAGACCCACGGACAGTCCGATCGTCATCGAGCGCCTGGCTCGATTGGCGCCACCACATCTCCGGGGCGGGTATTAAAAGGAACGCGTATGGCCGGGCACATGGGGGACAGGCGAGTAACCGAGCGCAATCTTAAAGTGCTCGATGTCGATTCGGCTCGTCACTTGTTGCTGGTGAAGGGGGCGGTGCCCGGTTCTAAAAAGGGATTGTTGCTCATCAAGAAAGCTGGTGGGGGTAAGCAGAGTGCAAGTTCAGATTCATAATTTGAAGGGTAAAGTAACCGGGCAAATCGAAATAAGGGACGATGTTTTTGCTGTGCCCTTTAATGAGGCCGTGGTGCATCAAGCGTTAGTCAGGCACTTAGCTAATCGTCGCCTGGGGACTGCTGATACTAAGAGAAGAGGCGAGGTTAGTGGCAGCGGCAGGAAACTTTTTGCTCAAAAGCATACTGGTCGGGCACGTCGCGGTGATGTTAGGTCACCTCTCCTCCGGGGAGGTGGAGTGGCATTTGGGCCGCATCCTCGAAGCTATCGGCAAGATATGCCCAAGAAGATGCGGCGTTTGGCTTTGAGGTGCGTTCTTTCTGGTAAAGCAAGTAGTGGAGAGCTGAAGGTTGTTGACAAACTTGAGCTTGACGGCCCGAAAACTAAGGCAATACTGGATATGTTGATAGCCTTGAGGATCGGTGATTCTGTCATCATCGCTACCGCTGAAGCTGAGGCTAATTTGGTTAAGTCGGCGCGCAATTTACTAGGCGTTAAGACAATGCCGGCGCCTTTGCTTAACGTGGCTGATTTACTTTCTTTTAAAGACTTAGTAATGACCGTGGACGCAGTGCGGAAAGTGGAAGAGTTATGGGGCGAAAAGTCGGTCCCAGAGGCAGTGGGTAGTGTCAATTAAATCAAGAGTTTAGTAGATATGCATCTTTATGAGGTAGTAAGACGGCCTTTAATCACTGAAAAGGCCACGCTGTTGAAAGAACAGAACAGGTATGCCTTTGAGGTGGCGAAGGAGGCCAATAAACGCCAAATTAAGGAAGCTGTGCAAGCAGCGTTTAAGGTCAATGTGGTTAAGGTTAATGTAATGAGTGTTCCAGGGAAGATGAGAAGAATAGGCAGACGGTATGTATTAACTCCGTCTTGGAAGAAAGCAGTTGTTACCTTGGAACCAGGCCAGAAAATAGAGTTCTTCGAAGGAGTTTAAAGAATAGAGGAATAGAATTGGGCTCAGTAATAAAGAAACGGAAGAAAAAAATGGCGAAGCATAAGCATCGCAAACTCCTTAGAAAGACCCGATGGCAAAGGAGACATCCCTAGAATTAGGGGGAGGTAAGCTTTGGCATTAAAAACCTATCGCCCAACATCACCGGGCAGGCGGGGCATGGTTAGCGCCTCTTTTGAGGAGATAACCAAGGCGGTTCCCGAGAAGTCTCTGTTGCTGCCGCTTAGGAAAAGGGCAGGGCGTAACAATAGGGGTGTGGTAAGTGTGCGGCATCGGGGTGGCGGTGCTAAGCGCAGATTGCGCATAATTGATTTTAAGCGAGATAAACTTGGTATCCAGGGTAAGGTGGCTGCTATAGAATATGACCCCAATCGCTCAGCTCGTATTGCTCTCATTCATTATGCGGATGGAGAGAAGCGTTACATTCTGGCCCCCCTGGGGCTCAACGTGGGTGATGTCATAATGACGGGAGAGGGTGCGGAGATAAAGCCCGGTAATGCTTTGCCGTTAGGTTCGATTCCGGATGGTACTTTGATTCATAATCTTGAATTTGAACCTGGAAAAGGCGGGCAGATAGTGCGTAGTGCTGGTACAGCGGCGCAGCTATTAGGTAAAGAGGGCAGATATTCACTTGTTCGCTTGCCTTCTGGAGAGCTACGGCGTTTTTTGAGCGATTGCCTGGCTACCGTGGGGCAAGTAAGCAATGTTGAACATCAAGGTGTAAAGTTGGGCAAGGCTGGACGCACAAGATTGCTTGGACGGCGCCCTCAAGTTCGTGGTTCAGCTATGACACCACGTGACCATCCCCATGGTGGTGGTGAAGGCAAAGCTCCTCGGGGGATGGCGCCAAAAACACCATGGGGCAAGCCGGCTTTGGGTCCGAAGACGCGCCGGAACAAGGCTTCAGATAGATTGATTGTCAAGCGTCGGAAATAGAAAGGTAGTTGAAAAGGCAGGGATAGAATGTCACGCTCATCCAAAAAAGGTCCTTATTGCGAGGCTAAGTTACTTAAAAAGATAGAGGCGCTTAATCGCTCTGGGGAAAAGGTAGTGCTAAAGACATGGTCTCGTGCCTCTACTGTCCTACCTCAAATGATAGGTCATACCATTGGGGTGCACGATGGTCGGCGCCATGTGCCCATCTTTATCACTGAGAATATGGTGGGGCATAAGCTGGGAGAATTCGCTGCGACCCGGACATTTCGCGGGCACGTTAGTAAGGCGCAGGTGACTGTTCAAGCAAGAAAGAGTAGTTTGTAGGAAATGAAAGTAGCAGCGGTATCTAAAGATGTTCGTGTTTCGCCTCGGAAAGCTAAGTTGGTTGTAGATATGGTGCGGGGCAGAAAAGTTGATGAGGCTTTGACTATTCTTAAGTTCGTGCCGACGCCGGCAGCTAGGGCTGTGGCTAAGGCAATTAAATCGGCGGCAGCAAATGCTGAAAATAATTTCCAGATGGAACCTGCCGAGCTTAAGATAGCCGATATTTTCGCCAATGAGGGGCATACTTTTAAAAGATTCCGGCCGCAGGCTAGAGGACGAGTGGCTCCTATTTTGAAGCGTTGCACTCATATCAGTGTTTTTGTTGCCGAGGAGGAAGAGCAAAGTGGGACATAAAGTGCATCCTTACGGTTTCAGAATCGGTATCATTCGTGGCTGGCAGTCTAAGTGGTATGATGAGAAGCATTATACTGAGTTCCTGCATGAGGATTTGAAGTTGCGCCAGGCTATTCAAGAAAAGTGTGCTGAAGGTGGCGTTGCCAGGGCGGAAATTGACCACCAGGGTAATGAAATTCTGGTAAATTTGTATTCTTCGCGCCCTGGTATTGTTATTGGTAGGGGAGGACAACGTGCTGAGGAGTTGAGGTCACATTTAGAGGGAATCTGTGGTAAGAGAGTGCGACTATCTATTAAAGAGGTCGAACAGCCTGAGCTTGAGGCTCGTTTGGTAGCCAGGAATGTGGCTGACCAGCTTGAACGTCGGATGGCTTTCAGGAGAGCAATGAAACAAGCAGCTTTTCGGACAATGCAGGCTGGTGCCAAAGGAGTGAAGATAAGCTGTGCTGGAAGGTTAGGCGGCGTCGAAATTGCTCGTCGTGAAACTACCCTCCAGGGCCAGTTACCGTTACATACACTTTGTGCCGATATCGATTATGGTTTTGCTGAAGCTCGCACTACGCTGGGTCACATCGGCGTTAAAGTCTGGATTTACAAAGGTCGTGTTTACCCTGAAATAAGGAGAGAAAGTGTTACAGCCGAAGCGAGTGAAGTATCGTAAAGTTCATCGAGGGCAATTAAGAGGCAAGGCGCAAGCCGGAAGCACTATTGTCTTTGGTGAGTTCGGGTTGCAGGCTCAGGAAGCGGCATGGATAACAGCTAGGCAGATTGAAGCTGCTCGCCGTGTCATAGTTCGTTATCTACGCCGTGGTGGTCAGATGTGGATTCGCGTCTTTCCGGATAAGCCGGTAACCAAAAAGCCAGCGGAGACGAGGATGGGCAGCGGAAAAGGTTCTCCAGACCACTGGGTAGCTGTAGTCAGACCAGGAAGAATGCTATTTGAGATAGGTGGCATAAAAGAAAATGTGGCTCGTGAGGCATTACATTTGGCTTCTTATAAGCTACCTATTACTGCTAGGTTTGTAGTAAAAGAAACGGTTAAGGAAGAGGCGAAAAGTTGAAAATCGATGAGATTCGTTCTCTTGGCGACGCGGAATTATTGAAGCGGTTTGGGGAAGCTCGCCAGGAGCTTTTTAACTTACGATTTCGCCTGGCTACTCGACAGTTGGCTAATCACCGTGAGTTGCCCAAAGTCAAGAAAAGAATCGCCAGAATTGAGACCGTAATAAGACAGAGGGAGCTTGGCATAGGATAGTTTATGAAAGCGAAACGAAAAACCAGAACCGGCATGGTAATAAGCGATAAGATGGATAAAACGGTGGTGGTGTTGGTGGAGAGTTTAGGGCGTCATCCTCTTTACAAGAAGGTGGTCAGACATACTTCTAAATTCAAGGCCCATGATGAGGCTAATGCCTGTAAGGTCGGTGATGTAGTGAAGATTATTGAGACTCGCCCTTTGTCTAAGGAAAAGCGCTGGCGGGTGGCGGAGGTAATAAGCAGAAAAGAAGTAGTTGAGGTCGAGCCTGCTGAGATAATTTAAAAGAGATAAGGAATAATGATTCAGCCTTATACTAGACTTAAGGTAGCAGATAATACTGGAGCTCGGCAGATTATGTGCATCAACGTGCCCGGTGGCACGCGGAGAAGATATGCCACTGTTGGTGATGTTGTTGTCGGGGCAGTAAAGCGAGCCATACCTGGCGGTGTTGTAAAAAAGGGCGAGGTAGTTCGGGCGGTGGTTGTACGCATAGCTAAACAGCATCATCGCCCGGATGGCTCTTATATTAGATTTGATGACAATGCCGCGGTTATCTTGGATGATAAAAACAACCCTAGAGGCACTCGCATTTTTGGTCCGGTAGCTAGAGAGCTCCGAGACAAGAATTTTATGAAGATAATATCGTTGGCTCCTGAGGTTCTATGAAATGAAGATTAGAAAGAATGATACGGTTCTCGTTATCGCCGGCAAAGACAGGGGGAAGAAGGGTAAGGTACGAAAGGCTTTACCTAGGAACGACAAGTTGATAGTCGAAGGTGTTAATATGATTAAGCGCCATTCCCGAGCTCGCGGCGCAGCCAGGCAGGCTGGCATAATTGAGCTAGAAGCACCGCTCGATATATCAAATGTCATGTTAATTTGCAATAAATGTAACAAGCCAGCTCGGGTTGGCTCCCATTTTCTTGGTGATGGTAGAAAAGCGCGAATTTGTCGCTCCTGTCATGAAGTGATCGATTAATTGAAAGGTGCATTTTAAGGATGTCACGGTTGAAGGAAAAGTATGAGAAAGAAGTAGTGCCTGAACTAATGCGTAAGTTCGGGTATAAGAATGTGATGCAAGTGCCGAGGCTTAATAAAGTCGTGCTAAATATCGGTTTGGGCGAAGCGATACAAAACCCTAAGGCTTTAGAAGGAGCTGAGAAGGATTTGGTGGCTATTTCGGGGCAGCATCCAGTAATGACACGAGCTAAAAAGTCTATCGCCGCTTTTAAACTCAGAGCCGGCATGCCTATCGGTATGATGGTGACATTGCGGGGCAGGCGAATGTACGACTTCTTTGATAAGCTCGTTAGTGTTGTTTTGGCACGGATCAGGGATTTTCAAGGAATATCCCGCGATTCATTTGATGGTGAGGGCAACTATACCTTAGGAATTAAGGAGCAGGTAGTTTTCCCTGAGATTGATTATGATAAGGTGGATAAGCTGCGGGGATTTGAAATAATCATCGTTACTACTGCAACTAGCAATGAGGAAGGCAGGAGTTTACTCGAGTCTCTAGGTATGCCTTTTAGAAGGAGTTAAGTTCTCGATAAAATGGCAAAGTTATCTAAAGTGCTGAAATCGAAGCGCCCTCCAAAGTATAGGGTGCAGCATCGGAATCGATGCAAGTTGTGTGGTAGGCCCCGTGCCTATATACGCAAATTTGGTCTGTGTCGTATTTGCTTTCGACAGCTGGCTTTAAAAGGTGAAATTCCTGGAGTGAGAAAATCAAGCTGGTGATTGAAAGTGCTGGAGGCATAAGTCCATGGTAACTGACCCCATCGCTGATATGTTAACTCGAATTCGCAACGCAATCATGGTGCACCATGATAGTGTGCTCATGCCAGCGTCCAGGATTAAGCTCTCTATCGCCAAAATACTCAAAGAAGAGGGCTTTATAACTGATTATACTGTTCTCAAGGGTAAGCCACAACGAGTGATTAAGATATCCTTAAAGTATATAAACGGACGTCCTGCCATTGCCGGTTTGGAGAGGGTTAGCAAGCCAGGTCTTAGACTATATGCTGGCCGTAAGGAAATTCCTCGTGTCTACGGTGGGCTTGGTGTTGCTATTTTGTCCACATCCAAAGGACTCATGACCGGGCAAGAAGCATGGCGCCGAAATTTCGGTGGTGAAATGTTATGTTATGTTTGGTAAGTAGACTTTCGGAGGCGAGTCTATGTCTCGAATAGGATTGTTGCCTATACCTGTGCCTCAAGGTGTCAAAGTTAATATTAAGGGCAATGAAGTGACTGTGGAGGGAGGTAAGGGTAAATTATCGCGCTCATTTCACCCTGATATCTCAATTACGTTGAAAGATGGAAACCTTATAGTGGCGCGACCTACTGATAATAGAAATCATCGTGCTTTACACGGATTGACTCGTAGCCTTTTGGCTAACATGGTTGAGGGCGTTACTAAAGGTTTTGAAAAGGTTGTAGAGCTGAGTGGTGTTGGTTACCGGGCGCAGAAAGCCGGCAATAAACTATCGCTGCAAATTGGGTTCAGCCATCCGGTAGATTTTTCCCCATCAGCTGGCATAGAAATTGTGGTGGAAGGGACAAACCGCATCCGGATTACTGGTATTGATAAGGAGCTTGTGGGTGAGACAGCGGCTCAAATTAGAGCTATACGGCCTGCAGACTCCTACAAAGGCAAGGGTGTCAAGTATGCCGGTGAGAGACTCCGTCTCAAACCGGGCAAAGCGGGCAAGGCAACACTGAAAGGATAAAAATTGGCGGTTAGAACAGATACAAGGTTAGCGCGAAAGCGACGTCACGTTCGGGTTAGAGCCAAAGTAAGCGGTACAGCGACGAGGCCGAGGCTTTGCGTTTTTCGCAGCTTGAACCATATTTATGCTCAGGTTGTAGATGATTCTTCGGGGCATACTCTGGTTTCGGCGAGCAGTTTGGACGCAGAGATAAGGGACAAAATCACAGGAAAGAGAAAAACGGAAAGCGCTGAGCTGGTTGGCTCCCTTGTGGCTCAGCGTACCTTGAATAAGGGGATTAAACAGATAGCTTTTGACAGGGGCGGCTATAAGTATCATGGACGAGTTAAAGCTTTGGCGGAAGCTGCCAGGAAAGCTGGCCTAGACTTTTGAGGTTTATAGATGAAAGCGATTAAGAAGCTAATTGAAGAGAGAACCAAAGTTGATGCTAGCGAGCTTGACCTTAGCGAGAAGCTAGTGTCACTTAACCGGGTAACTAAGGTTGTCAAAGGTGGTAAGCGTCTTCGTTTTAGGGCTCTAGTAGTTGTTGGTGATGGCAATGGACACGTGGGTGTTGGCTTAGGTAAGGCCAAGGAGGTACCGGAAGCAATTCGTAAGGCTGGTGTCATTGCACGGAAGGGGCTTTACAAGGTAATTATGTCAGGGACTACTATACCGCACGAGGTTCTGGTTAAGTCAGGAGCGGCGAAGGTCTTGCTTAAACCGGCGTCGCCTGGAACTGGAGTCATCGCTGGCAGCAGTGTTCGCTCAGTGCTTGAAGCTGCAGGTATAAAGGATGTCCTTAGCAAGTCTATAGGTAGCTCTAATCCTGTTAATGTAGTCAGAGCGACTGTGTTGGCTTTAGCTAGCCTTGAGAAGCCTGAGGAGGCCGTAGCAAGGCGCAAAGCTGAGTTTGAGATTAAGGAGGCCAAGTCGAGTGGCTAAACTGCGTATCAAATGGATAAAGAGCGATATTGGCTATGCCAAGAAGCAAAGACGAACCTTGAAAGCTTTAGGCTTTCATCGCCTTCATGAAACGGTAGAGCATGAAGATTCTCCTCCCGTTAGAGGTATGATAGCTAAAGTCAATCATTTAGTTAAAGTGGAAGTGATTACCGATGCAGCAGCATAATTTAAAACCTCCGGCAGGTGCCAAGCACAAGAGAAAACGCGTGGGGCGTGGCGATGGCAGCGGGCATGGCAGTTATTCAGGACGAGGCTGTAAAGGGCAGAAATCTCGTTCTGGGGGTGGAGTTCGCCTCGGTTTTGAGGGAGGGCAACTACCCTTAATTAAGCGTTTGCCTCGGAAACGTGGTTTCGTTAATATTTTTAAAACTGACTACAGCATCGTTAATGTGGGCGATCTGAAAGTGTTTTCTCCTAGTGCTGAGATTACTCCAAAAGAGTTACTTGAAGTTGGGCTGATTAAGTCTTTTAAGCATCCAGTTAAGATTCTCGGCGACGGTGACATTGATCGTCCGCTCGTTGTAAAGGCTAACAAATTCTCTCCCGCTGCTGAAAAGAAGATCGTTGCCGCTGGTGGGAAAGTGGAGGGAATTTAAAAATGCAGCAGGTAAGCGGGAGACCACGTCTTATTCAAGCATTGTTCGATGCCTTTTCTCTTCCAGACCTGAGACGGCGTCTTCTTTTCACTGTAGGTATGCTGGTAATTTTTCGCTTTATAGCTCATGTTCCCATGCCTGGTGTGGATCTAGCTGCGTTGCAGCAACTTTTTGAGCGGAACCAACTTCTGGGCATGCTTGACCTGTTTACTGGTGGGGCTATGAGGAACTTCAGCGTAGCGGCTATGGGAGTTTATCCCTATATAACCGCTTCCATCGTTATGCAATTGCTGGTCCCAGTTATTCCACGCCTTCGGGCTTTATCTCAAGAGGGGGAAGCTGGCAGGCGTAGGATTAATCAGTTTACCCACTGGCTAACTGTACCTTTAGCTGCTCTTCAGGGTTATGCTCAGCTGGCACTGCTGCGCAGCCAGGGCGCGATTGGTCAAGCGGCAGCATTGCCTACCATAGCTATAATACTGTCGCTGACAGCCGGGACTATCTTTCTTGTCTGGCTTGGTGAGCTTATCACTGAGCGAGGTATTGGAAATGGTGTATCAATAATAATCTTTGGTGGCATTGTGGCTAGTTTGCCGGAGATGATAGGTCGTGGCATGATAGCTAGGGAGAACATTGGCGGTCTCATCGCCTTTCTTATTATTGGTCTGGCCATGATGGCGCTTATAGTCGTATTTACTGAAGGACATCGCCGCATTCCGGTCCAATATGCACGGACTGCCTTCCGTGGTGCTCGCATGTATCGCCAAACAGGTTCGACGCATATTCCCCTTCGGGTGAACACTGCCGGGATGATACCACTCATCTTTGCTATGGCGCTGATGATTTTCCCGGGAACAATAGCCAGTTATTTTGCCAGCCCACAGGGGCAGGATCCAAACTTTGCCAGCAAGATTATGGCGTGGTTTAGCCCTGATGCACCTCTCCCCGTGGGTTTGTTTTACTGGGGGCTTTATTTCTTGATGGTAGTAGCTTTTGCCTTTTTCTATACCATGATTATATTTGAACAGATGAACTTAGCGCAAACATTGCAGCGTCAAGGAGGCTTTGTCCCCGGTGTCCGCCCTGGGAAACCCACCACCGATTACCTCAACAAGGTCATTAACCGCATAACCTGGGGTGGAGCCCTCTTTCTGGCTTTTGTGGCGGTGATGCCGTTCCTCGTTCAGGAAATAACGAATGTTGCTGTGCTAACTTTATCTAGCTTCGGCATGCTCATCGTTGTGGGTGTAGCTTTGGATACCATGAAACAAATAGAGGCACAGTTGACAATGCGCCGCTATGAAGGTTTCCTGAAGTAGGGAGATACACGAATGTTTTTAGTTTTTCTCGGTGCTCCAGGGGCAGGTAAAGGGACTCAGGCAGCTATAATTTCACGAAAATTGGGATTAGCTCATATAGCTTCGGGCGACCTTTTTAGACAGGCGGTGGATAAAGGAACCAAGCTAGAGAAATCGGTAAAAGCTTATATGGATAAAGGTGCTCTGGTTCCTGATGAAGTAACAATTCAGCTAATCTCGGAGCGGCTCAATGAGCCTGATTGTAAATCAGGGTGTGTTTTCGATGGCTTTCCTCGGACTATTGAGCAAGCTAGGGCGCTTGACAGAATGTTGACCAGTCGTGGGGAGGCTATAGATAAAGCAATATACATCGAGGCGCCTGAGAAGGAACTATTAAAGCGTCTTAGTGGGCGTTGGATATGCCGCAAGTGTCAGACACCTTACCATGAGGTGACTTCACCACCAAAAGTTCGCAACATATGTGATAAATGTGGTGGTGAGTTATATCAGCGCTCTGACGATACTGAGGAGACGGTAAAAGAACGATTGAAAGTCTATTTTGCTCAGACTACGCCTGTCTTGGATTACTATAAGGCAGAGGGGAAACTCGTTGCAGTGGATGGTAAGCTCGGCATAGAGGAGGTATCCGAGAAGATAATTAATGCTCTCGGGCTCAAGCTGGTGAAAACCAAATGACTGTGATAAAGTCATCACAGGAAGTGGCTATTATGCGACAAGCTGGAAAAATCGTAGCGGCTGTTTTACAAAGGTTGAGGGAAGAAATAAAGCCAGGGATTAAGACCAGTCAGCTGGACTCAGTGGCTGCAAGTGAACTGAAGAAATATGGAGCTAAGGCTTCATTCAAAGGTTATCGAGGCTTCCCGGCACATCTATGCGTTTCGGTGAATGATGAGATTGTCCATGGTATTCCCGGAGAGCGGCGATTGGATGAAGGTGATGTAGTCTCTTTGGACTTTGGGGCGATCGTTGATGGCTTCCATGGTGATGGGGCCATAACAGTTGGGGTAGGTGGAATTAGCCCTAAAGCTCAGGAACTCTTATCGGTTACCGAAGCCGCGTTGATGGTTGGAATAAGGGCAGCACGTAATGGTGCCCACCTAGGAGATGTTTCATCAGCTATTCAGAACTACGTTGAGACAAGGGGATTTTCTGTGGTTCGGGAGTATTCCGGGCATGGAGTAGGTAGAGACTTGCATGAAGACCCTTCAGTGCCAAACTTTGGCTCGCCTGGCGAAGGCCCTCTTTTGCGAAAAGGCATGACTTTGGCGGTGGAGCCGATGGTGACTGCTGGAGACTGGCGGACACGGGTTGCTGAGAACAGATGGACAGTGCTCACTGCAGATGGCAGCATTTCAGCTCATTTTGAGCATACTATCGCTATTAGCCAGGGTGAAGCGGAGGTACTGACTCTACTATAATAGAAGTGTAGTATGCCTAAGAAAGAAGCAATAGAGGTTGAAGGCACAGTGATTGAATCTTTACCTAATGCTACATTTCGCGTGGAATTGGCTAACGGGCATGAGGTTTTAGCTCATATTTCGGGTAAAATGAGGAAGCATTATATTAGGATTTTGCAAGCAGACAAAGTGCTAGTGGAGCTTTCGCCTTACGATTTGAAGCGGGGGAGAATCACTTATCGGTTTAAGTAGTCATGGGCAATTTACATTTTGACATAAATGCCGACAAGGTTTATTATTATAAGGTTTTTGCGATTTAAGGTAGTTAATTATGAAAGTGCGGTCTTCTGTTAAGCGTCGGTGCGATAAATGCAAGATTATCAGGCGCCGTGGAGTGGTTCGGGTTATTTGTCAGAACCCCAAGCATAAGCAGCGCCAAGGATAACGTAGGAGTGATGAGATATGGCACGTATCGCTGGTGTGGACATTCCAAAAGATAAAAGGGTTGAGATTTCTTTACAGTATATCTATGGCATCGGCCCTGCTTCAAGCCGTCGGATTTTGTCTTCCAGTGGTGTAAACCCTGATACTAAGGTAAAGGACCTTAGCGAGCAGGAGGTTAGCCGTATTCGCGAGGTTATCGATAAAGAATATAAAGTAGAAGGCGGACTTCGGAAGGAAGTTAATCTTAATATTAAGCGGCTTATTGAAATCGGCAGTTATCGAGGTCTAAGGCATCGTCGCGGATTGCCGGTTCGAGGGCAGCGGACACGAACTAATGCTCGGACCAAGCGTGGTCTTCGCAAGACAGTGGCTGGCCGCGGACAGAGGCGTGGAACGACTAAGAAGTAAAGGAGTGATGGAAGGATATGCCTAAGAAAAAGAAAACCGGGGTAAGAAGGCGAGAGCGCAAGCATATTGCTGAAGGTAAAGCTTACATCCAATCTACCTTTAATAATACAATTATTACTCTTACTGACCAGAAAGGCAATGTTATCGCCTGGGGAAGTCCCGGCACAGCTGGGTTCAAAGGGTCTCGAAAAGGTACGCCCTATGCAGCTCAATTGGCGGCGCAGGGCGCTGCTCAAAAAGCTAAGGAACATGGTTTGCGTCAGGTCGAGGTATATATCCGAGGTCCCGGCAGCGGTCGCGAGGCAGCGATTCGAGCCATCCAGGCTTCAGGGATTTTGGTTACTGGGATTAAGGACGTAACTCCTGTTCCGCACAATGGTTGCCGGCCTCGTAAGAGAAGGCGAGTGTAGAAATGGGACGGTATACACAGGCTAATTGTCGTTTATGTCGTCGTGTTGGCGACAAATTAATGCTTAAGGGGGATAGGTGCTTTACCTCCAAGTGCGCTGTGGAGCGCAGGGATGTTCCCCCTGGGTATACTGGTATCAGAAAGCGGCGCGCAAAGAAGTCTGACCGTGGGCTTCAGTTGCAGGAGAAGCAGAAGGCTCGCTATAGTTACGGACTTTTGGAACGACAATTCCGCAAATTCTTTGCTGAGGCGAAAAGGCTTCCCGGCATAACTGGCGAGAACCTCTTAATTTTGCTAGAGAGACGGTTAGACAATGTGGTTTACCGTTTAGGCTTTGCCAGCTCCCGCTCTCAAGCCAGACAACTGGTACGCCATGGTCACTTTCTCTTAAACGGCCGCAAGACGGATATCCCCTCCTGTCTGGTGAAGCCCGGTGATGCTATTGCCTGGCGAGAAAGTAGTACCAAAACTGAATATTACAAAGCGCTCGTTCAAGAAATTGAGGGCAGGACCGTTCCCGGCTGGCTGGCTCTGGATAAAGAAAAACTGGCCGGTCGAATCGTTAACCTGCCAACAGGTGAGGATATTGAAGTTAAGTTTGATGAAAAAGCTATCGTTGAATATTATTCCCGTTAAGGAGGCTTCTTGGCTGGCTTAGCACTACCAAAGGTAGAATGTGTCGAAGGCACTGAAATCTATGGTCGTTTTAGTGCCGAACCTGTAGAGAAGGGTTTTGGAGTTACATTAGGTAACAGCCTGCGCCGGGTGCTTCTCAGCTCTTTACCCGGTGCTGCAATAACCTGGGTCATGATTGAGGGTGTCCAGCATGAATTCTCAACAATCCCTCACGTTAAGGAGGATGCAATAGATTTCCTGCTTAACGTCAAGGGAATACGCCTTCGTCATCTTGCCCAGCGTTCTGGGAAGATGAGACTGGAGGTCGGGGGAGAAGGGCAAGTCTGTGCTGGTGACATTAAGCCATCGGCAGATTTCGAAATCGTTAACCCCGAGCTTTATCTGGCTACTCTGGACTCTCCAAAGGCTAAGCTCAGTATCGAGTTTAACGTCGAGATAGGTAGAGGCTATGTGCCAGCCAGTTCCAGCGATAGCCTGCCCATTGGGACGATTCCCATAGATGCTATTTTCACCCCGGTTCGTAAGGTCAATTTCTTGGTTGAGCCTAGCAGCCTTAGAGAGGGGAGTAACCAGGAGAAACTTATCCTGGAAGTTTGGACTGATGGCTCCGTATCTCCGATAGAGGCAGTTAGTCAGAGCGCATCTATCCTGATAGAGCAGTTTGGTTGCTTCCGTGAACTGGCCAGAGCCATTACACCGGAGGGAGCCGAAGTGGCATGGCAGCGGCTGATTCCACCAGAGCAATACCTGATGCCTCTAGACCAGTTGAATTTATCCACACATACCTATAGCAGCTTAAGAAGAGGTGGTGTTACCACTTTGGGTCAGATTCTGGAAAGAGGTCTAGACGGTCTATGTGGCTTAGCCGGCTTCGGAGCCAAATCTAGGGAAGAAGTCGAGGCAGCTCTTAAGCGGCTTGACCTGCCTTTCATTCCCGAGGCTAAGGAGAAAAAGGAAAAGAAGAGGGTATCAAGAGCTTTGGCTTCTGAAAAAGACGAAAGCGCTGAAAGCATTGAAGGGAAGATTACGGATTGAGACATCGTATAGCCGGACGAAAACTGAGCAGGCCTACAGCGCACCGTTGGGCTTTGTACCGCAACTTGGTGTCTGATTTGGTTAAATACGAAAAAATTGTCACCACCGAGGCTAAGGCAAAGGAGATTCGGGGCCTAGCCGAGAAGATGATTACTCTGGGGAAGGAAGGCAGCCTGGCTTCTCGGCGTCGGGCTTTGGCTTTTGTTACTGACAAGAAGCTCGTTGACAAGATATTTAACGAGCTCGCGCCCAGGTATGCGGAACGTCCCGGGGGTTATACACGACTAGTCAAATTGGGACGGCGGGTCGGTGATGGAGCGCGGCTAGCCCAGGTTGAGATGGTAGAATAACAAGACGCTGTATTAGTGAAGCTCTTTAACAGTTTTAACAAGATCGTTTTGGTTGTGGAGTATGACGGCAGAAATTATTATGGCTTCCAGTGGCAGGCTAACCTGCCCACAATTCAGGCTGAACTGGAACGGGCCATACGGAGGCTTACCGGAGAAAGCAGCCGTGTAATTGCTGCCAGCCGGACTGACACTGGCGTACATGCCAGAGGCCAGGTAGTTAGCTTCCGGACTAAGTCTGCCTTGCCTCCACAGACATTTGTTAGAGCCTTAAATTACTATCTGCCGAGGGACATTGCGGTTAAGGGCGCTTGCAAAGTGAATATGGATTTTAATGTTAGGCGTGATGCTGTGAGTCGAGAATATGATTATTACATTTTGAATAGTTCAACTCGGTCGCCTCTGTTCGAGGGTTTTGCTTATTTTGTGCCCAAGAAGTTGAATATTAAAGCTATGAATAAGGCATGTAAATTTCTTGAAGGTGAACACGACTTCGCCTCCTTTGCCACCGCTTTAGGTAAGCTAAGAAGCACGGTGCGTACTGTCTATGAAGCCAGGGTGGCAAAGAAGGATGACCTGGCCACTTTCCGTATGACTGCCAATTCTTTTCTGACTCATCAGGTTCGCAATACTGTAGGCTTGCTAATAAGGGTAGGACTGGGTAAAGTAGGGCTTGAGGAATTTCATCAGATTATGGAGACAAAGACGCTGGTCCTGGCCGGGCCGACCGCTCCGGCTTGTGGTCTTTGTCTTACTAAAGTTAATTACCCCGGCAATCTGGAGCTGGCAACATGAAGACATATTCAACTAAAGCTAAAGATGTCGAACACCAGTGGCATGTTATTGATGCTTCTGGGAAGACTTTAGGCAGGCTTGCCACTCAGATAGCAAGCTTGCTCATGGGTAAGCATAAGCCGACATACGTTCCGTATCTAGATACCGGCGACTATGTCATTGTGCTCAACGCCGCCAAGGTTAGAGTTACCGGGAAGAAAGCCAAGCAGAAAACCTACTATCATCATTCAGGCTACCCTGGCGGCATGAAAGCTGAGACTTTCGAAAAGATGCTGGCTGCTCACCCTACCAGAGTGATTGAGCATGCGGTTAAAGGTATGTTGCCGCATAACCGGTTGGGTAGAGCCATGTTTAAAAAGCTAAAGGTTTATGCCGGCGATAGCCATCCCCACCAGGCACAGGTCGCTGGTACAAAAGCAACTGCAAAAGGGAGTGAAATCTCGTGACTACTCAGACTTATGACCGCGGCACAGGCAAGCGCAAATGCGCCATAGCGCAAGTGAAGCTGTTCTCTGGAGGCAGGGGGGAGATTATTGTCAATGGTAAGCCCTACCAGGAGCTTTTCCCTCGCCTCGAGCATCGCCGCCTTATTGAACACCCATTCGTGGCGACTGATACTGTGGGGAAGTTCAATGTTGAGATCAAGGTGACCGGTGGTGGTCTCACTGGGCAAGCTGGGGCTATTCGACATGGCATTGCTCGAGCCCTGGTTGAAGCTAACGAGCAGTTCAAACCTCTCCTGCGTCAGGAAGGGCTGCTAACCCGTGATGCCCGCATCAAAGAGCGCAAGAAATACGGACTCAAGCGCGCCCGCAAAGCCCCTCAATATACCAAGCGGTAAAGCTTCCGAGCTGACGGAAATCAGTAAGATACTCTAGACTGTTGGCTCGCTCTTCTTCTAATGCAAATTAGCCTAATTATAGGCCGACTACATCGCAGTTGAGCATGGATTGAATGGACGTTGCCATCGTTGTTGGCTTGCCGATTGCCAGCTTGCCCATCAAAATGACTCGGGCGAGGTTCCGTATTACATCTGGCGTATGGCGTCAATCTCCACATGCGCCGCATCCAGCAAGGATTTGACTTGATCATGCTGATTCCAATCGAAGCGGAGCGCAATGCCACAGTCACTGGAAAATTCACGTGGGGTTGGGATGAGCTTGATAGCATACCCTGCTTTCATCAGTACCTTCTCAGCACGCATAGCTGCTGATGTTGTATGAAAAAGGACTACACCGTGTGTCATGACCGGACCACCTTCTCTATCGCCCGTATCGCTGTATGAATATCATCTCTGGTTGTAAAGACACCGGGCGCCAGCCGTATAGTCCCTTCGGGAAATGAACCGATTGTCTTGTGTGCTGCTGGAGCGCAGTGCAACCCAACGCGTGTCAAGACGCCATGTTCTTCGTCAAGCCTCAGCCCGATCTCCGAGACATGCCTGCCGGCAACGGTAAAGGACACGATGGCTACTGACCTGTCAGGGTTGCATGTTCCATGTATTTCGACATTGGGTATGGCAGATAGGCCGTCAATGAGAGCATACGCAAGTTCTTTTTCATGCGCCCAGATTGCCTGAATACCTCTACCTATGAGCCAGTGTATGCCGGCATGTAAACAGGCTATTCCCACAATGTTGGGGGTACCGCTTTCAAATTTGTCGGGAAGGAAGTCAGGCTGCTCCTCCAATTCCGACTGACTTCCGGTGCCACCGCTGATTAGAGGTTCAATCTGTGAGACATCAACACTATGGCTGATGACAAGTCCACCGATGCCAGGCGGTCCCAGCAAAGCTTTGTGCCCGGTGAATACCAGCAGGTCAATGCCCATCGCCTGTATATCAACGGACATGATACCTGCCGTTTGTGCTGCGTCCACCAGGAGCAAGGCGCCAGCCTGGTGCGCAATAGGGGCAATCTCAGCAACAGGCAATATAGTTCCCACCACGTTGCTGGCATGGTTTATAACCACGAGCCGGGCACCGAAACTCAGCGCTTTGGCGACCTGTTTGACATCGAGGCTGCCGTCGGAAGCGCAAGGAATCACGTGCAGATTGACGCCCTGCTTTTCCAGGCTTCGCAGCGGTCGCATTACCGCGTTGTGTTCAATAGAACTGGTAACAACCCGGTCTCCGGGCTTGAGTAGCCCTCTCAGGACTAGATTGATGGCGTGGGTAGCGTTGCTGGTGAAGACCACCCGTAGAGGGTCGCCCGCGTGAAAAAACTCGGCGATGTCTTCTCTTACCTGATACATTATCCGTGCTGCCTCAATGGACAGCTGGTGTCCGGAGCGGCCGGGGTTACCCCCGGCACGCTCCAATACGTTGGTCATGGCTCTTAAGACTTCAGGCGGCTTGGGCCACGATGTTGCTGCATTGTCCAGGTAGATCATTTCTTCAACATAATTCGATAACTGCCTTCAGGCTGGTCTTCAACAGTTACATTCCAGCCAGAATTTCGGGCTAAACGTGAAACGTTTTCACGTGCGGTGGTTGAATCTACAAGAACCTCTATCGTTCCCTTGTCCATTTTTTCCAGAGCCTGGCGAGCCAGCATTGCCGGTTGGGGACATGACAGCCCGCGAGCATCTACAGTATGTATATCACTCATGATAAACCTCCTATGCTTTTGCTTCCCGCATTGTCAATCCGATGATTACGCATATCACCAGTCCAACTATCACCGTAATCGGTCCAAATGCAGCCGGGCCAGTCGGAGAGCTGGCTATGCTAAAATTATGGGCAAACCCAGCGCCCACTATCATCCCGAAGACAAATATGGCGGCGTCACCATCGCCTTCTCCGGCCAGGAAAAGCTGCCGCCCGGGGCAACCACCAGCCAGGGTAAAGGCTAGACCCGCTAATGCCATACCTCCAAAATTCCACCAGCCGTTAGAATGGGCCACCGGCTGGTTTTCAAAGCCGGGGTGGAACTGGCCAAGTACCAGGTTGGTAATGAAGGCGGCAACAATCAGCGCAGCGATGCCGTTGAGCAGGTGTGAATCACGCAGCAGTATCATATCGCGTATGGCGCCCACGGTGCAGAAACGGCTTCTTTGAGCCAGAAAGCCGATAACAAGCCCGATGGCCAGTGAAATAATCAGCGGGGCATGCAGGCTGCCCGGTCCTTTTTCTGAAAAGAAGATGGGGCCGGTGGGATTCCCGCTGGCGTCCCGCCCGAACTGAGGAGCGGCTATCAAAAGCACAAGCAAAGCTATCATGACGGCGGGCATCATCCATCCCAGGGCTTTTGGTGCTGGGCGGTTACGTCCCAGGCTGAAGCCCATCCTCAGAAAAACAATCCCTATGCCGATACCGGCTATTAACCCCAAAATACCAAAGATGGCGTTCCAATCGCCTCCAGAAAGCCGCAGGTAGGCACGCCAGGGGCATCCCAGGAAAACCAGGGCGCCGAACACAGCGAACATACCAAGAAGAAAACGTACCAGAGGAGCGGAGCCGGTGCGCGGCTTAAATTCACGGAAGATTAAGGCGGCAATAAGAGCGCCGAATAAAAGACCGATGATTTCAGGCCTGATGTACTGTACGACGCTTGCCTGGTGCAGGCCCAGTGCGCCGGCGATATCCCGGGCAAAGCAGACCATGCAAATGCCCATATTGCCGGGATTGCCCAGTTTGACCAGAATAGGTGCCAGAATACCAACGACAAGGCCAGTCAGGATTGGCCCCCAGTGAGATGTGAGGAACCGTGAGACAGAAGACATTAAAAAGCTCCTTTCGTTATAGATTTTCCCACTACGTGGAAATCATAACGGCGGAGCCCGGAGGATGACTAGCGAGGCGTAGTAATCGGGGCGACGTTGCTGGCTTTCCACGCAGCACGATGCAGTTGATGCACAACGCGCATCATGTCGATACCGAATCAAACTCTGCGATTCAGGACAACCATAGCGTCACCCCCTTTCTTTCGTTCAGTTGGCTGAAGACAACTGGCAGATATTATAAAGAAACCGATGTATGAAGAGCAACATTAGCTGCTGTTTACCCTTTGGGTCACAGGCTTACTACGTCACAATTGAGCATAGACTGGATAGACGTTGCCATCGTTGTTGGCTTGCCGATTGCCAGCTTGTCCATCAAATCGAAGTGTTCAAGACAGGTGGAACAGGCCAGAAGCTCCACACCCTGTTCTTCAAGCTGTTTCAAACGGTTCAAAACTGGGGAGCCTTCACACAGCAGGCGTACTCCGGCATTCCAGAATATCAGGCTGCCTGGCTTGTCCTGGCTTTCGCCCAGTAGCCGAAGAAAATTAGCCATCAGCATCGAGCCTAGCTGCTCGTCCCCCCTCCCTAACCCTTCGGATTGGACAAGAAATATCTTAGGTCTCATACAGAGCCTCCTTTCATGGCTGTTGTAATATTTTACAGAGTGTTGAGTGGAGGTATCACGCTTTAGTTATTAGTCCCCTGCGGTTTGAAAGCGACTCATAAACTTCAAGAATCCCGGCCAGCTACCTTCAATTGTTATCTTGCCTGATGCGTATGCAGATACGGGGCTTGACATGTCCATGGCCACCATGCGATAAGTTTGAGAATCGGCGGAGATTATAGCTACCGGCTCAGGCGTGCCCGGTAGCGGTTCACCTTCAACTATTTCGGCAATTCCGTTTCGCACCGTAACTACGAACCGTTTGTTTTCATCGGGGAAGACAAAGTGCACGGATTCATGAATGTTGCTGGATTTTTCGGGATTCAGGCGGACTGCCATGTGTGAAAATATTGTTTCCAGCGGAATACTTGAGGCCATCTTCTCACTGATTTTAGGACTTTGGGGTTCAGGCATGTCTTGGCTGAGTTCTAGTGCCGATTCCAGCAGGTAAGCCCGGCCGTTAGTGTTACTGATTGTTTGTGCCAATGCCCTATAACTTTCCACCAGCTTCTCAGACAGTAATTTAGCCAGCTCATCGCTTGCCAGACCGCTGTCTTGAAGTTTTGCTAACAAATGTATGGCCCAGCGTGCGTCGTCTGTTTGTGAAGCCTGGTCGGCCAGCTCCAGCACTTTTTCCGGCCCACCCATAAGCATTACTTCCCGCTTGGCCACCTCGTTATGAGGAAGTGGGTAAAGCTTATCCGGCCTGCCGTCGAACCATCCGAGCGAATTGGTGTAGATGCCGCGGGCGGACCAGTCCACCTGCCCATATAGTTCGCGCAAGTAAGGTTTCTCAGCCAGGTGGGTAGGAAGCTTTATGCTTTCGGCTATAGTGTCAATGTCCTCTCCTCTATTCGCCCTTCTAACCACCTCGTCTCGAACCCATTGGATGGCGTCACGGTAATTAGTCAAAGCTTCGGCGATTTCCTCTTTGCCGTGAATCGGTTTTGTGTGCATAGGGACCAGGTGTTCTGGTTCCAACCGCCGCATTTCATCCAGGCTCTTAATCCATTCGTCAACAGGCCTGGGGCTGGTTCCACGGATGGTGTAGAGATTGGGGAATGCCCAGTAGAAATTATCGGCCGGGATTAAGGTCTTGTCTTCAGGTATCCACACAAAAAGCTGGTCATGCGTTTCGCCGTAGCCCTCGCGCATTTCAATTTGCAGGCCACCGATTTCAAGGGTCTTGGATCCGGAGAAAGTATGTGTGGGCATTAGAACTCCGCTTTCAAATGAGGCTTGATAATAAGTGCGTGCACCGATGGCACAGCAGGGCAACTCTTCCTGTGGTACATTGAATCCGAATTGGCGCACTCCGCGTGTGGTTTCTGCCTTTATGAACAATCCATATTGCTTGAAGAAGTGCTCGATGAAGGCATCCGTCGCCCATATTTGCGTGTTCTTTTCCTCCGCCCAGACCGAGGCACCGCCTACGTGGTCAATATGGCTGTGCGTGTAGATAATCGCCTTAATCGGGCCACAGGGAGCTTTTTCTAGTAGCGCTTGCTTAACCGCCCTGGCTGCTACCGGGCTCATAGAAACATCCACTATTACATTACCGTCTTCAGTGTGTATCAAGGCGGTATTCGCTTGGTCGTAACCCAGGGCGACCCAGACATGCTCGGAAATCTGCTCAACCCGCGGCTCGCCGATAGCTTCCTCACAGTGTTTACTGAGAACTTCGGGGGTCGTGACCGCCTTTTCTTGCCTTGGAGCACCACAACTAATATTCGCTCCCAACAAAAAGAAAGCTGCTAGAATCAGAAGCGCTGCTCTAAAACCGATTACTAGACTTCTCATTCGATTCACCTCCGTGTTTATGAAAAAACCGTCATTATGAATAAATCTGGAATGTCTCACTGCGTTTTTGGGTAGCGCAGGCTAATTATCCTGAGTTTTAATGGTAAAGGCAAGATTGCAGAGTGCTGGCAAGCATCATAGCTGTGGCGCTGCCCAGTGGGATGGTCAAGTTATCGTTTAGCCGCAGTGGTAATGCTTGAAACAGGGTGGCGAAGATCGCCCCAACGATGGCGACTATTAGTGTTGGGTTCTCCAGAATTATAGCGACCAGAGTTCCGACGAGGATACAGGCGATAAGACAGGCTATGTCTCCCTCTACGCTTCTGCCCCAGAGCTTTTTCCGCCCCTTCCATATACCGACTACCGTGGCAGTGGGGTCACCGAAGGATAAAAACAGGATGGCTAAACATGCGATATCTTTTGGAAATGTTACGGCGGTGAGTAAACAGCCGATTAGAAAATAGCTGCTTCCGGTGAGTTTATCCTCCTCTTCCTTGCGCAGAAGCGGGGCAAACAAGGCGGAAAACCAACGTCTTAAAGATGGTACACGTAACCTTGCGGCTTCAAAGATTAAGAAACCGACAGTGGCTGTAGCTAAAGCTGCCAGTACCAAAAGTCGTGGCCAGAGGAGCAGGGCAGTGGCAAACGTTGCCCCAAGAACGGCATGGAAGGCGCCTCTACTCAGGGCATGGCGGATGGATACAGATTCCATGGATGCTGATGTAACCTCGACTTAGTATAATTCGAACCCTACTTCGCTTCACTCAGCCGCTTTTTCAGGTAGTCAATGACTTTCACCGGCGTGGGGTCTGTCTGGTAGAGGATTGCCAGATAATAGCTAACCCAATCGCCGAGGTAGATCAGGCTCATCATCTGGCTCAGTCCGCTTTCGCCCTGGCTGTCTATGAGCTGGTGGCTGATGCTGTTCTGCCCCAGAAGCTCACAGGTTACCTGGTAGCGAATCAAGGTTCGGGGGTGGAGAGAAGGGCAGCGGAGCAAGACTACATATAACTTGGAGGCTAATTCTGCGGGGAACTGGTAGCCGACGACGGCGTTGTGGTTGAGCTCGGGGAAAGTCTCGTGGAAAGCCCAGGACTTGCTGTTCTCGTTAATCTGGGTCTTCCAGCGGCGGGCGACCGCAGAGAGAATGCCAGCGCCGTAAATCACGGCTATTTTGCCCTGCAGCTTGGTTGCCAGTTGCTTGGCTGGATTTGAGCTTGTGGGCATGGTCTCCTTCAGCTCTCCCAGCAGCTTCTCAAGGTCTTGAATCATCGCCTCGACCTCAGCCATTTTGTCTTTGAGAAAACCCAGTTTTTGAAGGAAGGCTATCAGAGGCATGAAACTGTATCCTATGGCAGCTCGGGGCTGGTAAGCATGGTCTATAACGAAAACTGGCACTTTGGTGTTTTGGGCCAGGGCCTTCAGCTTGCCGCCGGTGGTCATGGCCAGCTTTTTGCACTTCCCTTCCAGAGCCTGAGAGAAGGCGGAAAGCGTTTCCTCGGTATTTCCTGAATAGCTCGAGGCGATAACTAGTGTCCTTTCATTAACGAAGGCTGGCAGGTCATAGTCCCGAGTGACGAAGACGATGGGCTTGGTTAGTCGTGAAACAAAATTGCGGAGCAAACCGCCGCCTATAGCTGAGCCGCCCATACCTAAAATGACCACTTTGTCAATGCTGGCGTAATCTCTGGGTAGCTCAAAGTCTTTAGCCTTGTGCCAGGCGGCGCGGCATTGCTGAGGCAAGCCGTGAAGGTGTTCCAGCATATTTGCTGGGTCAAGACGCCTGTATACACCTAAGTCATCTAGATTGACCATACTTTAAAGACCTAGCAACTTTCTGCCGCTTTCCAGCAGTTTCTGGACTTGCTCCGGGCTGTGACCTTCGGCATAGATGCGGACGAGCGGCTCGGTGCCGGAGAAGCGGATGAGCAGCCAGGAATCATCAGCCAGGCAGTATTTATAACCGTCGGTGGTATCCAGCCTGGCTACCTTTGTGCCGGCGATAGAATCGATAGAGCGCTGCGTAAGCTTCTCGGTCAATTTCTTATGGTCGCCCGGTGAGACGTGAAAATCAAGGCGGTCATAATAGTGCGGCCCCACCTTGCTGAATAAATAGTCTAATAGCTGTGAAGGGGTCTTGCCCGTTTTTATTATGAAGTCGAGGAAATACAGGCCGGCGAGGATGCCATCGCGCTCAGGGACATGACCCCGGAAGCCATAGCCGCCGCTCTCCTCACCGCCGATGAGGGCATCTTTCTCTATCATCAGCGGGGCTACATATTTGAAGCCTACCAGTGTCTCATAGACGGGTACATTGAAGAGCTTTCCCAGGATGTGTAGCATTCTGGAATCGGTCACGGTCTCGACTATGGCGCCTCGCTCACCGCGGACTTCGAGAAAGTAGAGGGCAAGCAGAGCGAATACCTGATGCTGGTTGAGGAAGTTTCCTTTTTCATCGACGATGCCGATTCGGTCGGCATCGCCATCGTTTGCCAGCCCAACATCTGCCTTCTGTTCTTTGACCGTGTTTGAAAGTTTGGTCAGGTTCTTGGCGATTGGCTCAGGTTGAATTCCGGGGAACGAGGGATTGCGCTTACCGTTAATCTCTATGACTTCTATTTCACCGCCTTCGAGGAGCTCCCTGAAATAGCCTATGCCGGCCCCATACATAGAGTCGACGATAACCTTTAAATGGCTGTGGCGAATGGCTTCCAGGTCAACAAGTCGCTCTAGCTGCTTGAAGTAAACCGGATCCGGGTCTAAGTAGGCTATCAGTCCGCTGTTCAGGCCGTCAGCCAGGGGAAGCCGCTTCACACCGCCTGTGGATAGCACCTCATTGGCATTCTTTTCTATTTGTGCGGCTAGCTCTGTGGAGGAGCTGGCGCCGGTGCTATCTTTGTATTTGAAGCCGTTCCAGCGGGCCGGGTTGTGGCTGGCGGTGATGATTATGGCCCCGGCTGACTCAGTGGCGGTGACGGCGTAGCTTATTACCGGGGTCGGCGTTGCTTTGGAGCAGAGGTTTACCTTAATTTTATTGCCAGCAATTACCTCGGCAGCGGCAGCGGCAAAATCTTCGGAAGCAAAACGGGTGTCATAGCCGATAACAAGCCCCTGTTTAGCTAGCCTGGCCTGGTTCAGATAGTTGGCTACTCCCTGGGCACAAGCCCGGACATTGTCGAAAGTAAAATCCTCGGCGATAACGGCTCGCCAGCCATCAGTGCCAAATTTGATAGTTTTATCCATGTGCTCACTTTCTAATCTATATTCCCGCCTCGGCTCTTATGATATCGGCCTTGTCTGTATTCTCCCAGGGCAGGTCGAGGTCATCTCTGCCGAAGTGCCCGTAAGTAGCCGTCTGCCTATAAATGGGACGGCGCAGGTCGAGATATCTAATGATGGCTTCAGGTCGGAAATCGAAGTGCTTCTTGATGAGTTCGAGGATAACCTTGTCAGGCACCTTACCTGTGCCGAAGGTCTCGACAGATAGCGACAGAGGACGGGCAACGCCGATGGCATAGGCGACCTGAACCTCAAGGCGGTCGGCAAGGCCGGCAGCTACCAGATTCTTGGCAGCGTATCGGGCCATGTAGCTGGCGGAGCGGTCAACTTTGGTTGGGTCTTTGCCAGAAAAACAGCCCCCCCCATGGCGGCAGGCACCACCATAGGTATCGACCAGGATCTTACGGCCGGTGAAACCGGTGTCGGATACCGGCCCACCGATAACAAAGCGCCCGGCACTGTTAACGTAATATCTAGTTTTATCATCCAGCAGGTTAGCTGGAATAACAGCTTTTATTACCTTTTCTATTATGTCTCGCCTGATAGTATTGTTATCTACATCGGGGTCGTGGTGAGCACCGATAACTACCGAATCTATTCTTTTAGGGCGGCCATGGTCGTACTCTACAGTTACCTGAGACTTGCCATCAGGCCGAAGATAAGGCAGAATTCCCTCCTTCCTTACCTGTGCCAGACATCGGCACAGCTTATTGGCCAGCGCGATGGGCAGCGGCATAAGTTCAGGCGTCTCGGTGCAGGCAAAACCGAACATCATCCCCTGGTCACCGGCACCGGTTTTGTCCAGGTCGTCAGTGTCTTTGGCCTTCTCTCTCACTTCTATTGCCTGGCTGACTCCAGCGGAGATATCGGCTGATTGTTGTTTTATGGATACCAGGGTGCCCAAGCTCTGGTAGTCAAAACTGTACTCTGGCTTGATGTAGCCAGCGTCTTTGATCACTTGGCGTACAATTTCGGGTACTTCTACGTAGCACTTGGTGGTAACCTCACCTAAAACTATTACCAGTCCAATGGTCACGGCAACCTCGCAGGCAACTCTGGCAAAAGGGTCCTGCTCTAATATGGCATCAAGGACGGCATCGGAGACCTGGTCACAGAGCTTGTCAGGATGCCCCTCAGTGACCGACTCCGAGGCAAAAAAGTATGAGGAAGTGTCTTTAAAGCTGCTTGGCATTTTTATCTCCTTTTAAAAGGTTCTCTATTATATTGCCTGGTTGTTTCAGAATCAATTGAGATTGTTTAACAACCTTAATTCGTCATTGTGAGAAGCGAGATTCCTCGCTTATGCTCGAAACAAGCTCCGCAATCCCTGCTTCTTTTCTGTCATCGCGAGGGGCGTCAGCCCCGTGGCGATCTCGGTAGTGGGGGGACAGTGAGATTGAGATTGCCACGCCTTCGGCTCGCAATGACAAGGGGCGAAGGGTTCGCAATGACAGTCGGAGTTAATAAACACCCTCCTTGTTTATTGATGTAGTTGCGGGGTTTTAGCCTCGCTACGGGAAAGCGACCCTAAAGGGTCGCGGCTACATTGAGAAGTAGCGTTGATAAATATCATTATCACCTCTTTATCTTTCCGGGCAAAATATAGATATATGGTTTGCGTAGAATCCATTTGTGTATAAAGCGGTCAAGCCTTCTCATCGCCAGGAAGATAGTCCATATCAAAGCATCTTCTTTGTAATACGAGTGTACCTCCTTAATGCTAACAGGAGCTATGTTTAGGTGGTTTGCCTCAGTGGTGAAGACGCCATTGGCAACCTCAACGAGTCTGGGGATGAGCTCGGGTCGCTGTTCTTTGTAAAAATTGGCGATAAAGTCTACCACGACCAGGTGAAAATCATAGTAGCGGGTCATTACGTCTTCGAGGAACAGCCAGCGGATGAGCCAGAGGAGGAAGGAGGGTGCGCTGCGCAGGAATAATTCCGGGTCAAGCTGCTCCACCCCATGTTTCCGAATGAAAGGGGTGCTGGTGTCAACATAGTAAAGCTGTGTCTCTGGGCCTATATGTGGGTTGTTGGTGTCGAAATCCTTTATTACCCAGTTGGATATCTGCCCATCGATGCCGATTTCAAGCGAGGTTTTTTCTTTGTTGAAATCCCAGACCTTTCTTAGCTGTCTCAGGATTAAGCGGAACAGAGTCACTATATCGTCGTCGTTGAGGGTATGTATAGCCTTGTTGCCAAATGATTCTGGAGGTAGTTTTTCTTGAACATCATAGCCAACGATGTATCCTTGCTCGCAGGGAAAAGAGGTAAAACCCCAGGGTGGCACATTGATTCCTATCACGTCTTTCAGGGTGCGGTTGTATTTGTAATATATATCTTCATAGTGGCCGAGTTCTTTCTGGTATTTAAAGATGGGTATGCGTTTATAGGCCAGGTTCTTCCGTGATTCATCTTTTATCTCGAAGACAGTGCTCATCTCCCCATATCCTAGAACTTTTGCCGGGATTTTGCTTGCCTCAGGATGACTTGGGTCAAGTCCCCTCTCAAATTCTTTCAGCAGGTCTATGTTTATCTTTATGTCAGTCATTTTTCTCCTGCCCAAAAGATTTAAAGCCTCAAGAATTCCTTGATATCCTTTAGGACGCCGTCTAGACGCTCCACTATCTCGTAAGCCAGCTTCTTATCTATAATCAACGGCGGCAGTAACTGGCTAACTCGCCTATCATTATTAGCATAGATGGAAAGAATCCCGTGGTCATAGCAGGTCTTGGTCATTATTGGCCCGCATTGGTCATTTACCATCTCAATGCCCATCATCAGTCCGAGCTGCCTCAGGCCAACCAGGATAGTCGGATGCTTTCTCTTTAGCTCTTCGAAGCCCTCAGCAAAGACCTTAGCTAATTCCCGCACATGCTCGAGGAATTCAGTCCGTGATGATTCTTCCAGCACCGCTAGGGCAACGGGGCAACCTACTTCGGCACCTCCGAAGGTGGACACGTGGATGAAAGGATTTTCGTGAAAGAAGGACTCAAGCTCTTTCTTGAAACACGTGGCACTCATAGGGTATATTCCCCCTGATAACCCCTTGCCGATGACCATGATATCTGGCACTACATCGTAATATTCGATTCCCCAGAGCTTGCCGGTGCGTCCCAGCCCGGTCTGGACCTCGTCAATAATTAATAAGGCGCCGTGTTCGCTGCAGAGCTTTCTCACCTGCGGGAAGAAGTCTGCTGGTGGTATGGGCATTCCAGATGTGGCGGGTATGGTTTCATATATCACTGCTGCTGTGTTGTTGTCTATAACTTGCCTCAGGGCTGCGATGTCGCCAAAAGGCACCTGTACAAATCCCGGTGGTTGTGGGCCAAATGGCTTGCGATATTGTTCATCACCGGCTGCCAGTGCCAGGCCGGTATGGCCATGGTAGCCACCAACAGCCGAGATTACCTTTAGCTTTCCAGTGTAACCTCTAGCCAGTTTGATGGCCAGGTCTATAGCTTCCCCTCCGCTAACACCAAAAACAGTATAGGTGAGGTCGCCGGGGGTTAACTCCGCCAGTTTTTCCGCCAGTATCGCCCTCTGCTCGCTGATGAAATGGTGGTTCCCGATGTCCAGTTCTTTAAGGCTCTTGGTCAAGGCGGCGATGATTTTGGGATTGCGATGTCCCAGGTTGAACACCCCTCCGTTGCAGTGGCAGTTAATCAATTTTTTGCCGCTCGTCGCATCCCGGACGTAAGCCCCTTCTCTATGCCCGAAGACGAAGTCCAGGCCAAACATTTTGAACGTCTCAGCCTTGCCCGAAGATACGTACTGGGCAAAACGGTTTACAATCCCCTCTTTATTGTCTAAACCAATGTATTTCATATTAAGCCCCTTTCCAGGCTATGTTCCTTCCTCCCAGCTTTCCAGGTATTTCTTTTGCTTTTGGGTCAGGGAATCGATTGTTATATTCATGGCTTGAAGCTTCAGCCGCCCCACCTCATTATCTATTTCATCGGGCACAGGATAGACCTTTGGCTGAAGCTTTCCTTTATTCTTAACCAGATACTCGAGACATAGCGCCTGGTTAGCGAAGCTCATGTCCATGACGCTGGCGGGATGTCCCTCAGCTGCCGCCAGATTTATCAGCCTGCCTTCACCCAAGAGATAAAGCCGGCGTCCGTCAGCTAAAGTGTATTCTTCAACGAAGGCGCGTATCTGCCTTTTTACCTTTGCCAGACCTTCTAAAGCCGGGATATTTATCTCGACGTTGAAATGGCCGCTGTTGGCCAGAATAGCCCCATCTTTCATCTGGGATAAATGGGCTTTGTCAATGGCATTGATATCACCGGTGGCGGTGATGAAGATATCCCCTATCTTGGCTGCCTCCTTCAGGGACATGACTTGGTAGCCGTCCATAGTTGCTTCAAGGGCTGAGATAGGATTTACCTCAGTTATAATCACTAAAGCGCCCATCCCTTGAGCCCGACGAGCTATACCCCTGCCGCACCAACCGTAGCCGCAGACCACAACCTTTTTCCCTGCCCATAAGACGTTGGTGGCTCTAGTGATGCCGTCAATGGTGCTCTGCCCGGTACCGTAACGGTTATCGAAGAAGTGTTTGGTTTTGGCATCATTCACGGCGATGATGGGATATTTCAGCTTCCCCTCGTCTGCCATATTTCTCAACCTTATCACGCCGGTAGTTGTTTCCTCGGTGCCACCGATTATATTAGCCAGAAGCTGAGTTTGCTCACGGTGGGCGGTGCTAACCAGGTCAGCGCCGTCATCTACGGTGAGATGTGGTTTATGTTCTAAGGCGGAATTTATGTGCTGATAATAGGTCTGGTTATCTTCGCCCTTAATGGCGAAGGTAGGCAGACCATATTCAACGAGGGCTGCTGCCGCATCATCTTGCGTGCTCAGCGGGTTTGAAGCGCACAGGACTAGCCCGGCGCCGCCATCCTTTAAGGCCAGAGCTAGATTGGCTGTCTCCGTGGTGATATGAAGGCAGGCGGAGATGCGGACACCTTTCAAGGGCTTCTCTTTGGTAAACCTTTGTTTGATTAACTTTAGTACCGGCATCTCCCGGCTGGCCCATTCGATGCGCAGCTTCCCTTGGTCAGCTAGTGATAGGTCTTTAATATGATAGTCCATTACTGCCAAATCCTTTCTTAAGCAGAGATTTAGTTGTCATCCTGAGCGTAGCGAAGGATCTCAAAGTCTTCTTTTTATGGAATTTACCTTGAGTAAGATTCTTCGGTCGCTCCGCTCCCTCAGAATGACAGGTGACGAACATGGAATGATAGATAGAGTCCCTAAACACTAAATAATCTCTCCGATACTATTCTAATAATGTTACTCATTGGCTGGGATGTGTCAAGTATTATGTGGTTTTTAGATGGGAATTCGGTGATTTTATCGAAGTCCTGCCTCTGTTGCTCAAAGATTTCCCAGCGACCATCGGAGACAGAGCCTTCTTTAAGCCTTTGCTTAAGGTGGCTCCTGACGGTCTCTTCGTTTAGAAGGCACTCGACGACGGCGAAATCGGCTTTTGTCTCCTCAGCCAGGCTCTTGGCTTGCAACCTGTCCGGTCTTTTCTTGAAGGAGGCGTCTAGTATCACCGATTGTCCTTGGGATAGAAGCTCTCTGGCTTGGGCAAACATCTCATCGTAGGTTTTTCTGGTGAAGTCTTCGGAGTATATGCCACCTCGGAATTGTTCGAAGCGATGCTCGGTCGGTGAGATGCCAGCCAGCTTCTTTCTGGTGACATCTGAGGAGATGATGATAAGCCCGAGGCTCCGACTCAGAGCTTCAGCCACAGTGGTCTTGCCGGTGCCCACCAGACCAGCCGTGATGAGAAGCAGGGGTTTCTCTTTGGTGTAGCGGTAGGCTAAGTCAAAGTAGCCCTGTGCCATAGCTAAGGCGGCTTCTTTCTCTGAAATGTAGGGGTCGTCCAGTTTAAAGCTTTCTACCTTGCCTCGAACGTAAGCTCGGTAGCACTTGTAGAAGTTTAACAGTTGGAGCAGCTCTTTATCCTGGCTCAGTCGGACATAGGCATTGATGAACGCCTGAGAGAGGTCAGCTCGTTGGAAACGGTCGAGGTCCATAGCCAGGAAGGCGACTTCGGAAGCCACATCACCATATCTGAACCTATCGTTGAACTCGATGCAGTCGTAGATATAGATTCCATTGCTAAGGCAGACATGGGCAGCGTGAAGATCACCATGGCAATCCCTTATCCTGCCGTCCTTTACTCGCTTGCTGAACAGGGGTTTATTTGTTGTGACGAAATTGTCGGTGTAAGCCTTTATACGGTGGTATTTCGGGGAAGGTATGGAAATATCTATATACTTCTTGGTCTGGTTGAAATTCTCTTCGGTGTTTATCGTGATAGCGTCCAGTTTCCCGTAGATGCTGATTTCGGGGCTTGTCCTGGCTTTATCGTGGAATCCTGCCAGCTTTTCGGCTACTCTTACCACCATTTCCTCAGTTAGGAGATTCAAGCGCAGAAGGCTGTCCATCATCCGCTCTCTGGGGAGCTGCTTCATTTTCACGGCATATTCGATTGTCTCCCCTTCGTTGCCAAGACGAATTTGCCCTTGGCTACTGACTATGGGCACGACTTCTAAATAGATGTCGGGGCAAAGGCGTCTATTGAGTTCTATTTCCTGATGGCAGAAAAAGCGGCGCTTTTCCAGAGTCGTATAGTTCAGGAAGCCTAAGTCTACAGGCTTCTTGACCTTGTAAACGTAATCGCCGGTGAGAAAGAGGAAGGACATCTGGGTCTGCACCAGCTCCACCTTTTTGGGGCTATGCGGATAGGTTTCAGGTTTGAGTAGTGCTTTGACTAAAGATGGTGTTGCTGGCACGGCTTCAGTGTAAAACTTTTGGTGGCGAGCTTCAAGCCTTTTAAGGCCATTTAGCAATGCCAATTGTCATTCTAAGCGAGGAATCTAGACCCTTCACGGAGTTTACCCAGAGTGAGATTCTTCGGTCGCGGAGTTTATCCTGAGCTAGATCCTTCGTCGCTTCGCTCCTCAGGATGACAGGGCGAAGGGCTCCCTCAGAATGACAGTTATAGCAGTGTCACCCTGAGCGAAGGCGAAGGGTCTCATAGTTTCGTTTATGCACTCAATACATGTTGTTAAGTTAAATGGTCAATGACCATAAGGGTCGCACTACATAGTTGGGACAATTGGCGGTCTGCCATTATGCCAAGATAGATACTTCACGCTTCTAGGCTGAAGAGCGGCCTGGCTCCATCTCCAGAAGAATACTTGTCCCCGGGGAACACGGCGTGCCCCATCTTCACGCTTTTGCCCATTACCTCCATGGTTATCTTGTTTGGGTCAACCCCGGTTAAGTTGCCCATTATCCACGGCCCTTCGTTGAGTTCGACCATCACTATAACATACGGGCATTCACCTTCACGCCCTTCCGGTGCTACGAAAACGGTGGTGAAAGTCTGGATTTTGCCCTTGCCGCTCAATTCGACAATATCCAGATCCGTGCTGGCACAATTTCCGCAGACTATTTTCGGCGGCACAGTGATTGTGCCACACTGTTTGCATTTCAACCCCAGCAGCTTGTTTTGCTTAAGCGCCTCATTATATTGTTTAAAACTAAGCTTATTTTCCACTTTTAGCCTCCTTGAGAATTAGACCGCAGCTGTATTACCAGCCCTTCTTCAGAATCACGTTGCAAAGTGTGCCGCCATCTCCACCGAGTGTATCAGTCATGCCTATCTTGGCTCCTTCGACCTGTCGCTCACCACATTCGCCTCTTAGCTGCTTAACTATTTCGTATACTTGAGCGGTTCCAGTAGCGCCTATGGGGTGCCCCTTGGCTTTCAGTCCGCCGGAAGGATTTACCGGCATTTTGCCCCCTATCTTCGTCTCACCTTTCTCCACAGCCTCACCTGCTTTGCCGAATTCAAAGAAGCCGAGGCTTTCCAGGGCAATAATTGTAGCTATGCTGAAGCAATCGTGAAGCTCAACTACATCTATGTCCTTGGGGCTAAGTCCAGCCATATCATAGGATTGCTTGGCCGCCAGTTCCCGGGACCTAAGTCTTGGCAGGTATTCTTTCTGGCTGAGCAGGTTGCCGGCTGAAGCCTGACCGACGCCGACGACATAAGCAGGCTTATTGGTCAGCTTTTTAGCCTTTTCTTCTGAGGCTAGAACAATGGCTGAACCTCCGTCGGAGAACGGGCAGCAGTCATAGAGCTGGAGAGGTTGGCATACCATAAAGCTTTTCAGTACATCATCCGCAGTTATCTCTTTTTGGAATTGAGCTTTAGGGTTGCGAGCGCCGTAATAATGGGAGTTAACGGTGACTTGAGCCATTTGCTGCTTAAGCTTTTCTAAAGGCACACCATATTGCTTGGCGTAGAGGTGAGTTAGCAGGGCGAAAACGCCGGGAAAGGTGATTCCGCAGGGGTATTCATAGCGGCTGTCACTGGCCATGGCAAAGGTCCGAGTGGCTAAAGGCGTCCCCATCTTGGCGGCGGTTTCAGAGCCACCAGCTAGGACAATGTCATAGAATCCTGAAGCCACCCACATAAAGGCATCTCGGAAGGCGGCGCTGGATGAGGCGCAGGCGTTCTCATATCGATTGGCCGGGATATGAGAAGCACCGATATAATCGGCGGCGAAAGCTTGGGGCTGTGCCTGCCCTTCGGCGAAGTCGCCCAAGGCATTGCCCATAAATAGAGCCTGCATATCCTTCGGTTTTAAATTAGACTCATTTATGGCATCTATGGCGGCTTCAGCAAATAGCTCTATGGTTGTCTTGTCCTGCTTGCCGCTGAATTTCGTCATCCCCACACCGACTACAGCTACTTTTCTCATACGTCTATACCTCCATTCATTACTTTCTCAGCTCCTTATTTCCTTCCCTTAATAAAGAAAGGGGAGTGCAATTTAGAGAGGGGCGAAGCCCCCTCTCTACACCATCTTCCCCCTCTCCTTCTTAAAGAGAGGGAGACCAATCTGCCTCTTCCACTTTGTGGGAAAAATTATAGCTCATTGGTGATGCACATTAAACATGTAGCCCCGAGGCTTTAGCCTCGGGAGCCCGACCCTAAAGGGTCGGGACTACATTTTCGGACAGTCTCCCAAGGGGGTGAGATTCAAACAAGCCTTATTTTATCAGCTTTGGACGACATTGACTACAGAATGCTATTTGTTTCCAGTCGGTATCAGCCAGACTGTTGGAAAAGTGCATTACGCACTTGGCGTTTTTGCAGTGTCCTAAACCGAAGGTGTGTCCCATTTCATGAACTGCCTCTTTAGCGGTTCTGTCTAGAAACAAGGCATTATCCGAAGGCAACCCGTAAAATTCCTGTCTCAGACGGCATAGAGATATAAGAGCTACGCCGGAGGTTATGTCCGCCTGACCGAAGACGAAGTTTAGCCCCGGGGCGTAGAGGTCAACATCAACTATACCCAGAGTTTTTTCATCCTTGGCCACGCCCGATTTCTTCAGCTTGGCGAGCAGCTCTGAAGCCAGGTATTGTCTCCGCTTCGGGTCATAAGCCCGTTCAAGGTTACCAACTTCCAGGTTTATCTCTACAGGGCAGCCAAAGGTTTGTTTTAGCCTTTCTTTAAGCTCTTCCAGCGTGTTGCTATCAATGCTGCCTATCGGCTTGAGGGTTATTTTCACTTGCGGTTTATTTCAGCCAGTCTAGTATTTCTCTCAGTACTTCGTTGTGGTCAGCACGGGTGAGCTGGACTATCTTTACCTTGGGGTGGCGTTTTATATCGTCGGCGAAGGGGTGAGGGCTGAGCATAATGGTGCCCAGAACTTTTTTGCCGCTGTCTATCGCCTTCAGTACGGCTTCTCTAAAACGGGGAGAGAAAAGCTCCATCTTGCCGATTTCGTCAATGACAATTAAATCGCTTCCCTCTATCGCCTGATTAATGGCAGCGACACCGACGTTATCCAGATTTTGGATGTCGACGCCGTATTTGCTTACTCGATAGCGGCTGTGACTATCAACATGCGACAGTATGGCGTCCTGACCGTCTAAGGTAACAATCCTGAAGCCCTGCCTTGTCCCACCGCTTCTTATCTCCTCGGTATAAAAACCGCCAGCTTTGGCTTTAGACCTGGCTATTGCCTGTCTGATGACGGTGGTTTTTCCTGTCCCTGGGCTACCGGTTAAGAGGTAGACATTGGCCATTAAGTCTTTGTGGCTTCGGTCTTCTTCTTTCGGCTGGTTTTTTTCGGCTCTTCTGCTGGCTTCGCTTTGGCCGCCTTTGCCTTTGGTTTGGCAGCTACTGCTTTAGCCACGGCGACTACTTCCGCCTTCTTCCTGCTAGGCTTTTTCGGCGCTTCCTCTGCTGCTTTTACTTTAGCCGCTTTTGCCTTTGGTTTGGCGGTTACAGCTTTAGCCGCGGCGACTTCCGCCTTCTTCCTGCTAGGCTTTTTCGGGGCTTCTTCTACTTTCGCTTTAGCTGCCCTTGCCTTTGGTTTGGGAGCTGCAGCTTTAGCCGCAGCGGCTACCTCTACCTTCTTCTTTCTGATGGGCTTTTTCGGGGCTGGTGGCGCCTCAGCGACTGCCACCGCTGGCAGGGCTGCTGGTTTAGCAGCCACCCCTGTAACACCGGCCAGCAGAGCCATGGCCTTTCTTCTCTCTTCCAGCTTCTTGCGGCGTTTGCGATGCTTCAGAATAGCCATTCTTTTACTTTTATTCATCGTTTGTCACCTAATAAAACGAGTTTTTTAAATTTGCATTGTATTATCGCTTAATTAGCCTTAGATTTCAAATTTCACCCTCACCCCGGCCATCCCCTGTCAAGGGAGAGGGTGATTATCTCTTTGTCATGTGAGTCACGGAGTGCCGATGCAATCTCGGTAGGGAGTGCGCAGGTATGTGATTGCTTCGTTTCGCTCGCAATGACATCCAGTTGACCTGAATCTCGTTTTCCTAGTTGTGTAGTGGCGGGGTTTTAACCCCGCCTGCGCGACCCTGAAGGGTCGCGGCTCATCGGTTATACTGTGTATTTCTTCCTCACCTTAGCTGAAAGCTCAGCGAGCAATTCCAAGGCGCGGACGGCAGCTTCAGGAGACAGGGATGCCAGTGTACAGGACGGAGTCAGTAAACCTTGAGCCACGAGCTGCTTAAAAGGTATGCTCTCTCGGGTGAATTGCGCCATGGCTTCACCGAGTCGGTCATACAGGCTGGCTACAGATTCTCCGGCCAAAGCTCCCTCGTCGTTGGGGACAATGCCCCAGGCGATGCTGCCGCCCCGTTCCAAAAAGGCATTCACCTCAGCCGGATAACAGCTCAGTGAGTCAGCGTAATTATAGGCATCGAAGCTCAGGATGTCAGTGGAGCTTTTCAAAAGGAGTGACCAGTCGGTGCTGCCGCAGCAGTGCACTCCCTTAAGTCCCTTTATGCCGCTGAAGACCTCTTCGAGCAAAATCGTCACCTGCTCATTGGGAATGGAGACAAAGGCTGTGCCCAGAGAAGTCAGGTAAGGCTCGTCAACAAAGATTACCGTTTCAGGCGAGACCTGGCGCAGGAACCTTTCCTGCCACATGGCTTTCAGCCGCAGGAATTTGGCTAGAGTCTCAGCCAGAAGGTCGTCATAAAGTATGCCTCGTTGCTCCCTGTCGGTGGCACAAAGCCCCCAAGTGATGGGTCCGGTTATCTGCCCCTTAACCATCTTGGGATGCTGTTCCTTTAGAGCCAGAAAAGCATGTAGTCCGGCAGCATGTTCGGCACTTATACTATAGTTGTGGGGTTTATCCTCCGAGGAGGCGGTGTAAAGCTGCTCCAACTGGCTATCGAATTCCGCTGTGCGTTCGACGTGGATTTTATCTCCCTCGAGCACCAAACCGGGGAAGCCCTCACTGAACTGGGCATACATATTCTCCAGCCTGGAACGTTTCGGCAGTTGTGGCCAGGCAGGCAGCTCAGGCAGATATTTGGCCACAAGAGAACATGCCTCCTTCGGGTCAGTCTGAGGCATACTCCCTATAGCCGTAGGCAGACAATTGAATTCTATCTTTGCGGACACGTTTGTTTTTAACTTCAAGATAGCTATTCTTTCAGTTCAGAAATTAAAGGTCGGCGAGCGTTGTACTTTCTGGGTGCATTTCTATCGGAGGTATGAGCAGGTTACGCTATTGGTTCCTTAACTTCAATGATTAAAGACTCGACTCCTGTCTCTTCGGGAACAGGCTCGTTGTGTACCTTGCAGGATTCCAGATATAGCTCAATGGCCTCTCTAGCCATCGAAATGGCTTCACCCCTGGTTTCTCCCTGTGTGTAACACCCGGGAAGAGCCGGCACTTCCACTGAGTAGCCACCTTCCTCTTCAGGTATGAGAATAACGGTGTATTTCAACATGGTCGTTCCTCTAGATAAGGCACTTGATTTCTTCTACTGAAAGTTCAGCCTTTTTCAAAATGTTACCCAAAACTCCCGGTTTTATTGGTTTTCTATGAACAGGGATAACTATTTTAGCTCCCGGCTTACTTTCATTTCTCATAATAACATGACTACCTCGGGTGTGGTCAACATACTGTACTTGTCTAGCATATTGGTGGCACTTCGCTTGCTTGCAATTAGCATGTAGCCGCGAGGCTTTAGCCTCGTGGGCACGACCCTAAAGGGTCGTGACTACAGGAGATTGGTGATGGGCTTTCGTGCCTCATAATAACATGACTACCTTGGGTGTGGTCAACATGCCATCCCCTCTTTGAGAGGGCATTTACCAGCCTGTCACCTTTGATTTGAGGCAGCTTTGGCATCTATACCACTCCTCAAGCGGATCAAAATCCTTTTATATACTTGCCGATGATTGGTGCCAGGTCTTTCTTCACCTGCTCGGGGATAAGCTCCGGAGAGGTGATTATGGCATTTTTGAGAGCGCTGGCGCAAATACAATTCCTTGTCTTAGGCAGACGGGTTATTGCCTGCCTCAATAGCCTCTTGACATTTTCAATACCTCGCCTTAGATTGTCTATGACCATCTCTGCAGATACAACCTCATAGGTCTCCTTCCAGCAGTCATAATCGGTAACTACGGCGATGGTGGCGTAACAGATTTCTGCCTCCCGAGCCAGCTTAGCCTCTGGCAAACCGGTCATAAAGATGACATCGGCTCCCCAGGAGCGGTACAGCTCTGACTCAGCCCTGGTGGAGAACTGAGGCCCCTCCATGACGATGCAGATGCCGCCGTCATGGGCTCGGATTTCAAGCTTGCGTGCTGAATCGTAGAGTATATCGCCGAGTACAGGGCAGAAGGGGTCGGCGAAGGCGATATGCCCGACTATACCCCTGCCGAAGAAGGTATCCTGTCTGAGGAAGGTGCGGTCGATAATCTGGTCAGGGATGACTATGTCCAGAGGCCTGATTTTCTCCTGGAGGCTGCCTACCGTGGCTACGGAAAGTATCCATTCCACACCGAGGGACTTCAAGGCGTAGATGTTGGCTTTTGACGGCAGCTCGGTGGGGCTGATGGGGTGTCCCCTTCCATGCCTGGGGAGAAAGGCAACCTTTACACCTTCCAGTTTGCCGAGAGTTATAGCGTCGCTTGGGTCGCCGAAAGGCGTTTTCACCTTTACTTCCTTGACCTCAGTCATACCTTCAATTTGGTACAGCCCGCTGCCGCCGATGATACCAACTTTAACTTCAGCCATTAAGTTGCCTCCCTGTTGTTAATTCTCACCATACGCAGTTACATTTGATCTTTTTATAATCCATGCCCAACTTTGCCCACATTGCCACTGTTTCTTTGCAAAGGGCGACTTCCTCATAATTGAACTCTTGCTTTAGCTGGCTGATGATTGTGGCATACATTTCGTAACGAATAGTGAATTCGACCTTCTTACCCCAGTTAGACTTCTCTGTCAAGTATTCCTTCCAGCTATTGTCTGTAGCCTCGTTGATGGTGCTTTGCAGCCCGCGAAGCGACCCCAGCGTAATGCGGGTGGGGGTAAATCTGGCAAAAATCTGTTCGATCAAATCAGTATAATGCCTCTCCCAACTTGGAATGGGAACCATAGGGTCAATTCTTACTCGCACTTCATAGCCTACCTCGCTCAGTTTTTGTGCGGCGTCAATTCTCCTTATCACTGACGGGGCTCGATTTTCCCATCTTTTCGCCACTTCATCAGCGTTAAGACTAAAGCTTATAATGACTTGGTTGTGGGGGTTAATCTCCAGCAGATTTCTTACGTTGTCCGATTTGGTCACAAACAACACTTTATGCCTGTTTTGTTCCTCGAACATAGGAATGATAAACTTGGAGAAAGGCTCGTTCGAGCCTTCCCACATCAGGGAATCGGCTATCTCCCCTGTATTGAGGATTTCAGGGGTTGTAACTTCGCTGAGGAATCGCCTAGTATGCAGCTCTACTTTCTCAAAATCTTTGATTACTGGTTTGGTTTTCTCAGGCCGGAATCTGAATGTTCCTTTCAGATAGCACCAGGCGCAATCGAACGGGCAGCCATAAGCCCACTTCAATTCAAGGAAGTGAGGACATATAACATCGGTCGGCTTGCAAGGCGGAGGCGTTTTATCAAACCTTTTAATAATTGAACCATCACCGACCTGTTGAATTGATGATGTCATAGGGCCATCTAATAGCTTATATTCACCACTGGTAATTCTTAAATTTACCAAATTCTCTCCTGATGAATCCTTTTCTGCGTCACAATGACAGCCTCATTTGTCCTGTTTCAGAACGACTAGCGATTTTATCCCAGAACTCTCCGCCTTTAGGGTTCTTGCTGGCAAATATTAGGTGATACAGAGGCACGTTTTTACTGTTTGTCACAAGCACATAATCTTTTATGTCGCTATAGCCTAATTGTCTCAATCCTTGCTCATAAGCGTCTAATAATATGTGACCCACTGATCTGTGCATCCTCCTTGCCTCTTGGTATTTTTGTTGCCAGGTAGGGTCGGGAAAGAAGTCCAGCAAGTCCTTTGGAGGTTTATTCGCAACTCTTTTCATCTCTCCAACGTGAAAGGTCACAGCGAGATCCATTTGTCTTCCTTTGGTAAGTCTGCGTATGGAATCGAAATTGATCTGCCAATTAAACGGGTCAATAAAGCAGAAGTCCAGGGAGCCGGACGGAAGCTTCTTTATCAATTCGTCTATGATTTCGTCGCAATCCCCGTTGAAGTAGACGATGTTGAAAGAGACGAACGCTTTGGCACGTGCTTGTAAGGACTCCATAGCGGTAGCCTCCGCGTCATTAAAGAAATAATGTGTAAAAGGCACTTTGCAACTTAAAGCGACCATTGGGGATCCGTCAATTTCCTCTTTCGTTTCTTTGATGAAGCATCTCCCAGATCCAGCGAACAAGTCTATATAAGTTCGAATTGACCATTTGTTTTTCATACCGGCATTGAAAATCTCGCAGTATCGATTGATATAATGTAATTTACGTTTGGCCCAAGGGCCGACCGTAAGTACAAGTTTAGCGTCAGACCCAGCGATGAGGTTGCCTGTAGCCATTAAGTTAGCTCCTCGTACATCAGATTAACTTTTTTGACCTCCCTCGACTATCTTCCTCTCCTCTTCAGTCAGCCTGTAGAGGTTGTAGACCAGGTTATCTATTTCCTTATCAGTTCGCTCTATTTCCCGCAGGAGTTCATCGCGCTCGTTGCACGGTGTGTTGCGGATTGGAGCCAGGCGTTTATTAAGCTCCAGCATCTTACCTACTAGAGCTACCAAGTCATCATGCATCTTTTTCTCAGTGGGGTTGCTAAAGCCAATGCGGCGGATTGGGAGCTGCTTTAAGATACTTTGAGTTACTGCAATATTTGAAACTACATTACTAAGGAAGAACTGCACAAGTTTTGAGTTTAGAATTCCCAAGATATATTTGAGGCTATGTTTAGGTTCTTTGGGAAGAAGCATGTTGTCCTGAAGAAGATAGAATTGCTGGTCGTCATAAGCTGCTATAAGTCGTCCACCAACAATCATACGCAACAATAGCTTTTCATTCGCTTCGAAGAAGCGAGCTTCCTTAGGGGCTGCACATTGCTTAGATTTCATCAAATCAGGCCTGTACCATATATACTCTCCTGCCCATTCATAACCATACCGGTAGACATTTCTGCCACGTAGCAATGGTCTATCCGCAATTTTGGTTTTTTCAGACTTTATATATTTAGCATCGTCTCCCGTCCGTAGTCCGCCAATTATATGCACCAAGTGCAATAGCTCCTTTGGCATAGCGCTAAGCTTACTCATTATTTCATTTTTTACTGTATCCACAATTAGGTTGATCGTACCCGTTTGCTCACAAACCACCTGTGGAATTTCACCAACAGCTTCTGGCTCGATACCATCTCCTAAGAACCTCTGATATACTATACGATTGTCTCGTGCTGGTTTGAACACTCTTTGTGCAATAAGAATTAGTGGCTCTATCTCAGAGTCCTCAAAAACCCTTACCTGTTCAAAAGTGGCAACTCTCTTAATTTCGCAGCTACTCAGCAAGATTCGACGCATTGATGCAAAACTTGGAAGCCGAAGCCATGTTGCAGGCAAGATTAACCCTAAGAAACCTCCTTCTTTCAGCAAGGCAATGCCCTTCTGAACAAAGAAAGAGAAGATGTCAGAGTGGTTTGTGTCCGTAGCATACTTAGCCCAATAATAATGTCTTTCTGAATCGTCTGATATATTCCGTGATTGCACATAGGGGGGATTGCCTATCACTATATCAAAGCCACCTTCAGCCATAATATCCGCAAATTGCTGTTCCCAGTTGAAGCGTTTCTTTTCTCGCCATCTGTTGCCGAAATACCTCTTTAGCTCATCCTTACTGCCTGAAATCAGGGAGTTGCCTTCGCGGATTCTATTAACCAAATTGGGTAGGCGCTCCCTTTGGCTAAGGACTTTAAGCAGAAGATTTAGTTGAGCAATCTCTACTGCCTGGGCATCTAGGTCAACGCCATGTATGTTCTGGGTGAGGAATTGAACCTTAGTCATATAATCGAAGAAATCCGTCTGCTGGGCATCTTCTCCCTCCTTTGGTTGTGGAACCCACTTTTGTTGCTGCCAGTGTTTCTCTAAATAATCTAGGGCTTCTACCAAGAATGAACCTGAGCCACAGGCGGGGTCTAGTATTCGTATTTTTCTTGCTTCACTTAAATGTTTGCCTTTTAATGCTGGCCCGAGGGTATTCTCCACGATGTAGCGGACGACAAATTTTGGGGTGTAATAGATGCCCTGGGCTTTACGTTTGCCCCTTCCTGGAATTACTGCTACTTCCTTGCCTTTTTTCTTAATAAGATGCTCAAGATATTGCTCGTAAATACCACCTAGAACGTCAGCGCCGATAGCATTAAAGTCATATTGTATAGAGCCATCTTTGGTGGCATAAAGCTCACTTATTACATCTTCAAAAGGAGTGGGCGCACATTCAAGCTCATCGGCGAGGTGGGGTAAGAATAGGCGGCTATCATAACCCTCGTCAAAATCACGCCAAACATGTTTAAGTTCTTGAACCGCGTTCTTTCGGGCGCCGTTTTGCCATTCTCGGAGTAGAGGGCGTAGGATTGGCGGTTCAATTCCTCTATCCTCGCAGGTGCGGATGAAGATTAGGCGGTCAAGGATGCGCTGCACTGCTTCGTCTATTAGCTGGCGAGAATACTTTTCGTTATACACCGATAGGTGCTTGTATAGAAGCCCACGCCAGGAAACAAGGTCGGAGAAAAGCTGCTGCCCTACCGGGGTCTTTTTGGTCTTTTTGAACAGCTCTAGAGCTTTCTGGTCCAATAGGTTCTGTTCACATGCTGGTCGGGAGAGCAGCCATAGCCAGTCGAAACGGCTTAGATATTCGTCACATCTGAGTTCAAAGAACTGGGAACGAGAAACGATTGGTTCTTTCCACTCGGCATTAAATACTTTAAGGCTTTCAAAATTGGTCAGCACTGCCCAGGTGACATCTTTGTGCCAGGCATAATTTATAACCTGCTTGGCGTATTCCGGATCGTCTAGGTCTGCCTTGAGTGGTTTGGCTTCAAGAAAGAGCTTTGGAATACCCCGAAGGCGGAAGGCGTAGTCTACACGGCCGCGTGATGCTCTTTGCTCTTGGGTAACTTCCTCTCCACCGTAAACATCCCAGCCCAAAGCGCTGAATAGACGCTCGATGAAAATCGTTTTGGTATCAGCTTCAGTGTACTTTTTCTTATTGGCAGCAGATAGAGCTTTATATTTCTCAACCAGCTTAGCTATTTCCTGGCGAGCTTTCTCTTGTGATGTCTCTGCCATCGCACTGCTCATTTCTCAATTATAACCTTTTTCAGACTATTCGCATACGGCTCTCTTACGATACCCTTTTCGGTGATGATGGCGGTTATATAGCGGTGGGGGGTGACGTCGAAGGCGGAGTTGGCGGCGGCGACGCCTTCCGGCGCCAGGCGAATGCCACCGATGCTGGTTACCTCTTCGGGGTTGCGTTCCTCGATGGGGATTTGGTCGCCGGAGCTTAGAGAGAGGTCGACGGTGCTGGTCGGCGCTGCCACGTAAAAGGGGATGCCGTTTTCTTTAGCCAACACCGCCAGAGTATAGGTGCCGATTTTGTTGGCGGTATCGCCGTTGGCGGCAATCCTGTCAGCACCGACGATAACGCAGTTGACCTTGCCACGGCTCAGGAAATAACCGGCCATGGAATCGGTAATCAGGGTTACGGGTATGTTCTCCTGCATCAACTCCCAGGCGGTGAGGCGGGCTCCTTGGAGAAGGGGGCGGGTCTCGGTGGCGATGACATCGATTTTTTTGCCTTGCTTTGCAGCAGCTTTGATGACACCTAAAGCGGTGCCGTAGCCGGCGGTGGCTAATGAGCCGGTGTTGCAGTGCGTCAGGACAGTAGCCCCATCCTTAATCAGTTCGGCACCGAGCTGGCTGAGACGCTCGGTGGCAGCTTCCTCTTCGGCGTGAATCCTCTTCGCCTCGTCAATGAGCGTTTGCTTTATCTTCGGTATATCGTCAGTTGTTTCTACCACCTTTTTCATCCGGTCGATGGCTCGAAACAGGTTAACAGCCGTAGGTCGGGCGGCGGCGAAAGCCTGCAGAATTCGGTCAAATTCGCTAACGAACCTCGACTTATTCTCAGCCTTTATATTCTGGGCGCCAAGAGCGATGCCGTAGGCGGCAGCCACACCGATGGCCGGCGCTCCGCGCACCTTCATCCCCTTGATGGCGGCGACAACCTCGGTATAGTTGCGGAGTTCAACTAAAACTATCTTCCCAGGCAGTTGTGTCTGGTCGATAATCTTAAGTCTGTTGCCCAGCCATTCAATCGGTTTCATCAGTATCCCACATTATGCCATTTTCGACTCGTACATGTAGCCTCGACCCTTTAGGGTCGAGTTCAGCGAGGCTAAAGCCTCGCAACTACATGTTTCCCCCACGGGAGCGGATGTTCCCGTCTACCCCCGCCGAGATTGCCACGCTTCGCTCGCAATGACAGTTATGTTACTAAACGACTTTAGTATTGTATCTCCCCCAGCTATTCAGTGCTTTATTCAGGTTCTCGAGAAACAGCTCGCGGTTACTTGGAGTTATATTTACATTTAGCCCTTTTTTCCTGACGATTTCCACGGCGTTCTTGCTTAAGAAGGCGGTGGCAAAGTTAATGCCAAAGGTTGGCCCCTCAGGTTCTCTGGCAGTTTCCAAGTTATCGAAGGGAATATTGAAAGAGAATGGCCCCCCGAGGACTATTCTAATTTTGCTTTCAAGTATGAGGTACTTTCGGGGGAATATTGCCCAGTAGACGGCCCCCATAAGGATGGTTGTGGCAAACATGGCAATCGCTGCCGCGACTTCGGCGATGATTACATAGTATATCCCGGCAATGATGAAGAACACAGGGAGCAGCATAATGGACTTGAGCCATACGTCATAGCGGGGGGTGTCTTCGTAAACTACAGCGTCCATTCAATAACTTCTCTCAAGCTCTGTCTTCATCGTAACCAGGGCGGCATTTCATATAGGTTCCCAGCTATACATATTAGCTGAAAATGCCTCTTAGTGCCACATGGTGAGTAGAGCTCTTTTTGTTCAGGCTTTTCTGAGGCTAATGTAGTTGCGACCCTTTAGAATCGCCTAATCACCACACACATGTAGCCTCGACCCTTTAGGGTCGAGTTCAGCGAGGCTAAAGCCTCGCAACTACACGTGCTGTCGATTTTAAGGGCTTCGTTGGTGTAAAATAGTCGGCGTCGCGGACATTGAGCAGCAGGATATTCAAAACAAGGGGGGTGTGAAATGCCTACGGCACAGGTTGGCGATATCAATATCTACTATGAGAGCCATGGCGATGGGGAAACACTCCTACTAATCATGGGCTATGGTCAATATTCTGCACACTGGAGTCCCCTGATTCCTCCCCTTTCCCAGGAGTACCGCGTGATTTCTTTTGACAACCGGGGTACCGGGCGGAGCGACAAGCCAGACATACCCTACACCATAAAGATGATGGCCGATGATGCTAAGGGATTGCTCGAGGCCATCGGTGTTGACTCGGCACATGTTTTTGGCATTTCTATGGGCGGCATGATTGCTCAGGAATTCGCACTTAATCACCCCGACAAGTTAAGAAGCCTCATCCTGGGTTGCACCCAATGCGGGGGAACAAAGGCGATATTGGCCAACCAGGAGGCTTTAGCATTCCTTTTTAGCCCGGAAATGGCAAAATTATCAGTGGAGGAGCGAGCCAGGGAAACAGCGCCTTGGTTGTGGACTCAGGAATTCATCGCTAAGCATCCTGAGGCTGTTGAACTGTATGTAGCCGTCACTTCGAAATATCCCACGCCGACTCATGGCTATGCATGCCAGGCACAGGCGATGATGGGTCATGACACTTATGAGCGGCTGCCCCAAATCGCGGTTCCGACCCTGGTTATAGCTGGCAGTGCTGACAGGCTGATTCCAGCCGAGAACTCCAGGGTTCTAGCTTCCAGGATACCAAATGCTGAGCTGGTTATTCTGGAAAACGCAGGCCATGGTTTCGTCACTGATGCCGGGGCAGAAGCCACCAAGGTAATGCTCGATTTTCTGAGACGGCACTCGAGGGGCAGAAAAAACTCTAGAGGTTGAACATCCTGGATACCGGCCTTCCGAGGGTGAGGCATCGTACATAGCGAAGTGCAGTCGAATTTTACGGTCGATCGGCGTGCTTCATTCTCTTTTCCTTAACCTGGGGATGAATATCGGCACCTTTTTCTTGTATTCCAGATATTCCTCGCCAAACCTCAACTCTAACTCTTTTTCTTCAACTGCCTTGACGTAGAAGGCATAGAGCAGGACCAGGAGAGGTACAAAGATGAAAATGAGCGACAGCGAGCCGAGCAAGACTCCCAGCCCCTCTCCGATTAGAAGTCCAGCGATGGCCATGGGGTTCCTGACGTAGGCGTAGAGTCCGGTGGTGATAAGCTTTGGCGGCGGATTGAAGGGCACAGGTGTGCCTCTAGTCCTGCGAAACGTCATGATTATCCAGGCATCGATGCCAAAGCCGAGCACAAGAAGAAAAACGGATAGCCCGATTCCCCACCAAGTGAAGCGGAAAACGGGGAGAGCAAGCCACCAGTCTACCCAGAAGGAGGCAAGGATGACTAGAGCGGTTATGACCCAAGGGATCAGGGGCATTAATACTGTGATCAAGATTCTGCGCCGCTTGTCTCCAGTGGCTATTCTGTAAATAAGCTGGGCATATCTGTCCCAGATGCCCATTTCTGCCTCCTCTTTTGCAGCGTCGCCTTTCATTTCACCTTCTTGAACCTGGGTATAAACATAGGCACCCTTTTCTTGTATTCGAGATATTCCTTGCCGAACTTTTTCTCCAGCTCCTTCTCTTCAACAGCTTTAAGGTAAAGGACATTAAGCACTATAAAGAGCGGGGTGAAGATGAAGATGAGGGACAGCGAACTGAGTAGAATCCCCAGCCCCAAAAGGAATAGAAATAGGCCAAGGAGCATGGGATTCCTGACAAAGGCATAGAGCCCGGTGGTAATGAGCTTTGGTGGTGGGTTGAATGGGACTGGTGTGCCTCTGGTTCTAAAAAAGGCTATGATTGGCCAGAACATTATGAGTCAGCCGAGAAGGATAAGAAGCCAAGATAGCCCTAGGCTCCACCATGACGGGCCGAAGTCGGGCAAATCAAGCCATTTATCTACCCAAAAGGAGGCGAAGACAAAAAGAACTATCAAGCCGAAGAAGATAAACGCCGCTATTGGTGTCGTCAGTATTCTACGTCTCTTGCCTCCAGTGGCAATACGGTAGACAAAATCGGCATATCTATCCCAGATACCCATTTTTGCTATCCTTTACTTGACGTTGTGGCAATAGGCAAAACAGCCAATGTAGAGACGGGCCTTTAGGCCTGTCCGCTTGCTTTGTCATTGCGAGGAGCATAGCGACGAAGCAATCTCAGAGATTGCCACGCTTCGCTCGCAATGACAGGTAAAGGCTCACCTCTACCTATCGGCTTTTCCTGATTCCTTCAAGCGCGGTCTTAGCGTGAGGCACCATGGCGAAGAATTTGGTCAGCTTTTCGCAGGCGTATTCCTCGCAGTAGGCACAGTTCTCAACACGCTTTTCCTTGCCGCACTTTCTTATCTCGCAAACATAGCAGTAGTTAATAATCCTTTTGCCCTGAGACTTGCAGCCATCGCAGTTAATGTCCTCCGGTTTAATGGACATCTTGTACTGCTTGGACCAGGCCTCGGCGACCTTCTTTCTTTTGGCGTCATCGTCCTTCTGAGTCGCCTCAAATGCCGGGCATTCAGTGCAAACTATTCCACAGTAGGCGATCATCTTGTCCATGTTTCTCCCTTTCTTGAAAGTACAACGTCCACAGGCTGTCCCAAAATGTAGTCCCGACCCTTTAGGGTCGGGCTCCCGAGGCTAAAGCCTCGGGGCTACATGTTTAGTGTTTATCACCGATGATCTATAATCTTTCCCCCAAAGTGGGAGAGTCAGATTGTTAGTTAGATTTCCGGGCAGCCTCTCTTAGAAACTATAGGAGAGGACAGACCTGGAGGTCTGCCCCTACTCCTTTGGTTGGCATTCGGCTGGTTAGCGGGAAGTCCTGGCTTTCTTCTTGCGCCATCGCTTGAAATAGAGTACCACAACCAAAATAATAATCCAAACAGGGCTGAAAATTGCCAGCCAGATAACTACAATAGCCAACACTTTGCCGAAGTTGATGAGGCCGCGGACTGCCGACTTAAGTGTCTCCAGAGCACTCCAGCCGGCTCCGTCTATAGGCTGCGTCTTCTGCAGGTTCACCTCGATAAGCGCCATGTCAGACGTGCGCTCCAGATACTGGATGCGTCCCTTAATGCGTTCGATTTCACTTCGAACGCTGGAAAGTTGCTGGTATACCTTTAAGGTGTCTTCCACTGTCTCTGCTTTCTTGAGCAGTTCCAGATATTGAGCTTCGGTTGCCTCTAAGTTGCGAAGCTGAGCTTGCAGGTCAGTATACTCTTCGGTTATATCTTGACTTTCAGTGCTCTCGTTGGGCACCTTGACTGCTAGTTTGCGGAGTCTGTCGAAGGCTTCATCGAAGCGCTCAGAAGGTACTCGAATGGAAATTCGGCCATAGGTTATGTCTTTATCTCCCTGCTTATTGGAGGAGACTACGTAGCCGTCCAATTCTTTGGCTACGCTGGCGACCTCGCTCATAGCCTTGGTTATGTCATTCACCTCTAAAGTTAGGTAGCCGGTCTTGACGATTTTGCGGTCTATGTCTGCCTGGCTAGATTCGGCGGGAACGGCGCGGGATTCACCAACGTTAGTGTACTCCTTAAACACTCCTGGTGCCGATGGTGGTGCCGGTGGTGGTATTGGCTTTTCTTTAGCAGCACAGCCTGCAGTCAGTACCAGCCCCAGGATTACCAATATCAGTATTAGGATTTTGAGCAGCTTGTTCAATTCTTTACCTCCTTATCACCTTTCCTCTATATTACATAACGAAGTAACGCTTTTAAAGTTTACGTGGACAGGCTAATCCCGTAAAGGTACACCTATAATAGTACATTGTCACTCTGAGCGAAGCGAAGAGTCTAGAACGGGATTCTTCGCCCACAGGGCTCAGAATGACAAAGATAGGTTTAAGTAGACGGGCTAAGCCCACAGTACCTTGATTTCTTTCTGGCTGACCACAACCGCTTCTCGTTTGTTCATCTTCAAATAGCGTTTTTCTATTTGTTCCTGAGTTTTAAGTCGATGCCCGATTTCGAAGCCAATTCCTGGATAATGGCTCTCAGGGCTTTTGCCTTGGCTTTTACGTCTGAACTATCGATTTGATTATTTGAGAGCCTTTGTTTCATCTCATCTATTGCCTGATTGATAAGGCTGACTGGCATAACAATGCAGGCCGAACAGTAGAAGTTCATAGACCGGCCGTCGTTGTAGTTTTCGAGCAGTTCCTCCACAGCCAGCCGCCTTGCTCTTTGGCCTTCTAGCCACTGCTCCATCTCATTGTTTTTGATGCTGTTCAGGTTATCCTGGGCAGCTTGACTCCAGTGGTCTCCTCCCCAACCTCTCCTCGTATATCTTTCACAAGGATATTCTTCGCACTCGATGCAGGTGGTGAATGCTTTCTCCATCACGCAGCACCTGTAGATGCTGCACCATGAATGTTGCTCGCCCATGCGGCAGCCAATACAGCGACTTGGCGCCTTCGACTGGTATTTGGTGCACAGCCCACAGAATATGCCGCATGGGCCGGCGAGGTTGAATTCCTCAGTTAGCTTCATTAGTTAGCCACTTTGCCTATTTCTTCTTAATGGGGTAGCGGATGATGGTCTTCTGGACTTTGGCTCGAGGCGACGTCAGGTATTCTTCCTCGTGAACGCCGGCTATTTCGTAGCCATTTTCCTGGATAAATTTATGCAGTCGCTCGACTGCAGGTTGCTCTTCGCTGTAAGGGCCGATGTGGAGGATTTGAGCCACTGTTCCGTAGTCCCACTGCTCAATTTTGACTTCGGTACCAGGAGTTTTCTGCGGGATTGAGGTTATTTTCTCAGGGATAGACAGTCCCCAGATGCCGAGCCACTCGTTCTTGGGGACGAGGTGGGCATCAGGCCAGCGCGCTCTAAGCCTGCTGACTTTAAACTCGATGCCTTTCTTTTTGAGGTCGAACGTCAGCTTGTAAACCGAGCCATAGAGGGCGGATATAGATTCGGTCGCTACTTTGTTGGGGTCACCTTTGGTGTAGACGACAGCCATTTTTTGGGATGGCATCTTAAGTATCTGTGGCTCTTTCTTAGCTGTTGATTTCTGTGATGTCATACAATCACCTCCCGGAGCTTCAACGGTTGCATTGTGCCTAATTATACATCTGGCCAGATTAAAGTAGAAAAGAGCCGATTTATGACGCAGGCTACCCTAGTGTAAGGATCGATGCCTATGAGCAGGGCTTTGTTGAACGGCCTGCATTGTTCTGCTATCCTTTGTGTCAACCACGCTATACAAGCCTACAAGGGGGCATCAATGGGTCAGTCTATAGTTGAAGAACTGGAGCCGTTATTCAATCCCAAATCTGTCGCTGTAATCGGGGCGACAAATAACTGGAATAAGTGGGGGTACTCAACCTTTACCAGCGCTCTGAATGGTTTTCGAGGGAAGGTCTATCCGGTGAACAACACAGAAAGCGAAGTCCTGGGACATAAAGCCTTTGCGAAGGTAATTGATATACCGGGCCCGGTTGACCTTGCCGTCTTCGTTATTCCTGCGGCCGCCGTCGCCTCAGTTATGGAGGACTGTGTGACCAAGGGGGTAAAGGCCGGCGTCATCATCACGGCTGGCTTTGCCGAGACCGGAGCAGGGGGGAAGAAGTTGCAAGACGAGGTATTGAGGATTGCCAGAAAAGGTGGAGTCCGTTTCATTGGCCCTAACTGTATGGGGTTCTGGAGTGCCTCGTCCGATTTGAGGGCATTTATGTTTCCGTTGCCGGTTAAGGATGGGCCCTTGGCTTTTGTATCGCAAGGCGGAAATGTTGGCGGTGCTGTTGTAACATCCGGGTACATGCGCGGAGTAGGTTTTCATTGGTATGTAAGCTGCGGCTGCGCTGCTGATATACAGATTGAGGATTACATCGAGTATTTCGGTGACGACCCGCAGGTAAAGGTCATTCTGGCGTACATAGAAGGCCTGGCTGATGGCGTACGTTTCTTGGAGAAGGTGAAAAAGGTGACGCCGAAGAAGCCAGTCATCGTCCTGAAGCCGGGCAAGACTGACGCTGGTGCCAAGGCGATAACATCTCATTCCGGTGCGCTGGCGGGCTCTGACGAGGCTTATGAGGCAGCGTTCAGGAGCATTGGGGTGACGCGGGTTGAGAGTCCGGAGGAGCTACTGGATGTAGCCATCGGATTTATCACCCAGCCGCTCCCCAAAGGCAGAAACGTTGCCATTCTGACGCCTGGCGGTAGTTATGGTGTTCTCTGTGCCGAGGCTTGTGCCACAGAGGGCCTGGATGTGATCAAATTGCCTGATAAAGTTATTGCGGCGCTTGATAAGGTCTTTCCCCCGCGATGGAGTCGGGGCAATCCTGTTGACCCTGCTGGTGATAGGAATATGGTGACCTTTCTCACGGCTCCGGGGAAGCTGTTGAGGGTGGACGAAGTTGACTCGCTCATTTTTATGGGGTTTGGCGGTTTCTCTATTTTTGCCGCGATGTTCCTTTCTGCCGACACTGGATATGCAGAAGGAGTCGCTTCGTGGGTTCCCTCAAGGGAACAATTCCGCGAGCTTGCCATAGCATTTACCAGAGCGCTTAGTTCAAAAGATACCGCGGAAATCGGCAAAGCCATACATCCTGTTGTTGCCGGTGTTGCTTCGATCATGGGCATTTACAATGAGGAAGAAGTCAACGAACTGACGCAATTGGTTGCCTCTGCTATCGCCTCTGGAAGGCTCAACGCTCCAATTCTTATCAGTGCATTCCTGCCACCTGGCTCTGCCACCCTGGCGGAGATGGGAATTCGAAACCCACCCACTCCTTATGAAGCGATGGCTCGTTTTCTGGCGGCGTTAGCCGAGCAATGGGTGGAGACTTACAAGAAGCCGGTGCTTACCACCACCTTCTTTGCTGAAGACCAGCCTCGGCTCCAGGGCTCCCACTATGCTTACCCTTCCGGCAAGCAAGCCGCACGGGTTCTGATTAAGATGGTGGAATACAAGGAGCACCTGGAAACTGTAGGCGTGTATAAGGGGTGACGTTTCTGGCGAGGGCTTTTTTCTAAAACGCATCGGCTTTATGCTGAGCCAGATTCTTCGCTATGCTCAGAATGACAAAAGGCGAAGGGCTCCTTCAGAATGACAAAAGGCGAAGGGCTCAGAATGACAGTGGGAAGGGTTCGCAATGGAGTGACGGGTGATGATTTCTAAACACTATCACGCTGGAGGAGGTGAGTCATGATGACAAGGTACAAATGTGTTTCTGCCATTGTGTTTATGCTTGTAGCTGTGCTTATGGTTGGCACGGCTGGCTGCGCACCGTCTGTCTCAGACAATGGGTGTGCTGCAGTGAAGGCGGAGCTGGACAAAGCCAACGCAGAGTTGAAAAAGCTCAGAACTGAGCTAGATGAAGCTAAGGCTAAGCTAACCGAGGCAAAAGCCGAGCTAGGCAAAATAAAGGCTGAGGTTGCCGCAGTGAAAACTGCTTCTTTAGAGGAGCTGCTGCGCCAGAGAAGGTCAATCAGGGATTATACTGATGCCCCTTTAACAAAGGACGAGGTGATGAAGCTCCTCTGGGCAGGACAGGGGATAACCACTGCTTGGGGCTTTAGGACTGCTCCTTCGGCTGGTGCGCTTTACCCTCTTGAGTTATATGTGGTGGCTGGTAATGTGGATAACCTGGCACCGGGCGTCTATAAATATGAGCCTAAGGAGAACAAGTTGACCCTTGTCAAAGAAGGAGACGCACGGGCTAGTCTGGCTGCGGCGTCACTAGGCCAGAGTTGCGTAAGAGATGGGGCTATAAACATCGTAATTGCCGCCGTTTATAAAAGGACAACTGCCAAGTATGGCTCCAGGGGTGAGAGATACGTGCACATCGAGGTTGGTCATGCCGCCCAGAATATCTGTCTTCAGGCGACTGCTCTGGACCTGGGGCTGGTGACCATTGGCGCCTTTGAGGATACTGCGGTAGCCAAAATCATCGGCATGTCCGCGGACGAAGTCCCGCTGTATGTGATACCGGTGGGCAGAATAAAGTAGAGCGACCGTTTTGGGTCGCCCATTTACCAACGCAATGTAGTCGCGACCTTTTAAGGTCGCCTTGTGGGGTTGGATTTCCGGCGGGGCTAAAGCCCCGCGGCTACATGTTTTGCTAGCGAAAAATCCTAATCTCGAAATCCCAAGCACTAAACAAATTCAAAGCCACAAGCATCAATGACCAAAACATCGGGTGTTTTAAATTCGGGTAATTTGAATTTCGATATTGTTTGAGATTTGGGGTTTAGTATTTAGGATTTCTTACTGCGTGGGTGAGGCTAAAGCCTTGCAGCTACACTTAATCCCCTATCCCTCTGACCCCCCGCAAGGGGTGGGAGAATTAAAGAAAAGCCAAGGGCGACCTTAAAAAGGTCGCCCTTGGAGCTGGGGGGCTGGATAGTAATCGAACGTTGTTGATTTTGATTAAGGCTTGTTCCCCGCATTGGGATTCTTCTTTGGCTTATCCTTGTCGGGCTTGTTTTGACCATTGCCTTGGGTCGCTTCCTGTCCCTGTGTTTGATTGTCTGTGCCCGAGTTTTTCTTTAACTGCCCCCTCCCAGGCTTGGCTTCGTCATCGCTTTGAGTCGCTTGCCCGCTACCAGCCTGATTTTCCACCTCTGACCTTATTTGGAGTTGCTCCTCTGTGGACTGGTTCTCTACGCTCTCCCTTATTTTTAGCTGCTGCTTTGTCTCAGACTTGTCCTTTTTGCCGGCGTGTTCAGCAGCTTGAGAATTAGGATTAAATGGCTTCTGCAGCCCGGGCGCTTTTTCAATTCCCTTACCGGGAATGCCGCTTTGCTGGAGTATATCATGTTTCCAGAAAAGGGTCTTGCTAATGGAAACCGTAGCTTTGGCGCTAGCAGTGACGATTTTGCCATTTGGGTCAGTGCTGGTAACAGTAGCCGTATTGACGATGGTACTCCTTAGGAAGAAGTCAAAGATTGAGACGGTGTGGTTACCCGTGGCTATGACAGTCGCATCAGGGGTAAGTGTTATGTTATCACTCCCAAGGGAGACTTCAGGAAGCTTATCGTCCACCAAGGTAACGTTAAAAAGTGTGACATTGCCGGTGTTGGTGATGGTATAAGTATAGGTGATGTTGTCGCCAAGAGTAGCTGAAGTCTTATCGGCAGATTTGGTCACCTCGATAGAAGGCTCCTCGATAGGAGGTGAGGATGTCAATTCAACCGTAGCTGTAGCGCTAGCAGTGAAGGGATTATCGTTAGGGTCAGTACCCGTGACGTTGGCCGTGTTGACAATAGAGTCTTGTTCGAGGTCTTCTTCAGCGACGGTGTAGGTAGCAGTAACCGTGGTATTCTCACCGGCAGGGAGGCTTGTTGGGATATCGAGGTTGCTGACGTCGAACATACTGTCCTCTAAGCTGATGTTACTGATGGTGACATTGCTGGTGTTAGTAATAGTAATAGTGTAGGTAATAGTTGCACCTGGGTGAGCTGAACTCGGGTCTGCCGACTTGCTGATAGTCAAACCTGTTTCATCGTGGGCGTTGACACTGGCCGAGAATGCCGGCATTATTAGGGCAACTATAGCTATCACCAACAGCATACTCCACTTTTTCATTTTTGGGCATCCTCTTTTGTTTTCAAGAGGCCTGGTTCCGGTACGGAAACAGGTCATCTTGCTAGTTAATATAACGAAATAGCACGGAAAAGGTTTATGCGCGGTTACGCGTGGTTTGGGGCGAGGCTAAAGCCTCGCAGCTACATGTCTTCTCAGCCGAAATCCTAAATCCGAATTTCTAAGCTCTAAACAAATCCAAAACCCCAAATACCAATGACCAAAACATCAGGCGTTTCGGATTTAGAGAGAAGAGGATCCCCCTACTGTCATTCTGAGCGTAGCGAAGAATCTCTTAGCGGCGTTTTCCGGGCTCACCCTGGGTTGAGATTCTTCGGTCGCTTCACTCCCTCAGAATGACACAAAGGAGGATGATCGAAACAAGGGGCGTTTCGGATTTGGGAAATTTGAAATTTGATATTGTTTGGGATTTATGGTTTCGAGCTTAGGGTTTGGCGGTGGGGTCGCCTGGGTGGTGTCCAGGCTATGGCTGGTAAAAGCTGCTTGTCCAGGGTGGTCTTGGTGGTGGCTTGCCTGACTTGAGCATCTGCTTCCAGGCTTCGTCGGTGAGGCGGTTATTAATCGGCTGTTTGAACTCGTAGTAGCTTAAAGTTGGCCCGGCGCCGATGATGATTCTGCCGTCGGGGACTTTGTAGGCTACCAAGATGAGGTCAACATAGCCCACCCCTTCTTCTAGCACCTCCGGCGGCTCGTTGGTATCGGTGTGGACGTCAGCCACAATAGTCGTTTCCTTACCCTCGGCTTCAACACCACAGATTACATTCTCAAGCCTCTGGCCGAAGTCCCTGATGAAGTCGTAATCGTCCTGGGAAAGCTCAGCACCTTTGAGCTCGTTGATAGAAATCCTGAGCGACCTGTCCAGGACAGATTCTAAATTCGCCAGGCGATTATCTTCTTTCTGGCTCAATGCTCCAAGTTGAGACAGCCCTGCTCTGGTCATCTTGGTGAGGTCAAGCATCCGGGCATAGAACTCGGGGACAGGCTCGATGCAGCCAACCAGCGGCTTTGGCGGCGCTGGTACCGATGTCATACGAGGCGTATAGCTTTGCTTGGCATAGAGTATGGTGTCATGCCTGAGCTCAGCCCACGAAGCTAGAGCCGTGTTAAGCGCCTTGTCCTGCCAGGCTTCGGTCTGCATGAAGGCTGGATAGCCTTTGCCGTATTTCTCAAGCAATGGCTTCAGGGCGTAGAGCCACGACCAATATAGGTTACGGTTCCAGCCCTCTTCGGTGAAGGTAGCGAACTCATTTCTAAGCTGCTTGAGCTGCTCATCATAGCTGGTGTCTTTGCCCTGATACTCGGTATCTCCTTCTCGTTTCAATATCTCATAGGCTTTGTCTGAGCCGAGGACGGCCATGACATCCAGCCCTCTGGGGAAGCACCTGGCTGGGCCTAGCTGGGTCATCTTCATGGTGAACGGACTGCCCTTGCCGACATACATACCGACGGCTGGTGACACCAGGTTCTGGAACATGTAGGAATCAGGGACGAACCTCTGCCCCATAAATCTCATGCCCTTAGTCTTAGAGAGACACTCATGAAGCTTTTTCTTAGTTACGGGGGGATAGATGACACACACCCCTGAGCCGCCATAGATTTCCGGGTTTCTCATCTGGGCTAGCTCGGCTTTCAGCTCGAGCATCTTGGCCTCATCAGAGAGCTGGTTTGGGGCGAATTCCTGTCCAAAGACCTTTTCTAAACTGGACAGGTACTCATAAGGTGTCAGGTCGTCGGTGGTGCCGACAAAGAATGAGGTGACAGAATAAATCCTGTCCCAGACATCTTTGGCGGTATAATCGCTGACTTTGGCGCCGGGCAATTCAGCCGAAATGAGAGATGCCTGAATAGTAGCAATTTCGGCATCTTCCTCGGCAATTAAGGCATCACTACCTCCCTTCAGCAGGAAAGCCATCCGGCCATACCACATCATAGCCTTGAAGTAGCTCTTTAAGGTCTCGCTTCGGGTGTAATGTCCCCGGGGCACGTACTGGGAGTAGTCCTCCTCGTAGGGGTTTCGGGAATCGGGCGAGTTGAAAATGGCGCTGGGACTAAAGCCCTGGTGGGCTTCGATGTTTTTGATTTCCTCGCTGACTTCCTTTTTCACATAGCTGGGGACATCGAAGTCGGTTTTTGTTGAAGGTGTCTCAAGCAGCTTCAGAGCCACAGCAAAATAGGCGACATTTCTTCTGGCGGCTTCTTTCAGCATTGGTTGGGTGAAGGCTTGGGAATCAGCTTTGGCTCCTTTCAGCATCGCCAGGCTCATATCAATGAGCTGGTTATAAAAATCCTCCTCTTCGATCCGCTTTAGAATCTCGTTGAACTGAATGTGATACAGATGAAGCAGGGTATCTGTAGTGACAAAGATGGGGATTTCCTTGTTTTTCAGCGTTTTGAACGGTTCCACAATATCGTCGCCACCCCAGGGGATGACCACAAAGCCGTTCTTATTGAACAGGGCTTCCTGTGCCGGGTTCAGGTTGAACTCGGCCTGTATCTGTTTTGAGTTAGCTACTTGATTCAGGTCCAGGGGCAGGGAATACGGTGGGCTGCCTGGGATAAAGCTGAAAGAAGTTGTTTTGTAAGCCGAAGCCATAGTTAGTTTTGGGTTGGACAGCGCAGTGGCTGGGGGGATAGTCGGTGGTTGTGGGGATGGTGGTACAGGTGGAACTGCACAGCCGCTGGCAAGGATAGCTATTGCTGCAAGGATTGTTGTAAAGGCTTTGGTGACTTTCATTTTGGCCTCCCTGACTGGGGAATTCAGTCTCAAGCTGGCCTATTTTTGGGTTTTATTTATGTGAATTGACAGTACCATCAGATTTCTTGTTGTCATTTTGGGGAGCAGGCTGGCTCTGGCTAAGGCTAGCGGAGGTTGGATTGGTTAGGCTCTCATTTTTACCTCTGCTTTGGGACGAAGGTTGACCTGGCTGGGTTGCAACCGGGGAAGGTGCGGCGTCGTTTTTGGTTTCGCCCCCATTCTGAGGGGAAGGCTCGCTTTGTTCAGGCTTGGTCGGGGTTCGCTTGGTCTCATCATTCCCCTTGCCCTTATCATCGTTTTTTCCCTTGTCCTTATCCTTATCTTTGTCCTCGTCTTGAGTGCCTGGCTCTTGTTGTGGCTTCTTAGGGGCTTTCTCTGATATTCTGTCGATAGCTCGCTGTAAGGCAGGCTTGGCTTGGGGTGGTGCCTGCTCTAGGACATTCTGCAGGGCGGTCAAGCTTCTTGAAGTGCTTTCTTCTAGTGATTCCCTGACCTGTTCGGTCTTTTCAGCCTTAGCCGCATCCCGTGTGGTGGCCACCGGTGGTGCCGGTGGTGGGGGCGTTTTCTCGGGAGCGAGCATAGAGGGTGCAGCTTCGGCTTTGGTGGTCTCTACTTTTGCGATTGCATAATTAGCCTGCTCAAGCTGGTTAGCCAATTTCTCGGCAGCACTGACAGCATACTCGGTCTTTCCTTGGTCAGCCATGGTTTCGATTTCAAGAGCCCTGTTCTCAGCTAGTTTGGTGTGAAGCTCGGCTTTGCTTGTGTCGGAAATAGCAAAAGCAAGTCTCACCTGTTCTGTAGCTAGCTTTACCGGATAAAGAGGTTGGTCAGGTAAGGCATTTGAGGAGGCAGCCACAGTGCTACCGCCGGTTAGCAGGAGGACAAGGATGGCGGTTACAGCCACAGCCCAACCTTGCCGCCAGCTAAAGAGGCCAGGTCTTTCTGCTTGCCTTTGTTGCTTGGCATAGCGTTGTGCTCCTTCGAGCCGCACTTGTGCCCAGTGTTTAAATTCTGGGCGAGGTTGGATGTAGGAAGCTCGCCTGCCGATATCAAAGGAGGTTTTAAGCAGTGACTCGAGCTCAGCGGCATGTTCCGGATACCTCTTAAGGCAGCTCTTGAGGCTTTCGCCCGAGCGTATCCGCTCATAACACTCGTTAAAAATATCGTCTAATTTTCTAGCCATCTAATTTCCCGTAAAGGGCCTTTCTTAATGAGGCCGTAGCGTTGAACTGTAATGCCTTAACTGTTCCCTCGCTTTTGCCCAGCGTTTTAGCCACCTCGGCAATCGACAATTGCCCAATAAAGCGGAGCGTGGCTACCTCTCGCTGAGCTTTTGGCAACTGCTCCAGTGCTTCCTTCAGTTGGTAAACTTCAAAATTCCGCTCTGTCATCTGTACTGGGTCTTCCACACTTTTTGCATAGGCTTCATCGAGACTGGCTCTTTTCTCCTTTGACACTTTTCTGACATGGTCGATTACCCTGTTGTGAGCGATCTTGAATAACCAGGCGGCAAATGGCAGGTCACGCCACTTGTAGGAGCCAATTGATTCCAGCGCTTTAATAAATACATCCTGAGTCAAATCCTCCGCCTCAGCCTCATTTCTGACTTTGACATAGATGTAACGATGTATTCTGTCAAAATTCTGGTTGTATAGCTGGGTAAAAGCTGCTTGTTCACCATTTACTGCCCGCTGTACTAAATGTTCTTCACTTAACACCAGGACAACCTCTCGCCTGGTGTCTATTATAGTAAAACGTAATTAAAAGAGAAACGTTTATATGAAGCTCGGCTTGGTATGAAGAATTTTGATTGGAGAACGAAATTGATTGTTCTGTCATTGCACCCGTTGACACAGGCAGATATTTCTTACATAATGCGGCATTGAAGGGAGGGACGCTAAAGTGCCTGAATTGAAGTTCGACAAGACAAAATGCACCGGCTGTAAAGCAGTTAGCTGCCTGGTTAAATGCCAGTATATGAATTTAGACAGAAATAAGGCAAAAAAAGAATGGCAGAAGGTAATCAACGGTGAGGATTCCTTTGTGTTGGAGGCATGCACCACATGTTATGCCTGTGAGGAATACTGTCCCTTTGGCAACCATCCATTTTACTTGATTGTCGAGCGCCAGGAGGAGAAGGGGATATTACCGGCACCTAGGCCTATCATCACCATGTGGATTAACCAATGCCAGCCAGTGGGTAGATTCATGGTGGGTAAAGTTGAGGAGAGGGCGCTATCGTATTGCTTCATGCCGCAATTCAACACTCTGGTGAAGGGAAAACTTTTTGATGGTATCGCCTGGTCTGTGATATTTGGTCAGGAGTTCTTCTGCAATGCTGTTTACCTGCATTACGCTAGGGCGTCGGTAATTAAGGACAGACTTTTCAAGGTGATGGACAATATCAAGAAACAGGGGATCAAAGAACTCGTATGTCTACATGATGAATGTTATGGCACCTTCACTTCGCTAGCGCCAGCTTATGGCGTCGAAGTGCCGTTCAAGCCTATTCATTACTTTCAATATCTAAATGATAAGTTAAAGGAACTCAAAAGCGAAATAAAGCCACTTAATGCCAAAGCTGCCTACCAGCGAAATTGTTCAGCTCGACTTTGCCCACAGACAGACCACTATGTTGATGACATATTCGGGCTAATTGGAGTTGAAAGGCTTAAGCGGGAATATGATAAGGAGAATGGTCTATGTTGTGCCGAGGTATTCAGGATGGCAAAAGGGCCGGCACTGGCAGATGATGTACAGAAAAGAAACATAGACGATATGATAAAGGTTGGAGCAGAATATTGTGTATTCAACTGCCCAGCTTGTTGGGATTCTTTAGCCGAGAAGGTTGTTAAAGCTGGTATCAAGCCAATCCATATGATTGACCTGTGCAAACTGGCAATAGGGGAAGAACAAACACTCAAGCTGCCCGAGCTAGCATTGGAGGTATGACAATATGGCTGATATATATGAGGCTTTAGTCAAAATAGTCGGCAAGGACTATATTTCAAACCAGAAGGAAGAGCGTTATTTCTACGCCCGAGACGGCGGCCTGATGCCACCTCACGAACCAGATTATGTGGTTATGCCTAAGACAACTGAAGAAGTGCAACAGATAGTCAATATGGCAAATAAGGAAAAGGTACCGCTAGTTCCAAAAGGGGCAGGTCTGGCATTAACTGGCCTGGTTATACCTCAGAAGAGTGGAATCTTATTGGACATGAAGAGAATGGACAAGATTCTGGAAGTGAATGAGAAGGCTAGGTATGTAGTTGTTGAGGGTGGAACTACACACGGTGCACTAAAGAGCTATTTACAGAAGCACCATCCCGACTTGAGACATAGCATACCTGACTCCCCACCGATAGCGACGGTTGTCGCCAATGCGGTGATACATGGGCAGGGGCGATTGTCGCAACAACACGGCTTCAATTCGGACATGGTCTCCGGTTTAGAAGTGGTGTTGCCTACAGGGGAGATTTGCCGTATCGGTTCCTGTTCGGTTTCTTCCTATTGGTTCTCAAAGGGGCCGCCGTTGCCGGATTTGTCCGGACTGTTTCTAGGTTGGTTTGGTACCACTGGTATAATCACCAAGCTAGGCTTGAAGCTTTATCCATGTAAGAAGATGAGAGACGTCATGCTGTTTTTAACAGACAGAGCTGAGCTAGTCCCGGACATTATGCTTAGACTCAGTCATACTGAGATGATGGAAGATATCACTATCTCGGCTCAGCCGATGCCCTTAAGGTTCAAAGGGACTTTCTGGATAATGGCTTACATAACCGGTGACTCGGAAGAAGAGCTTGAGTTTAAGCGGAAGATGACCTGGGATGCTCTCTGGGGCTGTTTTGAGAGACGGGATGGCGGGTTCATAAGTCTTTCGCCAGATATGAAAGCACCACTAATGTCCATGCCATCAAAGGATGTAACCAAGTTTGCTGATGTGGCTAAGGGAGGTGGGTTTCAATATGCTGGGCCCATCACACCCATCGAAAAGTTCCCAGCTTTTATCAAGAAACTGGACGAGGTGGCCGCAAAGTATAACGTCTTTTATGCATCTACGACACGGCTTATCGATGCCGGACACTGCATGATGTTCTCCTTTTCCTTCTCCTTTAATAGAGCTAATCCTGATGAGATGGCAAGAGCTAAAAAAGCTTTGGACGAAGCCAGCAGATTTGCTCTCGAGGAAGGGGGTGTCCTTTGGAAGGCAGACCTAGATGAGCAGAAGCTGCTGATGGAAAGGATGGACCCGAATACGCTTAACCTGATGAAAAAGATAAAACAGCTCTTAGACCCTAATGGGATTATGAACCCCGGAAATTGGGAGGTGAAATGATGCAGCAGAAATATGCCAGCCAAATCCACAGATGTTTTAGATGTGGCTACTGCGAATTTCCCGCTGATTACTCGTCCTTCAATTGCCCTCCTTACAAGAGATTTAGATTTGAGACTTATTCCACCGCTGGACGGCTATGGCTCATTTATGCCTGGCTGAAGGGTGAAGTCGAGTGGTCGGAACACCTTGCGGAAGTCCTATATACGTGCACAACCTGTAAGAACTGCACTGAACAATGCCCAATGAAGTTTGCTCCTGATATTGTTGACTGGATAGTGGGAGCCAGGAGTGACATGGTTGAAAAGGGCAGGATACCGCCGCGGGTAGCGCGCTTTTTCGAGGCTGTTTACGGCTATGGGAATCCTCTGAAGCTGCTCAGAAGTGACCGGGCTGCCTGGGCTAATGGCACGAAGATGTATGCGCCTGGCGACGAATACCTTTTGTATGTGGGATGTCTGGGCTCGTATGATGAGAACGGGCAGAAAATGGCCAAGAGCCTTGTTGATGTGTTTAACGCAGCCGGAGTTTCCTTCGGCATCCTGGGTAACGACGAAGAGTGCTGTGGCAATGAGGTCTATATGCTGGGTGAAATGGGGCTATTTCAGACGCTGGTTGAAAAAAATAACCAGAAGTTCAAGGAGCTCGGTGTAAAGAAGATAGTCACGGTCTGCCCACATGGTTACAACGTTATGAAAAACCGTTACCCGGCATTAGGTGGAAGCTTCGAGGTTTATCACTATACCCAGCTCTTGTACGATTTGATTAATAAAAACAAGGTGAAACTTAACCGGAATAAGGCAAAGGTGACGTATCAAGACCCGTGTTTCCTTGGTAGATACAACAAGATATATGATGAGCCTAGGCAGATATTGCGGAGCATCCCGGGTGTTGAGCTGGTGGAGATGGAGAAGAATAGAGCCGATGCTTTCTGCTGCGGTGGTGGAGGTGGCAACTTCGTTATGGACCTCCTGGCAGGAGGTGAGGAAAGCCCGGCGCGGATTAGAGTCAGGGAAGCCTATGAGACTGGGGCCAGTATTTTAGCAGTTGCCTGTCCAAGCTGCCTGACGATGTTCACCGATGCCGTGAAGACGGAAGATCTAGATGGCAAGCTGGCTGTTAAAGATATCTCACAGATTGTGAAGGAGTCCCTGCCTGCAAAGAAGCGATAGTTGCTGTTTGAATATAGCTAGTAAGGAGAAAACAATGCATAATTGGGCTGAACTGGGCACAGAATTAGAGAACACTTTGCGTCTTAAGACAAAAATTATCGCTTACAGGAGGCTGGAGAAAGCTGAGGAGCTTGAGAAGATAAAGAATGTCGCCAGAATCGACCATTTCTTTACCTTCTGCCAAGTTCCCTTCTTGGTACGGGTCAATGGATTCACAGTGGGTATTACCAAGGATGATAAGATGAACGACCGATGTACGCGGCTTTTTGGTTTAAGGCCAGCTACCGAGAAAAGCATGAATGCTGAGGCGACCATGCTGGCAACCACCTGGTTTCGTTCCCCCGAAGAAGGACTGCAGCAACAAGGCGATTATTATCGAATACCTGTTGGCGAAGCCATCGTTCTAGCCCCTTTGACCAGGCAGAAATTTGAACCTGAAGTTCTTCTGGCCTACGGCAACTCAGCTCAAATAATGATGCTTATATGCGGCCTTCAGAAGGATAAATACGAACGCTTTTGGTTTTCGTTCATTGGCGAAGGCGCTTGTTCTGATTCACTGGCTCAGTGCTATGTTACGGGTAAACCAGCAGTGTCCCTTCTGTGTTATGGTGAGAGGGCTTTCGGTGCTGTACAAGATGAAGAGATAGCAGTTGCCTTACCACCTAAGGATTTAGAGAGAGCCATCTCCGGACTAAAGGAGCTTTCTAAGGTAGGACTGAGATACCCCATAAGCTTCGCTGGGCCGTCACTCGACCCAACTCCCGTGTTGGCCAAAGCTTATCCTGCGCTTGCTAAGAGCTAAAAAAACGGCTACACTCAGGGGCGAGCCTTTCTATAGGCGTAGCTGCTGCCTTATAAGCCTTTGCCGAGGATATATATAACCAGGTCAGCCAATCGGCAGCTATAACCCCACTCATTGTCGTACCAGGCAAGCACCTTCACCATATTGCCGGCAAGAACCATGGTGCTCATGGCATCGAAGATGGAGCTGGCTGGATTACCTTTGAAGTCAGTGCTCACCAGCGGCTCATCGCAATACTCTAGAATACCCTTAAGCTTGCCTTTGGCCGCAGTTTGGAAAACCTTATTTACCTGCTCAGCGGTTACCTCTTTGTCAAGGTCGGCCACAAAGTCGCACATAGAAACCGTGGGCACAGGTACCCGGAAGGCAACTCCATCAAGCTTTCCTTTGAGTTCAGGAATAACCAGGGTCACGGCTCTGGCGGCTCCAGTGGTTGTTGGGACTATGTTTATAGCTGCTGACCGTGCCCGGCGCAGGTCTTTGTGAAACATGTCGAGAAGCCTTTGGTCGTTGGTATAAGCGTGAATCGTGGATAGCAATCCCTTGCTCACCCCGAAATTGTCATGTAATACCTTGACAACTGGAGCGATGCAATTGGTGGTGCATGATGCGTTGGAAATAATGCAGTGCTGTGCTGGATTGTACTTGTCCTCGTTTACGCCCAGAACAATGGTTATATCCTCGCCTTTAGCTGGCGCTGAGATGATGACCTTTTTGGCTCCGCCCTGAAAATGGGCAGATGCTTTAGCGGCATCGGTAAAGAGGCCGGTGGACTCAATTACTACATCCACCCCGTAGTCTTTCCATGGAATCTTGCTCGGATCGCGCTCGGCCAGGACTTTTGTCTTCCTGCCGTCAACCACTATAGCATCATCTTTTGCCTCCACCTTTCCGGAATAGATGCCGTAAGTGCTGTCGTACTTGAGCAGATGGGCGTTGGTCTGAGCGTCAGTAAGGTCGTTGACCACCGCCACCTCAAGCTTGTCGCTGTAATGCTGGCTTATCGCCTTAAAAGCCAGTCTGCCGATACGTCCAAAGCCATTGATACCAATTTTAGTTGCCATTTGTTCCTCCTTGTGTTCAATTTGTCACCCTGAGCGACAGCGAAGGGTCTACGTTCCTTCGCGGAGCTTGTCCTGAGCGAGATTCTTCGGTCGCTCCGCTCCCTCAGAATGACAGGTGAAAAGCTCAGAATGACATTTAGGGTTTCTTATTATAACTTGCTTTTGTCTTAGTTCCAATTCCGCCTCTTATATTCCACTCTGCCAGGATCTCCATCTTCTTGGGTTTCACAGCGTTTACTAAATCATCGAGTACCCGGTTTGTCGCCTCCTCGTAGAATATTTCTACCATTCTATAGCTTGCCAGGTAAAACTTGAGCGACTTTAATTCGAGAATTTGCTTATCGGGAACATACTTCATGGTAAGCGTGGCATAGTCCGGCTGTCCCGGATTGAGCGGACAGAGGCAGGTGAATTCGTTGGAGACCATTTCCTCCTCATACTCCCTATCGGGGTAAGGGTTGGGCATGGCTATCAGCAGCTCTTTCTGGGGATAAGCTTTATATTCGAGCTTCAGGCTCCGCACCTTTTTCTTAAGCTCATCCATTACCCTTAGCCTCCGGCCCAGTAGAAGTCGACGTTTTCCTTCGTTACTTTCTCTGCCTTGTCTTCGATTACTAGGAGCTTAAGATGGGCTAAAGTCTCCATAACAGCCAGTCGCTTATCGAAGACAGACAGCTTCTCGAATGAAACCGCCTCGCCGCTGGGCATCCATGGAATCTCGGTAGCTATTTGGTAAGCAGTCTTCATGTCATCTTCTATAATCCTCATTATGGCTAATTGCCGCTGTTCGTGATGACGGAATAGTTCACCTAGCCTTAGCTTGAAGCCGCTGAAAACGGAGCCATGGCCCGGGAAGATGAAATTGACTTCCAGCTTCGCCAGAGCTTCCAGAGAATTGAAAAAATCGCCTAATGGGTTTTCCCCGGATTGCGGATGAAGACCAACATGAGGGAATATATCAGGCAGGATATGGTCGCCGGAAAAAAAGAATTTTCGCTTTGGTTCATAGAGGCAAATGTGCCCGGGTGAATGCCCTGGAGTCAACAATACCTTGAGCTCCGAGGAGCCGACGGATATCTTATCCCCATCCTTTAGCTTGACATCGGGCGTAACCATCCCTACGAATTGCCGTACTGCCAGCGAGACTTCAGTGAGCTCAGGCAGCTCGTCCTCAGGAACCCCATTACATTCGAAAAGATGCCTTACCGCCTTTAACAGTTTATCCGTCTTCACATATCGCGAATGAAGAAGTTTTTCCTCAATTCCACTGAACGCCACCGTAGCTCCGGACATCTGTTTCAGCTTGTCAGCCAGGCCATAATGGTCGGGGTGAATGTGAGTAACCACTATCTGAGTGATATCTTTAAATCCGAAGCCGCTGAATCGCAAACCATCCCGCAATGCCGCGAAGGCCTCAGGGGTATCAAAGCCGGTGTCAATCAACAGATTGCCATTGCTGCCTTCTACCAGATAGGCATTGATGTGGTCTAAGGCTCCCGCTGGTAGCGGCACTTTTATCTGGTGAACTCCCTGGACTATTTCCATATTTTTATCCTCCGAGTAGTATAAATAATCTATTTCCAATGTAGCTGCGACTCTTTAGGGTCGCCTTTTAAGCGAGGCTAAAGCCTCGCGACCACATTAATCTGCAACCTCTGCTTGTCCTCCTACATTGAGAGTACTTCTCTGCATGCGTAATGAGCATTGGCTCCGAGTTCTTCTTCTATCTTGAGCAGGCGATTATATTTGGCTACTCTCTCGCTGCGGCAAGGAGCGCCGGTTTTTATCAAGCCGGAGCCAACGGCGACTGCCAGGTCAGCTATTGTGGTATCTTCGGTCTCGCCGGAGCGATGGCTTATTATGGTTGTCCAGCCAACCTGCTGCGCTCTTTTTACCGTCGCCAGGGTTTCGCTGAGTGTGCCCACTTGATTCGGCTTTATGAGGATAGCATTGGATGCCTTTTGGGTAATGCCTCGTTCCAGCCGTTCGAGGTTGGTGGTGTAGAGGTCATCGCCAACGAGTTTGACCTTCTTGCCTAACCTGGAGGTCAGTGATATCCAGCCCGACCAATCATCCTCGGCCAGCCCATCTTCAATACTGACGATGGGATAGCTCGATACCCATTTGGCATAATAGGTAATCATTTCATTGCTGGTGAGAGTTGCCCCATCTTTAGATAAGATATATTTGCCGTCGTCGTAGAAGCTGCTGGCTGCTGGGTCCAGAGCGATGAAGCAATCGTCGCCAGATTTGTAGCCGGCGAGGTCAATTGCTGTCAGTATCAGCTCAATTGCTTGCTTATTGGAAGCCAGCGACGGCGCAAAGCCGCCCTCATCACCGACGTTAGTATTCAGCCCTTTGACTTTTATGGCCTTCTTAAGAGTCTGGTAGATTTCAGTCCCCATCTGAAGCGCCTGGCTGAAGCTGGTGGCACCTGCCGGCACCACCATAAACTCTTGAAAATCGGTGGAATCAGCAGCGTGTTTTCCGCCGTTAAGTATGTTCATCATGGGCACCGGCAGGAGGTGGGCAGCAGTGCCGCCCAGATAGCGGTACAAAGGGAGATTTGCTGAATTAGCCGCAGCTTTAGCGGTGGCTAAGGATACTCCCAGGATGGCGTTTGCTCCAAGATTGGATTTATCGGCGGTGCCATCAAGTTCAAGCAACCTCTGGTCGAGATTTGCCTGCTCTGAAGCTACCATGCCGGCGAGTGCCGGAGCAATCCGGTTATTAACATTGGTCACTGCTTTACAGACTCCTAACCCACCGTATCTGCATTTATCTCCGTCTCGGAGTTCCACCGCTTCGTACTTGCCGGTGCTGGCTCCTGAGGGAACGGCAGCTATGCCGGTTGCGCTATCGGAAAGTTCCACCTGTACTTCGATGGTGGGATTGCCCCGGGAGTCGAGTATCTCGCGGGCTTTGATTGTTTTAATGGTCACTCTTGTTGGTTTCATCGTTTTCAATCTAGCTTTTGCCCTTTTGCCAAAACTCTAACTGGCAATCTGTCTCTCCCACTTTGTGGGGAAAATTATAGCTCATTGGTGATACACATTAAACATGTAGCCCCGAGGCTTTAGCCTCGGGAGTCCGACCCTAAAGGGTCGGGACTACATTTTCGGACAGCTTGTCAATCTAGCTTTTGCCCTTTTGCCAAGGAAATAGCCTTTTCTACGGCGTCAACGGCGTCCTCTGCCTTGATTACAGATTTGTCCTCTTGCCCGTTTCGGTACAATGACCAAGTATTCAATCCTACAACCGGGATGTTGCTTTTCAGGGCGAAGCCGATCTCGGTCAATGTTCCGTAGTCGCCATCGATAGCGATTACCGCTTGAGCTGATTTAACCACGGCTATGTTTCTGGCGTAGCCCACCCCGGTGGCAACGGGGATTTGGACATAAGGGTTACAATCAGTCGGGTCATCGCTGGGCAAAATGCCTATGGTCAGCCCCGACTCGATAGCAGCTCCTCGGCAAGCTGCCTCCATAACGCCAGTCAAGCCGCCGCAGACCAGTATAGCCCCCCGCTTAGCCAGCTCTCTGCCTACAGTCTCAGCCAGAACCGCCTCCTGGGCAGAGCATCTACCACCGCCGATAACTGCAATGGTCAGCTTTTTTTCAAAGTTCGGTTTTCCCACGGTCAAAAGTTTGAGTCTATGGGCTCAATTTCTAGCCATTATACCATCGAAGGCAGATAGCAGCAAAGAGAACTAGGAGAGTACTTGTTAATAATCTACTTCTAATGTAGCTGCGACCCTTTAGAGTAAGCCGACCACTCATGTAGCCGCGACCTTTTAAGGTCGCTTTTCAGACTATCCGAAAATGTAGTCCCGACCCTTTAGGGTCGGGTTCCCGAGGCTAAAGCCTCGGGGCTACATGTTTAATGTGTATCACTAATATAGCTATAACTCTTTTCACAAAATGGAAGAGACAAATTATCAATCAGCGTTTTCGGACATAGTCCACTACATTAGTAAGCAATCTCAACAGGCGGATAAAAGAAAGCATAAAAAGAAGCGAACGGGGGACAGCCGAGGAGTCTCTCCTGAGAAATTGCTAATCAGCAAATGGAGGTGTAAAATGCCGTAATGCTTGGCGCAGGCAAATCAGGATATGGCAGGTACCTTGTTTGCGCTATTGGCCCGGAGCTTAATATAAAGATTGGAGGTTAGCGTGGTGAAAAACAGCCACATTGTTCTAGCGGTAATCTTGATACTGGGAGCAATACTGATGCCAGGATGTGGTGCAGCACAAGCGAAGAATGGCAATACAGTTCAGGTGGACTATACCGGAAAACTGGCAGACGGTACCGTATTTGATACATCTGTTGGGCGTGAACCTTTGGAGTTTACCTTGGGTGCAGGTCAATTGATTCCTGGGTTTGAAAAAGCTGTCCTGGGGATGAAAGTCGGGGAGAAGAAAACCGTTACCATTCCAGCAGATGAGGCCTACGGCCCGCACCGTGATGAACAGGTAGTGGAACTATCCCGAGAAGAACTTCCCAGCGACCTGACTCCGCAGGTTGGCCAGCAGTTGGTGGTGACTCAACAAGATGGTAGACAAATTATAGTCGTTATCACAGAAGTCTCCGACGAGACGGTCACGATAGATGCTAACCACCCTCTTGCCGGGAAAGACCTGACGTTTGAGATTGAGCTGGTAAAAATACAATAAATTGCCTGAAATCACCCTTCCTCCCGTCTCAGGTCACTTCCCCATATTTCCCTCTCCCTTGATGGGAGAGGGCTAGGGTGAGGGTGGAAGAACTTGCTATAACTCCCTCGCTGTGGCATTTTGGTATACTATTGTAGTTATCACTCAGATCAACCAAGACCGAGGAGAAAATGATGAAGATTGTTGCCATTGTTGGTAGCCCCAGACCTGGAGGGAACACCAGCTACCTTGTGGACCAAGCACTCCAGGAAGCAGCAGCCCACGGTTTTGAGACAGAGAAGATTATTTTGACTCGGCATCGAGTGAACCCATGCCTGGGTCATGAGGACTGTGCTTCGTTTTCAGCTTGCAGGCAGGATGATGATGCCCCTTGGATTCTGGATAAATTTAGTAGTGCAGACGCGGTAATTCTTGGCAGTCCGGTCTATTACTACAATATGACCGCTCAAATGAAGGCCTTTGTGGATCGAAACTATTTTCTCTATACCCATGGAATTTCTCCTAGAGTGTTGTGTGCTGGTTTGATTGTTATTGGTGGTGGGGCTGGTATCGAGCATACCGTCAGGGCGCTGAGACGGTTCTTGAAGCTATCCGCCGATATTCCCGATGATAGAATAGTAACGCTCACAGGGTATGCCGACAAACCTGGCGAAGTAAAGAGTAACCCGTCCTTAATCGAGGAAGCGCGAAAGCTAGGCGGGCGGCTGACAGAGATATTGGCCTCGGCTCACAGCCCAAAATCGGTATAGTTATCTTTCTTTAGCCCGGGCTTCAAAAAGAACAAAGGCTCTTAATCGGGAGCCTGACCTTTGCTCAAGTTAACAGGCTCAATTACACATTCTGGCGTTGTTACACCTAGTAACGCCAACGGCCAGAGTCTTGTTGATTTGACAGTAATATATTGAAGTTGTACAACCTTTGGCATAGAATAGGCTATAATTGCTATGTAATAGGAATAGTGAGTCTGAAGGTTCTGGAGCAAAGAGATGCCACGTAAAACTCCGGAGATAGCAATCAGCCCGGCTGTGCTTGAATGGGCAAGGATATCGGCCGGTTTTTCTTACGACGACGTTGCACGCCGTCTAGGAATAAGCATTGAGAAAATCCTGACGTGGGGAAAGGAACATGAGCCGGTTCACCTTAGAGTTAGACAACTTGAAGACTTAGCCCACTACTTCAAGCGACCAATGGCTGCCTTGCTCCTTTTGGAGCCGCCAGATGAGCCGAATCCACCGCGTGATTTCCGGCGTGCCGTTCACCGTGATGCCCCTCTATCCCCGAGTATTAGGTTAGCAATTCGTCGAGCTAGGCGGCTTCAACGGGTCACCTGCGAAGTAATGGAAGAAATGGAACTGTCTCCGTTTTCAGACATACCGCAGATAAATGTGCAGCAACAGCCGGAGATGGTGGCGAAGGCACAGAGAGAAGCGTGTGGCATTAGCGTGAAAGAGCAACTAGAGTGGAGAAGTCATTATGAGGCATTCCGGCGATGGCGCGAGGTGCTGGAGGCACGGAAAATTTTGACCTTTCAGGGCGATTTTCCCCGTGAGGAAGCTCAAGGCTTCTCTCTATCCGAAGGTCACCCCTATGTAATCATGGTCAGTTCTGATGATCCTCCGACTGCACGTTGTTTTACGCTTTTCCATGAATTGGGCCATTTGTTGCTAAGGCAAGGAGGCGTATGCGTAACAGAATTGGCTTATTCCCAACCCTTGGATGATTTGGCTGAGACAGAAAGCTGGTGCCACCAATTTGCTGAGGCTTTTCTTATCGATGGGGATGTCCTTCGCAGCAAAAAGGAGACAGAAGCGATTATAAGGAGGCAACCAAACTACCAACAGTCAATTAGAAGTCTGGCCTTCTCCTTTAAAGTCAGTCCAGCAGTGCTCCTCTTTCGACTGTGGCACAGTGAATTGATTTCAGAAGACAGATTCTGGGCAGAATTTACGAGATTACAGAAGACGGCACAAGCAGAGGCAGAGCGGAGAAAGCCGAAAAAGCAAGGTAAGGGAGGGCCATCTCCCGCCCAGAAGTGCATACAGGAACGAGGAAGATTTCTCACTCGACTTATTGTGGAAGCTTTGGATCGGCAGATACTTGGATATACGGAAGCCGCAGATTATTTAGGGATTCGGCTTAAGCATTTAGACAAGGTTCGTCAGTCTGCGCATGACTAAGATATATGGAAAGCCAAGCATACCGGATCGTCTATTGTGTTGATACTAGTTCTTTGGTAACGATTCAAAGGACATATCGACTATCCGTGTTCCCAGGTCTTTGGCAATGTCTAAGTGGGCTAGCTGAAGATTGCCGATTAGTAGCTCCTAGAGAAGTACTGAAGGAACTGGAGATTGGCGGAGAAGACGATATGTGCCGGTGGGCCAAAAACCATGAATCTATGTTTAGAGATTTAGATGCGGAGCAGGCTGAAATTGCGAAGCAGATTGTCAATGACCCGAAGTTTAAGGGTCTATTCGACATAGACAAGGAGACACCAGAGGCAGACCCTTTCGTTATTGCACTCGCAGTTATAGAGCAACGTCGGATTCGACTGATTCAGGAATGTTGGGTCGTGGTAGCTGATGAAGGTAGCAGGCGTCCTGGTAAGAAGCCAAGAATTCCTGATGTTTGCACAGATGATAGGTACCAAGTCGAATGTATCAGGGTACTTGGTATGTTTGAGCAAGAAGGTTGGCAATTCGTTCTGACATCTCAAGAATCTTAACCAGCTGTCATTTACATCTTCGTGGCGGTACACATACATTTTGACGAAAAATTCAACATCATGGTTAAACCTATTGAAAGTGAGCCCCAAAGTTATTGACAATCAATAGGGTAGGGCTTATCATTTTGGTGTGGAAAAAGTAAGGGAGACAATAGGAATTCAGAAGCCCCTTTTGGTTGAAGAGACAAAAGAAGAGGAGGTGAGCTTCCGTAGGCTAGTAAAGGGCATTCCTTCTACCACTCATGCTACTTTTGCTCTCTATCGATACCCAGCCAAGTTTATCCCTCAAGTCGTTGCCTACGTCTTAGGTGAATATGCTCATCCTGGCATGACGATTTTCGACCCATTCGCTGGTTATGGTACCGTAGGTGTTGTGTCAAAAGTGTACGGTTATGACTATGAACTGTGGGACCTGAATCCCCTTTTAGAAGTCTTGCATGCCGTTGCCGTAATGGAACCAAAGGAAATAAACGTGAATAGCCTCCTACTCCAAATGGATACCTTCCATGGAGAGTTTATCCCTAAATGGTCTAATCTCGACTATTGGTTCCCACAAGAATTTCTTCCGCTACTATTCAAAGCATGGGGCTTTTACCATTCTGTAGAAGAGGCATGGCTTAAACTACTTCTGGTCATACCTTTACTCAAAACAACTCGGTACTTCTCCTATGACGATATGCAGCGTCAAAAACTGTCCAGGTCGCCAAAAGCTGACAACCGAGTTAATTCGTTGTTGGCTTCTAAATGGCAAGATTTGTTCTATCGAAAGTTAGAGGAGAATATAAACAGCACTTTTAGGGGGACACGAGAATATTGGAAACTTTCACCGAAGGTCGTACGGGCCATTGTCAAAGGCGGTGTGGATACCCTGAGTACGGGCCTAGACGAGGAAAGGGACATCCTTATCACCTCACCACCTTATCTTCAGGCACAGGAATATATCCGCCAAGCCAAGATGGATCTCTTTTGGCTGGGCTACCCAGAGGCTAAGATTAAGGAACTGAATAAGCAAGAGATTCCTTACAGGTCTGTCGCCCCTTGTCCTATCCTCTCCAAGACTTATGTTCAGTTGGTAGAGCAGATAGAAGAATCTCGCTTACGAGTGACTTTTGAGAGATACTTTTGGGGAGTGCTAGGCGCCTTGACTCGCTTACAGGAGAAAGTGAGTTCCTATTTGTTCCTTTTTGTGGGCCCAGCTACTCTTCGGGCTAAACCGATTCCTATTGACCGTATTTTCGCAGAGCATTTCACCAGTTTGGGTTGGGTTCACGAAGTTACTCTCAGAGACAAGATAGTGGCGCGGCGGATGTTCTTCTATCACAACAATCCCGCGACAGGTTTGAATGACCAAAGGATGCGGACCGAAAGTCTAGTTGTTCTACGGAGACAGATGTAGCATTCAGAGGAGGAGAAGTTCTATGCGGAATAGTCCACCTGCCTCTTTTTCACAGCTAAATATCACCCAAAGAAATAAGGGCGCTTTTGCGGCGCTGCTTGGAGAAGCCCATCAGTATTTAGTTACCGGTCTGTTAATGCGTCTTGGCTTCTTCGTCTCTGTTATTACCGTTCGAGGGGGAAGTTTCGATCTTATTGTTCCAGTGTATGAAAATTTGGCCCAAGACAAAGAAAAAATCGTGCTCATAAGGGCTCAGGTTCGAACAATGAAACAAAGTCTAAGGTTCATCGGGGGTGTAAGAGCAGGTGTCGACCGAATTTACCTACCCCAAATCAAAGGTTACAAGTACACCCCGAAGCACAACGATTTGATTATCGGAGTTGATCAATCTACCCTCGACTTGTACCTTGTTCCCACTCGATATATCGAGAGATGGGGAAACTCTGTTAGCAAAAGTAAGCTCCAACCCTTAAAAAATAATTGGCAGATCCTGCTTAATTGGAATGACGATTTTCTCTCCCAGCTTGAGAGTAGATTGTAAAGCAGATAGCCCCACCATTCCTAGGAGACAATTCAACAAACTAGCGAAACGTGTTGTGTGGGCAGGCAGAATTGCCAATTGGCAAAGCGTGACAGAGACTAAAGAACTTCCGCAACTAACCAACGCTAGCCGATTCCAGGCAATGTCGTTGCCTTTTGGCGGTCTTAATTAAATTTATTCATGGTTGCGGTTATGCCCTCGGTTATGATGCAGTGAATAGCCTCGGCTGCTCTGGCGATGGCTGGCTTGGTTATCTCCCCTCTCGGATTAAAGTCATTCTCGGCCCAAGGCTTTTAAGAATTCCTCTTCGTCAATCTTAAGCTGTTTGAGAATGTCGGAGAGCAAGTATGGGCTGATAGTTTTGGTAGGATGGATGGGTATAGGGGCGCGGCGACTATCCTGATGATGAAATATAGCATGACTGCCCTTTTGTCGAAATCTTCTCGAATCCTAATGCTTGAAGCCCTTTGAGCACCTCTCTGGCTTTCAGAGGGAGGAGCTTTGTCATAAGGCAATTGTGACCTTATGTGCAGCAGTTTCCTCGGGGATTTCTTCACGCTGCTCTTTTCGGCATTCGAGGCAAAGTTCAAGCACCTCTTTAATATTAGCCAAACATTCCTTGTGGGTCTCACCTTGGGCATGAGCTTCCGGAATCAGAGGACAACTGGCTATGTAGAATCCATCAGGTGCCTTTCTTACGATAACCGTATATTCCACCTTTCCCTCCTGATTGACTCAATTATAGCATAGTCAATCCTTCGCCTGCTGTCATTCTGAGCAGAGCGAAGAATCTCGTAGTTACCTCTCCACCGGGATTGCTTCGGGGCTTCATCCCTCGCAATGACAATAAACCCTTGCCTCAATTGAATTCGTTCATGGCTGCGGTTACGCCATCGGTCAGAATAGATTTTATGGCCTCGGCTGCTGTGGTGATGGCGGGCTTGATGGCTGCCTCTTCCTGGGGGGTGAAGTTGCTGAGCACGTGGCCAACAATGATGTCCTCGTCGGTGGCCGGCGTCCCATCCTCTTCTATCGGGCGGCCGATGCCCACCTTGATTCGGCAGAAATCTTTGCTGCCCAGAGCCGAGATTATCGAGTTTATCCCCTTGTGTCCTCCGGCGCTGCCACCCTGGCGGAGGCGCAGCTTGCCTGAAGGTAAATCGAGGTCATCATAGATAATAATCAGGTCGTTTACCAGGATGCTGTATTTGCGCATCAGCCGTCCAACCGCTTCGCCGCTCAGATTAACAAAGGTCTTTGGTTTAGCCAAAAGCACTTCGACGCCGGCTATTTCACCGGTGCCGACTTGACACCGGCAATGATGCTGTTTCATGGAGATGGAATGGAGCCTGGCCAGATGGTTTATGCAGCGGAAGCCTATATTGTGGCGGTTGTGAGCATAAGCCTTGCCTGGGTTGCCTAGACCTACAATGAGTTTCAATTTTTTGAGCTCCTCCCCTCCGAGATTCTTCAGTCGCTTCCCCTTCGCCTTTGGCTCAGGGCTTCGGCTAGCTCCTTCAGAATGACATAAAACGTACGAGTTGCGACCCTTTAAGGTCATTGACCATTTAACTTAACAGTGTTAGCCCTGACCCTTTAAGGCCAGCCATTTTATCCATCACATGTAGCCCCGACCCTTCAGTGTCGGGCTCACGAGGCTAAAGCCTCGTGACTACATTTAATTAGTTTAACCACGCGGGGCTAAAACCCCGCAGCTACATTGCTTGTTTACATGGCTAGGGCTTTCTTTCTGCCTGCTTTAGTAGCTCCAGCAACTCTGTCTCGCTGAGTTGCTTAATGCCCAACGCCTGAGCTCGTGCCAGCTTGGAGCCGGGGTCTTCACCGACCACTAAATAATTGGTTTTTCGGGTGACATCGGAGCCAGCTTTGCCGCCCAGGGCTTTGACTCTGGCTTCGGCTTCCTGGCGGGGGAAGGTTTCCAACCTCCCGGTGATGACGAACTCAAGGCCAGCCAGAGGTAGCTCCTTCGTCTCAACCTTCTCCGCCTCCAGCTTGACACCGGCTTGCCTTAGCTTATCGATGATGTTCTTGTTCTGTTCCTGGCGGAAGAAAGCTACTAGGCTATCGGCGATCTTGGGCCCGATGGATGGGATTTCGAGGAGCTTTTCTCGAGGCGCCTGAGCTAATTCGTCAAGGCTGGCGAAATGCTCAGCCAGCAGCTCGGCCGTCTGCTCTCCGATATTGATTATGCCCAGGGCGAAGATAACTCGCGGCAAAGGTCGGTCTTTGCTCCGTTCGATAGAGTTGAGTATGTTGGCGACGCTTTTGTCTGCCATCCTCTCCAGGCTGAGAAGCTTGTCTCGGGTGAGGTAATAGAGGTCACCGACGTCTTTAATCAGGCCGGCATCGAACAGAGCCTGGGACATTTTCTCGCCGACCCCTTCTATGTCCATAGCTCCGCGGCTGACGAAGTGCTTGATTCTCTCCAGTGCCTGAGCTGGGCAGGCAGCGTTGGTGCAGCGGTGCATCGCCTCACCTTCGGGCTTTATCACTTCAGCCTTGCACACCGGACAGCGCCTGGGCATACGGAAAATTTTCTCCTTACTGGTGCGGCGGCTGACGATTGGCTCTACTATTTCAGGTATCACCTCGCCTGCCCGCTGTATCACGACCCAATCACCGATGCGGATGTCCTTGCGGTGGATGTCCTCTTCGTTGTGAAGTGCGGCATGCTTGATGGTTACACCGCCTACCTGGACTGGTTCCAGAATAGCATAGGGGTTAAGGCTGCCCGTTCGCCCAACATTGATGCCGATGTCCAGTAGGCGGGTGGTGCCCTGAATGGCAGGGAATTTATAAGCGATCGCCCATCTCGGCTCACGCCCCACGAATCCTAGCTCAACCTGAAACGGAATGGAGTTAATTTTGACCACAACACCATCGACCTCATAAGGTAGCTTCTCCTGGTTCTCAACCCATTTCTCGTAGTAATCCTTAACCTCAGCGATGGTACGGCATAGGGCGATGTTGGGGTTTATTTTGAAGCCCAGAGACTTCAGGTATTGCATGATTTCCCAGTGAGTTTCTGGCACTGCCTTGCCTTCAGCCCAGCCCAGACCATAGACGAAAATATCCAGCGGACGCTGGGCTGTAATCCTTGAGTCGAGCTGCCTTACTGAGCCGGCAGCGGCATTCCTTGGGTTGGCGAAAAGCGGCAAGCCTTCCTTAGCTCGTTCCTCATTGAGCTTCTTGAAGCCGACTTTGGGCAGATAGACCTCACCCCTGACCTCAAACCGTGGTGGCGCCTCTTTGGGCACGGATAGAGGTATGCTCTTTACAGTCCTGAGATTCTGAGTGATATTCTCACCGCGGAGGCCATCACCCCGAGTGGCGCCAATTTCGAGCAAGCCGTTAACATAGGTCAGAGCTACCGCCAGGCCATCGATTTTAAGCTCGCAGACGAAGTCGGTCTTGCGGCTGCCCAGGAGGTTGGAGGCTCGCCGGTACCAGGCTTCAAGCTCTTCATCGGAGAAAGCGTTTGCCAGGCTTAACAGGGGCTGAGGATGTTCGACAACGCCGAAGGCTTCAACCGGCGCAGCACCAACCCGCTGGGTTGGTGAGTCAGGAGTGATGAGTTCGTGGTGTGCTTCCTCGAGCTGCTTCAGCTCTCGCATAAACTCATCGTACTCGGCGTCGCTGATTTCCGGGCTGTCCAGCACATAGTAGCGATAGTTGTGGTAGTTAATCAGATCCCTTAGCTTTGCTACCCTTTGTTTTACCTCAGCCATATTTCCCGTAACCAGCCTCATTCATAGTATAGCACTCACAAGAACGGGATTAAACATGTAGTGGCGAGGCTTTAGCCTCGTCCGATGCCACCAAGAGCGCGGCCTCTGTTCTTGTGTCATTGCGAGCCGAAGGCGTGGCAATCTCAATGCGAGTGTGGAGTTTGCTGGAATTGGAGTGAAGGGTTTCACTCAGGGATTGCTTTGTCGCTGACGCTCCTCGCAATGACATGACGAGCGACCCTAAAGGGTCGCAACTACATTTTGCACCCGTGGTTTCGCCATCGCGACTGGTGAGCTTATTGCGCCAGCAGCGAACGGGTTACCAAAGTTGTTGTAAATTTGGAATAAACTGTTTCTTTTCAAACAAAAGTTTGGGAACTGCCCGCAATCGCCCACCAAAATTGAATAACTACTAAAAACATGTAGGGGCGAGGCTATAGCCTCGCCCCTACATTTGTGCGGTAACAGGCACGAGCTTATATTGTTGTCAATTTACCCTCCCTATGCCATAATTTTGATTGAATATCATTATTTCTGGAGGTGAAAGATGGTAAGGATAATAGATTTGAGCGTCCCGATGGAAGATAGCCCCAGTGAGCCACTGCCGGTGAAGGTAACACATGAGCCCCATCAGCAGGCCGTCGAGTTGATGAAGATGTTCTTCGGCTGCAGCGAGCAGGATTTACCCCAGGGGCTAGGGTGGGCCAACGACAGTGTGACGCTGGGGGCGCATGCTGGGACTCATGTTGATGCTCCATGGCATTATTTCCCCACCTCTGGAGGGAAGAGGGCTAAGACAATTGATGAGATGCCATTAGAATGGTTCTATCACGATGGCGTGGTACTGGATATGAGGCATAAGCCTCGTGGCTCCGGTGTTACCGTAGATGACCTTCAGAAGGTCCTAGCCAAAATCAAGTATAAGATCAAGCCCTGGGACATCGTGATGATACAGACCGGGGCTGACAGATTGTGGGGGAAACCTGAGTATTTTGAAGCCGGCTGTGGCATGACCAGGGAGTCAACCCTTTGGTTAATCGAGCAGGGTGTCAGGGTTATGGGTATTGATGCCTGGGGATGGGACCGGCCGTTCTGGGCGATAAAGGAGGAGTTCACCAAGACAGGCGACAAGAGCGTGCTGTGGGGCGCACATTTCGTCGGCAAAGACAAGGAATACAGTCACATAGAGAAGTTAGCCAATCTGGATAAGCTGCCTAAACCTTTCGGATTCAAAGTCGCCTGCTTCCCAGTAAAACTTACCGGCGGCAGCGCCGGCTGGGCTCGCGTCGTCGCCATTTTGGAGGACTGACTACAGCAACGGGATTTTGTCTCCGAGTTGTCAAGTATGTCGTAATGCTCCAAGAGTTAAGTTTCTTGACAATTGACTTCTTTATCAAAAGCGAGCTGTAGCGCCCGGGGACTTTAATACAGGTCTTTCAGAAGCTATAACCCCTTATCTAGCAGAGCTCAAAGCCCTCTCAGACGTCGCCAATAAGCTTCGTGGTAAAGTTGCCGGAATTATTTGTCTATGCAGTTATGATTAGCTTGAGATGTGGGCTTTAAACGGATAGAATTAGGTTTGCGGACAGACCGTTAGTTATGTGAAGACGTACTATTGGCTGAACACCAGCATGAGGTGGTTGACAATATGACGGAAACGTTCCTCTGCCCTAATTGTGGAGAGGAGAATCTTATGAGTCATCGGTTTTGTGCGGCTTGCGGGACGAGGCTGGCTGCCGGGATGCAGCAGTCAGAAAAGACATGCTCAAAATGCGGTGCACAAAACCCTACAAGTTACCGATTCTGCGGCAGTTGCGGCGTGAAGTTAGACAACTGCTGTCCTAATTGCGGTGCCAATGTTCCTGCCGACTCGAGATATTGTCCGAATTGTGCCTATCTTTGTGGTGATGGGCGGTATGAGGCAGTGTAGCGGTCCATAGTAGCAATGAAAAGCAAACCACCACTCTGGTATACGGTGCAAGCCATTTTAGGCTGGATGCTGGAAGAGGCTGTGTTGGTGATTATTGTGCTCTGGCTATTGCCGTATTTAAACATACATATTCCGTTATGGGGCCTGATTATTTTGATGGTTGCCTTAGCTGTATATTCCCATGTTATGTACCGGGTAGGTAGGCCGACCTTTCTTATGAGACCGAAGGTGGCTGCTGAGGCTATAATCGGCAATGAGGGCAAAGTGACCAAGCGGCTGGCTCCCGAGGGCTATGTTAAAGTCCAGGGTGTGCTGTGGAAAGCGACATGTGGTGAGTCAGAGCTAGAAGTCGGCGATGAGGTTGTGGTTGTAGGCATCGAAGGGCTTAGACTGCTCGTCAGACCGAAAGAAAAGGCGGTCAAAACCTTCGAGTCCGGAAACCACAAACACTAAATCCCAAACAATGCCAAAATACAAATTTTCAAAATTGAAAGCATTAATGTTTTGGCTGTTTGCGGACTCTTGACAAAAGCAAAAATGGATGTATAATATAAATAACAATAACTATTATCAAAAACATGTTGAGGAGAACGAAACAGAAGGAAGCTATTCTTGAAGTGTTGAGAGGTACAACCTCTCATCCGACGGCTGATTGGGTATACAACGAAGTGAGGAAGGAGATACCCAACATCAGCTTGGGGACGGTATATCGGAATCTCAGGCTGTTATGCGAAAGCGGGGAAATTTTAGAGCTCGACCTTTGCGGTACTTTGAGCCGGTTTGATGCTAGACGTGATAATCACTACCATTTTAGGTGTGGAAAATGCGGTCTGGTATTTGATGTAGATGTGCCGGTGGACATGGAGATGGATAAGATAGTGGCGCAGAGAACAGGCTTTATGATTTCGTACCATCGACTTGAGTTTCGCGGAGTATGCAAAAATTGTCAGGAAAGCTGATTGTGTGGGAGCTGGTTCATGCCGAAAGTGGTGATAACATTGGATGAGCAGCAGGTAACTAAACTGGAGCAGGTAATTATTGACCGTGATGAGAAGGGGGCATGGGAGCTGTTGGCTGAGATAAGGGCGAAGGTCAAGGCAACTCAGGATACCCGCTGTGGTATAGAGAAGCTGCGAAGATAGTCTCTGTGGAGAGAAGCATCCGGTAGGTCAAGGTAATACGAAGTTGAGATGATGTCCACATTGGAAGTTATTTCTAAGTTCTTAAACATTATTCGCTTGACAATGAGGTTGTATCTGCCTATATTTGTTGTAGAACCAGCCATCCTGTTAACTTTCTCTTGTGAGGGATGGGAGATGTGCTCGGGTAAGAATAGGCTAGGTTGCTTTCGGAAGTAGACGTTTAAGCAGGGCTGTCGGGTAGTTGTGCCTGGCAGCTTTTTAGTTTAACGAAGACAGGGACATGATACACTAAACAGACGAAGGAGGATGAAATGGCAAAAGAGGTAAAAGTCTATTCTACCACTACCTGACCCTGGTGCATTAAAGTCAAGCAGTTGCTGGACGAAAACAAAGTCGTTTATAAGAATCTTGATGTTGCTAAAGATAAGATTGCCCGCGAAGAGATGCTCAGCAAGACAGGGCAATTTGCTGTGCCAGTCATTGACATCGGTGGTGAGATTTCCGTCGGCTACGATGAGAAATGGCTGAAGCAGAAGCTGAGCCTTTAGATAAAGGTTATAGGCAATGTACGAATTGATGATTATCGGAGGTGGCCCTGCCGGCATGACAGCAGCCGTTTACGCGGCACGGAAAAAGCTGAATGCCCTGTTGCTGAGCAAAGACGTGGGGGGACAGGTCAATTGGACGTTGGGGATAGAGAACTATATGGGCTATCAGCTTATCGAAGGCCCGGAGCTGATTCACAAATTCGAGGAACAGGTAAAACAGTTTCCCATAGATATGAAAATCGGGGAGGGGGTTAGCAGTCTGTCTCGAATAAGCGGCGGCTTTGAGGCTAAGACCGATGCCGGTGAAAGTTACCAGGCTAAGGCGGCCATAATTGCCACCGGCAAACGCCCCCGCCCCTTAAACGTCCCGGGCGAAGAAAAACTCAGGGGCAGGGGGGTTACTTACTGCGCTACCTGCGATGGTCCCTTGTTTGCTGATATGAAGGTGGCTGTCGTCGGGGGTGGCAATTCAGCCCTGGAGGCCGTTGATGACATGGTCAAAATAGCCGGCCAGGTCTATCTGGTATCGTTGACTCAGCTTACTGGTGACCAGATATTAATTGACAGAGTAAAGGACGCCAGCAACCTGACAATATTTCTGGAGCACGAAGTCGTGTCGATAACCGGAGAAAAATTTGTCGACGAGATAAAAATAAGGAATTTGAAAACGAGACAGGAAAGGAAGCTTCAGGTTAGCGGTGTCTTTATTGAAATTGGGCTTATGCCAAACTCTAACCTGGTAAAGGGTGTAGCTGCTCTAAATCGTCTTGGGGAAATCGAGGTTAATTGTAGCAATGAGACCAATGTTCCCGGCCTTTTTGCTGCCGGAGATGTGACTAATGTCCCTGAAAAACAGATAGTGGTTGCTGCCGGTGAGGGAGCTAAAGCAGCCCTTCAAGCCCATCGCTATCTCCAAAGGCTGGTCTGACAGGAGAGAAGTTATTTGAGGAATGTAGTCGCGAGGCTTTAGCCTCGCTCAGGCGACCCTAAAGGGTTGCAGCTACATTGAAAATAAATTGATGTCAAGCATTATGTGGTACTAGTCAAGCAGGGGGAGAATTATGCAGCTAAAAGGAAGTAAAACAGAAGAAAAATTACGCAAGGCTTTTGTGAGAGAGCTACATGCCCACGCTAACTATATATACTTTGCCGAGGCTGCCCGAGAAGCTGGCTTGGAGCAGGTGGCTGGCATGTTTTTGACGACAGCTCAGAATGAAGCAGAACATGCCGAGCATGAGTTCAAATTCCTCGGCGGCCTGGGTGATACCGCGGCAAATCTGAAACTGGCTACTGAGCGTGAGCATGAGGAAGCGACCAAGTTGTATCCTGAGGCGGCGAAGGTTGCAGAGGATGAAGGCTTTGATGAAATTGCCGATTTTTTCCATCGGATGGGCAAGGTTGAGGCGAATCACGAAAATAATTTCCATGAGCTGCTGGAAACATTGGACAAGAGCAAGGAATTTAAGGGCAGGACAGTAGGGCATTCAGCGGTTGAGATGGCGCAACTGATGTTATCGCACCAGACCAATCCAGCCGGATTTGTTCATGGTGGCGAGTTGATGAAGCTGATGGATAACGCCGCCGGTGTGGTGGCTGCCCGCCATAGTCGTGCTAACCCGGTTACTGCAATGGTCGAAGACATCAATTTCCATAACCCGGTGCGCGTTGGAGACCTGGTGCTGATTCATGGCAAAATCACTTTTACCAGCCGCTCATCAGTGGAAGTGCGGATAGAGGTTGAGGCGGAGAATCTTCTCACCGGCAAGCGGCTCCCAGCGCTGACTGCCTATTACGTTATGGTGGCTGTGAACCTTGAGGGGAAACCTGTTGAGGTGCCGCCTCTTATCGTCATTACCGAGGAAGAGGAACGTCTTTTTGATGAAGGCTTGACCAGATATCAGGCGCGAAAGGCGAAATCCGCGAAGTAGGAGGAGATGTGACAATGGGGAATGGAAAGAAGCCTGAAAGAAGAGTCTATCTAGATTATGTTGCTACCACCCCGGTATTGCCTGAGGTGCTGGAGACGATGCTGCCTTATTTTCGGGAGGTCTATGGGAATCCTCAATCGCTCCACTCTTGGGGTGATGAATCTAGAGAAGCAATAGAGAAAGCTAGGGAGCAGGTTGCCGCCCTTATCGGTGGCAGTCCTGATGAGATAGTCTTCACCTCCAGCGGCAGTGAAGCGAATAATTTGGCAGTCAAAGGGCTGGCTCAAGGCCAGGTTGAGAAGGGGAAGCATATAATTGTTTCCGCGATTGAGCATTTTTCCGTGCTTAATGCTGCCCAAACTTTGGAGAAGGCTGGCTTTGAGCTTACTGTGGTGCCGGTGGATAAATACGGGCTGGTTGACCCTGATGAGGTAGCCAGAAATATCAGGAAGGATACAATATTGGTGTCCGTTATGCATGCCAACGGAGAGGTAGGCACAATCCAGGCTATCGCTGAGATAAGTAAGAGGGTGAAGGAGGCTGGAGTACTCTTACATACCGATGCTGTGGCTAGTATGGGTAATATGCCAGTGAACGTGAATGAGCTGGGAGTAGATGCCTTGAGCCTGGCGGCGAATCAGTTCTATGGCCCCAAAGGAGCAGCTGCTCTATGGGTACGCAAAAGAATTCGCCTTATTCCATTGATGGATGGTGGTGTGCAGGAAGGTGGGCGGAGACCGGGTACGGAAAATGTGCCAGCTATTGTCGGTTTGGGTAAAGCTGCTGAGTTAGCCATTAGAGATATGCCATCGCGGATGGAAAAGCTTTCTCAGCTTAGAGACAGGTTAATCGACGGCCTGCTGACTGCAATTGACCATACCATTCTTACCGGCCACCCTACTAAGCGGCTTCCTCACCACGCTAGCTTTTGCGTTGAGTTTATTGAAGGTGAAGCCATGCTGCTGTTGCTCAATATTCAGGGTATCGCCGTCTCCAGCGGCTCAGCCTGCACCTCTCGGGCTTTGAAGGCTTCTCACGTCCTTATTGCCATGGGCATTCCGCATGAAGTTGCCCAGGGCTCTTTGCTTTTTAGCTTGGGTATAGACAATAATGAAGGGGATATAGATTATGTGGTGGAGAAACTGCCACCCATTGTTGACAGGCTGCGACAAATGTCTCCGTTATATGCCAAATTCATTAAAGAAAAGAGGGGGTGAAGTAATATGCCGATGTACAGTGAAAAGGTGATGGACCATTTTATGAATCCCCGCAATGTCGGCGAGATTAAGGATGCCGATGGCATCGGTGAGGAGGGCAACCCGATCTGCGGGGATATGATGACTTTTTATATCAAGGTGAAGGACAACCGTCTTGAGGACGTCAAATTTCAGACTTTTGGCTGTGGTGCTGCAGTTGCCGTTTCCAGCATGGTCAGTGAGATGGCAAAGGGCAAGACCCTGGAGGAAGCTCTGAAAATCACTCCAAGCCTGGTAGCTCAGGAATTGGAAGGCTTACCCAAGAACAAGTATCACTGCTCTAACCTGGGGGCTCAAGCACTGCGGAAAGCAATTCGTGACTACACCCAAAAGAAAGGAATCAAAATCGAAGGTCTGGAAGAGAAAGGAGAGGAGCATGAAGAAGGAGAAGAAAGCTAAAAAAGAAGAAAGATGTCTCTGCCCTTACTGTGAAGGCGAACTAATTATTACCAGCGTCCCTTACTGTCAGCCTTGTGAGGTAGTTTTTCAACGCTGCCTTAAGTGCAATATAACGGTACTGGATAAAAAAGTCACTAATTGTCCTAAGTGTGGTGAGCCGCTGAGACGGGGAGGAAAAGAAAGATAAATCCTCTCGTTTAGGAGAAACAGATGAAAGCAGACGAGACTTTAGATTGTGTCGGACTTTATTGTCCAATGCCTATTGTCCATACCGCCAAGAGAATGAAGGAGTTAAAACCTGGGCAGGTGTTGGAAGTTCTATCTGATGATCCGGGTATAAAACAGGATATGCCCAGCTGGTGTAAGACGACAGGCAACGAATTCCTGGGCATCGAGGAAGATAAAGGTGTATACAGGGGCTTTGTAAGAAAGTCGGGAAAGTGATGGTCATATGGAAGACGAGCACGGCAAGACTTTAGAAGCAATTCAGTTTGCCATACAGATGGAGATCGATGGCAAGGAATACTACCGGAGAGCTGGTCAAAAAAGCGGTAACAGGGTAGGAAAAGAGCTTTTTGAATGGTTAGCTGCTGAGGAGGATAAGCACCGGCAGAGGTTTGAAGCCATATATAGCTCTATCAAAAGGGAAAAGGCCTGGCCTGAGGTTGACACGCAGCCTGTAAAGGGAGAGATATTGAAAACTCTGTTCTCCGAGACGATGAGGGCAGTCGGCCCTAATGTGAAGATGGCTACTGTCGAGCTTGATGCCATAGCCAAAGCTATGGAAATGGAGACCAAGTCTCGCGAATTTTACAAGAGCCAGGGCGAGGAAGCTGTTTACGATGCCGAGAGAAAACTCTATACTTCACTGGCTGCTGAAGAGCGAGGTCACTATCTGGCTTTAGTTGACTATCGTGAGTACCTTATCGACCCAGCGGGGTGGTTTCGAAAAATTGAACATCATTCCCTGGATGGTGGTTAAGGTGTTTATGTAATGGAACCGTTTGAAAACGCGATCACAAAGGGCGAAGCATTTCAATATGTACGGACAGACATGAAGGTCTGTCCGTTGCCTTCGGACAGGTCTAAAGACCTGTCCCTACATTTACTTGAGATACAACGAGCTGTCGAAGCCAGCGAAAAAGAAGTCATGTAAATAGAGTCAAGGAATGGAAAAGAGAGGATGTGAGTTAATGACAAAAATGCTATTCTGCCGCATTGGTTGGATGTCAGACTATAGAGGTGAGCGGGACATTCAAGGGGGAGGGGAATTCGTGGATGAACACGGATATGGGTTTGAGCTTTACAATTTCTTACCTGATGACCAAGGTAACCTTTATGGCTACGTTCGGGCTGGGCGCAAAATGTCCATAGAGAGATTGGGGGCTAGGCCTAAGGCTGATAGTGTATCGGCAGTGTTAGTCATTTGGGTGGCCACTCATCCCTCTGGCGGAATGCGCATAGTAGGTTGGTATAGGAATGCAACTGTGTTTCGTAGCCTTCAGCCTTGCCCCGAACACTTAATTGATGAAAGGCCTTTGCCTGAAAATGACAAGTGGGGGTTTAACATCTTTGCGAAATGTGGAGATGCTGTGTTGCTCCCAGAGGATCATAGAACTTTCCGGATCCCACAAGCAACAGAACGATCCGCTGGTATGGGAAATAGGAATATTTGGTATGCAGATGACCCAAAAGATCAGCAGCTGCGTCAAAAAGTGCTGGCGTATATTGGCGATTATGAGCGTAAGTTATCTGTCAGGTCTCAAAGTAGGGTGTAAGGAGGCGGGTTATGAATCTGAAAGCGCTTTATAAATTGGGTTATGGTCTTTATGTTGTGTGTTCCAAGAAAGATGGCAAGCTTAACGGTCAGATCGCTAATACGGTCTTTCAGGTCTGTTCTGAGCCGCCTATTATCGCTGTGGCTCTCAATAAGCAAAATCTGACTAATGAGTTCGTCTCTACAAGTAAGGTGTTTACGGTCTCAATTCTGTCGCAGGATACGCCTTTGAGTTTCATCGGTGGCTTTGGCTTCAAGTCAGGCAGGGATGTAGATAAACTCAAAGGCATTAATTATAAGCTGGGCGAAACCGGGGCGCCGATAGTGCTCGACAATACGCTGGCTTATCTCGAGGCTAAGGTCATTAATCAGATAGAAGTCGGCACTCATACAATCTTTATAGGGGAAATTGTGGCAGCGGATGTGGTCAAGGAGGGCGAGCCAATGACCTATGCTTATTATCATCAGGTCAAGAGAGGCAGCACTCCGAAAACAGCTCCAATCTACATTGAAGAGAAAAAGGAGACAGCACTGAAAATGGCGAAATACAAGTGCACGGTTTGTGGCTATATTTATGACCCTGAGCTAGGTGACCCCGATGGGGGAATAAAACCGGGCACGCCTTTCGAAAAGCTACCGGATGATTGGGTATGTCCTGTCTGTGGTGCCAGTAAAGACCAGTTTGAGAAAGTGGAAGGATGATAGAGAGTGTTTAACAATTCGCATCTGTCATTGCGAGCCGAAGGCGTGGCAATCTCTGAGATTGCGTCGTCGCTATGCTCCTCGCAATGACAGTTAATGTCTTCAATAGGGTGTGAGAATAAACGAGAGAAGGGATAAGGCTATGGCAGAAGACAGGAAAAAAATCATGAAAGGGTTGCTCAAGAAGCTGCATGAAGGTGCTGACCCTGAGCAGATAAAAGAAGAATTCAAGAGAACACTAGGGGACGTTCCACCGACGGAAATAGCACAAGTAGAGGAAGAGCTTATAAAAGAGGGCATGACCAGGGAGCAGATACAGAAATTCTGTGATGTTCATCTGGCTGTGCTCAAAGAGTCGCTTGAGAAAGAAAAAACCTTAGCCCCTGCCGGGCACCCGGTCCATATTCTCATGGAAGAGCACAAAATGCTACTGAAATTTGCCGATGAGCTCAAGGATGTTGCCAAAGGGGTAAAGGGGGCAAAAGGCTTCAGCTCTGTTAGTGATAGGATGGAACAGCTAGGTCACATTACCCATCACTTTAAGGAATCAGAAAGTCACTACGTAAGAGAAGAGAATGTCCTTTTTCCTTCTCTTGAAAAACATGGAATCACACAACCCCCGGCAATTATGTGGATGGAGCACGACAAAATAAGAGGGATAGAGAAGAACCTTTACGGACTTATGGATAGGCGCGAAAGTATGGCTTTTCGAGGCTTTGCCAAACAACTGGACGAAGTGGCACTAGCTTTGGCTGAGATGCTATCGAGTCACTTTTACAAGGAGAATAACATTCTGTTCCCGACCGCTTTACAGGTTATAGCGGAAAGTGAGCGGAAAGACATAAGACATCAATTTGATGAGCTCGGCTATTGCTGCTTTACTCCTGAACCGGCAAGAGTAACCATCGAGGAAGTAGCAGCACCAGCTTTTGAGCCGAAGGTTGAGGGTATGGTTTCCTTTGAAACTGGCGTCTTTTCAGTAGAGGAGCTTGAAGCGCTCCTTAACACCTTGCCGGTGGACGTCACTTTTGTGGATAGAGATGACACCGTGCGCTACTTCAGCCAGTCTAAAGATAGAATCTTCCCCAGAGCCAAGGCAATAATTGGACGGAAAGTTCACCAATGCCATCCTCAGAAGAGCGTGCACGTCGTCAATCAGATATTGGAGGACTTCAGAAGCGGTAGGAGAGATGTAGCCCAGTTTTGGATTAATCTGAAGGGTAGATTGATTTATATTCGCTACTTCGCTGTTCGTAAAGATGGGGATTACCTGGGCTGTCTGGAAGTTACTCAGGATATCACGGAGATAAAGAAGATCGAGGGAGAAAAGAGACTACTGGAGTATTGAAGGAGGAGTAAGGTGAAACCGAGGGAAATAAAGCGTGGAATCTACTGGGTAGGGGCAATTGACTGGGACAGGCGGCTTTTCGATTCACTTATACCGCTTCCCGATGGCACCAGCTATAACTCGTATCTAATTAAGGGCAGCGAAAAGACAGCTCTCATAGACACGGTAGACCCGACTATGGAGCAGGTGCTGACAAATCACCTGAATGAACTTAAAGTCAAAGGCATAGATTATGTGGTGGCTCATCATGCTGAGCAGGACCATTCTGGCAGCATCCCCTGGGTCCTTGAGAAATACCCTAAGGCGAAGGTTGTTTGCACGCCCAGATGTAAAGGGATGCTTATAGACCTGCTTCTGATTCCAGAGGATAGAATCATAACTGTAGAGGACAAAGAAACTATTTCGCTGGGAGACAGGACACTGGAGTTTATCCATGCTCCATGGGTTCATTGGCCGGAGACGATGCTCACCTATTTGAAAGAGGACAAAATACTGTTCACCTGTGATTTCTTCGGTTCTCATCTGGCTACAACTGACCTGTATATGACCGACGAAGGGCAGGTGTACGAAGCAGCCAAGAGGTATTATGCGGAGATCATGATGCCCTTCCGAACCAACATCCAGAAAAACCTAGAAAAGGTGAAAACCTACAAAATAGACATTATCGCTCCCAGCCACGGGCTTATGTACGATAAGCCCGAGTTCATTATAAAGGCGTATCATAGCTGGGCGTTTGGCGAGCCTAAGAACATTGTGGTCTTGCCCTATGTCTCGATGCACAACAGCACCCGCGGTATGGTGGAACACTTTGTTGGAGCTTTGGCTCAGAGGGGTGTGACGGTTAAACAGTTCGACCTCACGGTTACTGACTTGGGGAAGCTGGCGATGTCATTGGTTGATGCGGCGACGGTTGTTATCGGGACGCCTACGGTTCTAGCCGGCCCGCATCCTAACGCTGTCTATGCTACTTTTCTGGCGAATGCCTTGAGGCCGAATTTGAAGTTTGCCTCAATTATCGGTTCCTATGGCTGGGGTGGCAAAACAGTAGAGCAACTTGTCGGCATGTTGCCCAACCTTAAGGTAGAGTTATTAGAGCCGATACTGTGCAAAGGATATCCAAAAGAGGCTGATTTCAAGGCTTTAGACAATCTAGCTGACGCTATCGCCCAGAAGCACAAAGAGCATGGTTTTGCGTAGCTTGTCATTGCGAACTCTTCGTCTTGTCATTCTGAGCGCAGCGAAGAATCTGGCTCAGAGTAAACACCGCGAAGTAGTCTTAGAGATTGCTTCGGGGCTTGTGCCCCTCGCAATGACAATGAGGGGAAGACGAGATTGCCACGGCACTCTGTGCCTCGCAATGACGACAAATAATCTGGAAATTATCACAAGCGTGGAGGTACAAAATGAAGGAAAGCTTTAAGGCGACGCTTAAGGTAAACAAAAAAGCAATTGAGATGAACCCTTTCGTCGAGGAGTTTTTGGCTCGGACTTCAGTGGGTGCGGTTTCTGCACTCAGAGGGATAGAAGACATGAAAAGCTTGGAAATCCACCAAGAGAAGAGTGAGGTTAAAATCAGCGTAAATGGGAATGATATTCTGCTAAATCCCTTTACAAACGAAATCATTCACAATACTCTGGTTGGCCTGGTCTCTTCACTGAAAGGGGTAGGCAGAATAGACAGTTTGGATATTAGCGTTACACTGTAGTGACCCCGCCGTTAGTTACAAAATCGATTAAAAGACGAGTTAAGCATATGGAGCATATTGAAAGGCGACTTGAAGCACAGGCTGCAAGACTGGCTGAGCTGGTAGACTACCAGGATGGTTCTGTGGTCAGCCGGGAGATAATAAGCAAGAAGACCGGGACAGTAACTTTATTTGCCTTTGACCAGGGGCAGGGATTGAGTGAACACACGGCACCATTCGATGCCTTAGTTTATGTATTCGATGGTGAAGCAGAAATTGTCATTTCTGGAAAACCCCTTCGGGTAAAGCAGGGCGAGACGGTTATAATGCCAGCCAATCAGCCACATGCCCTGAAGGCAATTAAAAGATTCAAGATGATTTTGACGATGATAAGAGCTTAATATTAGGAAGTTGCTCTGCCATGGTTGAAAAGTCAAACTCCAAGAAATCTGAAAAGGCCAATATCCATATAACCGGCATGACCTGCACTACTTGTGCTGCCACCATCGAGAAGAGCCTGTCTGGGACCCCAGGGGTGGAGAAGGCCAACGTCAGCTTTGCCTCGGAAAAGGCATCTATAGAATATGACCCTTCCAAAGTGGACCTTGCCACAATTAAAAACACCATCTCTCAATTGGGCTACAATGCAGCGACCAAGAAGTCTATATTCCCGATAAGTGGCATGACCTGTGCTTCATGTGTTGCCCGGGTGGAAAAAGCCCTATCTAGCGTGCCCGGCGTCGTTTTAGCCAGTGTAAACTTGGCTTCAGAAAAAGCCACGGTGGAATATGTTGAGGGAACCGATATAGCTGAGATGCGACGGGCAGTGAAAGAAGCTGGCTACGGATTGGGGGCAGAGGCCACCACGCTGGAGGATGTGACCACCGCTGCTCGGCGCGAGATACGGGCACTCAGGAACAGGGTCATCTTCGCTAGTGTCCTAGCGGCGGTGATCATGGTGCTGAGCTTGGCGCCTGATTTCCAATTCAGGTCGTATTTGCTCTGGATACTGGCGACGCCGGTGCAATTCTGGACGGGCTGGCGTTTCTATCAGGGAGCGTGGGGAGCACTGAGGCACAGAACTGCCGATATGAACACGCTGATAGCCGTTGGCACCTCAGCGGCCTATCTTTACAGCATGGTGGTTGTCCTCTTCCCCGGCCTCTTTGCTACGGCAGGTATCGAGCTTGGCCTCTATTTTGACACCGCGTCCGTGATCATAGCCCTGATTTTGCTGGGTCGCTTCTTAGAGGCCAGGGCCAGGGGACAGACTTCAGAGGCAATAAAAAAACTTATTGGGCTTAAGCCCAAGACAGCAATGGTTATCCGCGATGGCAAAGAGACGGAGATTTCAGTGGAGGATGTACAGGTTGGAGACCTTATACTGGTGAGGCCGGGCGAGCGGATATCCGTTGATGGCATCGTCCGCCAGGGTTATTCTAGCGTTGATGAATCTATGATAACCGGGGAGAGCATCCCCGTGGACAAGAATGTTGGTGACACGGTCATCGGCGGTACTATCAACAAGATGGGTAGTTTTCAATTCAAGGCAACGAGAGTGGGCAAGGATACCACGCTGGCTCGGATTATCAGGCTGGTAGAGGAAGCGCAGGGAAGCAAAGCACCTATTCAGCGCCTGGCTGATGTCATTTCCAGCTACTTTGTGCCAATAGTGATAGGCATTGCCATACTCACCTTCAGTATTTGGTATTTCGTGGGGCCGCAGCCGGCACTGACCTATGCCCTGCTCAATTTTGTAGCTGTGCTTATCATCGCCTGCCCTTGCGCACTGGGCCTGGCCACGCCCACCGCCATTATCGTGGGCACGGGTAAAGGAGCCGAGAACGGCGTGCTCATCAGGAGCGGTGAGGCATTGGAGAGGGTACATAAAATAAATTCTGTGCTGCTGGACAAAACAGGAACGCTGACCCAGGGTGAACCTATGGTTACTGATATAATCGGTTCACCATCTTTCGCTGAAGCTGAAGTCCTGCGGTTGGCGGCTTCGGTTGAGCATGATTCAGAACATCCATTGGCTCAGGCCATAGTCAAAGCAGCCTCGGAGAAGAATCTGGAATTATCTAAGGTTTTGGATTTTAAGGCTATGCCTGGACATGGGGTGGAGGCTAAGGTGGGTGGGAAAAGCCTCCTGCTGGGCAACCTTGCTCTGATTAAGGATAGAAGGATTTCACTGGATGGCCTGGCTAAAGAGGCCGAGCGGCTCTGGGGCGAAGGCAAAACGGTATTGTTCTTCAGTGTGGACAGCAAAGCGGCTGGCATCATTGCCCTGGCTGATACCCTGAAGCCCAATGCCAAAGAGGCAGTTGAGGCATTGCACAAGTTGGGCATCGAGGTGGTGATGATCACCGGCGACAACACTCGTACCGCCGAAGCCATTGCCCGGGAAGCAGGCATTGACCGCGTATTGGCTGAGGTCTTGCCTGAGAATAAGGCGGCAGAGGTCAAGAGGTTGCAGGACGAGGGCAAGGTGGTGGCCATGGTGGGCGATGGCATAAACGATGCCCCGGCGCTGGCTCAGGCAGACGTCGGGATAGCCATAGGCACTGGCACCGACGTGGCCATGGAAACCGGTGATATTACGCTCATCAGCGGCGATCTGGGCGGCATTGTGACCGCCATATCCTTAAGCAAGCGCACTATGAGGACCATCAGGCAAAACCTCTTCTGGGCATTTGCCTATAACGTAACACTGATACCAGTGGCCGCTGGCGTGTTGTATCTGTTCTTTGGCCGTACCGGCATTCCTTCCGGGCTGCATTTCATTTTCGGCAATTACGGTTTCCTGAATCCGATGCTGGCGGCGGCTGCTATGGCGGCCAGTTCCATCACCGTGGTGAGTAATTCGCTGCGACTGAGGGCGTTCAAGGCGGCTAAGTTCGAAAAATTTACCGAAGGAGGTGAACAGATGGCAATAGACCCGGTTTGCAATATGGTGGTAAGTGAGAAAAAGGCTGCAGCCACTTCTGAGTATAAGGGAAAGAAATATTACTTCTGCTCGGTAGCCTGCAAGAAGGCTTTCGACGAGAAACCGGAGAAATACCTCGCCCGGAAAAGCAAATGACAGCTAATGCGTTTATCTAAGCAGTCGTGAGTTGCTCTTGAATTCGCCATTAGCCACACAATGAAATAAGTTTATGGAGGGGGCAAATGAAAAAAGAAGAAATCATCGCTTTACTGAATAAAGACCTCGAGGGGGAACATGGTGCTATCATCCAGTACCTGACCCATGCCTATGCCATGGGCGAAGGCGAGTTGGCCTGCGAGATTGAAGCCATTTCCCGTGAGGAGATGCGCCATCTCGATTGGCTGGCCGAGACCATCGTTGAATTGGGTGGAAAGCCCAGTATGAAAAGAGGCAAGATGCGCATGGAGGGCAAGTCGGTTTCTGATTGGATGAAGAACGATGTGCTGCTGGAAGAGGATGCCATAACTATGTATAAGGAGCACATCAAGGCTATCGGTGACCGCAAGATAAAGCGGTTGCTGAAACGCATCCTGTCGGACGAGGAGTCCCACCACGGTGACTTCGCTCATTTCGTGGACAAAGCAAAGAAGGAAGGTGCTAAAGACCTGCGGGGTGACCGCAAGGACAAGGTGGCTCAGATTCTTAACTGGGGTATTGAACATGAATATACGGTCATCCTTCAATATTTGCTGCATTCCTATATGGCGACGAACGAGGAGATGAAGGAAGAGATGCAGGACCAGGCAATAAATGAGATGCAGCATATGGGCTGGCTGGCTGAAGAGATAGTCAGCGGCAAGGGGAATCCCAGGATGGAGCATACCAAGGTTGATAAATCGACCAAGATGGGCGATATGCTCCGTGCTGATATCAAAATAGAAAAGGAAGTAGCTGCCGAGTATGACCGCGCGGCCAAAGAGGTCACTGTGCCTGACCTGAAAAAGCTGCTCAAGCGGATAAGGGATCACGAATTGTATCATGTAGAAATATTCGATGACCTGCTGAAGGAAGTCGAAAAGTAAAGAAGATAGCAGCGATAAATCGCCGTAATCGAGTTTAATCATTGAAATCATATTCACTAAAGGAGAGATGAAATGGCAAAGGTTAAGGCAGTTGGGGGAATCTTCAGGTGCGAGATTTGCGGAAATGTGGTTGAAGTGAAAAAGGTTGGAGGCGGTGAGCTAGTTTGCTGTGGTAAACCAATGACGTTAGTCAAATAAATCGAAAAGGAGGGGAAAATGGCTTACGAGGCAAAAGATTACAGCAAGTTAATCGGAATGGAGGGATTCAGCGAAACGCTGCTGAAGAATCACTTTACTCTCTACCAGGGCTATGTAACCAATACCAATAAGCTGATGGACACATTGGCTTCTATGTTGAAGGAGGGCAAGGTTGGCACGCCGGAATACGCCGAACTCAAACGGCGGATGGGCTGGGAATTCAACGGGATGCGGTTACATGAGTATTACTTCGATAATCTCGGCAGCAAAGCAGCAGTAGATAAGTCAGGGAGGCTGGCGAAGAAACTGGCTGAGAACTTTGGCAGCTACGAAGATTGGGAGAAAGATTTCAGAGGCACAGGCACTATGCGCGGCATCGGCTGGGTAATCTTATACCAGGATAATGTGAGCGGGAAACTCTTCAACCAATGGATAAATGAGCATGATGTTGGCCATCCTGCTGGTTGTGTCCCCATCTTGGTAATGGACGTCTTCGAGCATGCCTTTATCACCGATTACGGACTGAAGCGAGCTGACTACATCGAGGTCTTTTTCAAGAACATAAACTGGGCTGTGGTGGAAAGTCGACTGAAATAGGCAACTTATCATTGGTAAAGGAGTGTGTGTCATTGCGAGTCCTTCGCTTTCTGTCATTCTGAGTGCAGCGAAGAATCTCACATGGCTCAGGGTAAACTCCGCGTGGCAATCCCATGTTATTCCTTCTCCCGCCGAGATTACCACGTCGCCCTTCCGTGGAAGGGCTCCTCGTAATGACATCCCTTGTCAATTTATTTGTCGGTTGTACCAAACATTGGAGGTGTAGCATGGGTACTTTTGTTGAAGCAGGCAAGCCTAGCGAGTTCAAAGATGGGATGATGAAGGAGGTCGTGGTTCAAGGCAAAGAAATCCTTCTAGCTAGGGTTGGGGGCAAGTATTATGCTACTGCTAACCGATGCCCTCATTTTGGAGGAAATTTGTCACGGGGCAGTTTAGAAGGAACTGTAGTCACTTGCCCTCTGCATGGTTCTCAGTTTGACCTTACCGACGGACATGTTGTTCGCTGGCTAAAAGGGTCGGGGGTTCTTTCCGCGGTAGGCAAAGCAGTCAAGGGGCCCAAACCACTTGATACGCATAAAGTAAAAGTCGAAGGTGACAAGGTGTTAGTAGAAATATAGCCTTTGTTGTATAGGGGCAGGGGGTCGTCGCTGGTTTTTGTTACGATTGATCCCAAGACAATTGCGATTGTCCGCTTTACTGGAATGGTTGATGCATTGTTTCACCAGCATCTTAAAGTGGTGAAACTTGGGGAGGCTTAGACGATGTCAATAGATGTCAATTTCATGGTTGGAGGAGAAGCAGGCCAGGGAGTGCAATCTGTTGGCTTTTTGCTGGGCAAAGTTTTCGCACGAGGTGGCTATCACATTTTCGCTGACCAAGACTATGAATCTAGAGTAAGGGGTGGGCACAACTTTTTCCGAGTCAGGGTGAAGGACTCTGAGGTAGGAGCCATCGCCGAACTTGTGGATGTATTGATTGCCTTGAATAAGGAAAGCATAGGCCTGCATCAAAAAGAGCTAGCTAAAATGGGGGTTGTTATTTTCGATGGCGATAAGGTGAAGGATACCGGGAATAATGGCGACCTGTTTAGTGTGCCGCTGGAGCGGCTAGCTGAGGAGAAGGTGGGAAACAAGCTAATGTCAAATACTGTTGCTCTCGGTGCTGCTCTGAGCTTGGTGGAATATGATTTTGAGATAGTGGATAAGGTCTTGCGAGACCATTTCGGCGCTGGTGAGACCGGAGAAGCCAATGCCAAAGCAGCCAAGGCCGGATATGACTACGCTAAAGATAATTTTAAGCGAGACTTTGGCTACCACCTCGGCACGATTAGCGATGCCAAGGGAATGCTACTAAATGGAAATGAGGCTGTAGCTTTGGGGGCTATGGCTGCTGGCTGTAAATTTGTGGCAGCCTACCCGATGACTCCGGTCACTCCTATCATGGAGTACATAGCAGCTAAGGCCAAAGAGTTTGGCATAGTAGTGGTGCAGCCTGAAGATGAGATATCGGCAATAAATATGATAATCGGCGCTAGCTATGCTGGCGTCAGAGCCATGACAGCTACCTCTGGTGGGGGTTTTTGCCTCATGGTCGAGGGCTTAAGCCTCGCGGGCATGACGGAAACCCCTATTGTGATTGTGCTTGGGCAACGGCCGGGCCCCGCGATAGGATTACCTACAAGGACGGAACAAGGTGAGCTTGAATTCGCCATTCATGCCGGTCATGGGGAATTTCCTCGTGCTGTTCTGGCTCCAGCCACTTGTGAAGATGCCTTCTGGCTGACTATTAAAGCTTTCAACCTTGCGGAAAAGTATCAGACACCTGTCATTTTGTTGACTGACCAGCACCTGGCTAGCTCTTACGCCACTAATGACGTATTTGACCTGTCGAAAGTTGTTATTGAAAGAGGCCTTCTCTTTTCAGGGGAGGTGGTAGCGGATTACAGGAGGCATAAGATAACTGAGTCGGGCATTTCTCCCCGAGCCTTTCCTCTTCAGCAGGAAGGGATTCTGGTTATGACTGACTCAGATGAGCATAACGAAGAGGGGCACCTAATCGAGGATGCAGAAACCAGAATTCGGATAATGGAGAAGCGGATGCGGAAGTTATCAGGCCTCAGAAAGGAGATTGCTTCCCCTAAGGTGTACGGCCCTCAAAAAGCGGATATGACTCTTGTCGGCTGGGGCAGTACCTATGGAGCCATTCGTGAAGCCGTAGACATATTGCATCAGGAACAGTTTAGCGTCAACCTGGTTCACTTGACCGAACTCTGGCCATTTCCCGCTGAGGCAGTAGCCGATACCCTGGGCGGTGCTCGAAACATCTGTGTAATTGAGAATAATGCTACAGGACAACTTTCACATCTAATCCAGGCGGAGACGAATATAAAACCTGACCGTAAAATCATTAAATATGACGGGCGTCCTTTCACGCCGGCATACCTTGTTCGAGAGGTCAGAAAGGGGGTGTTGTAATGGCAGTAACGATGGCTGATTATGCTGGGGGTGCTACCGCCTGGTGTCCGGGATGCGGTAACTTCGGCATCTTGAATGGTGTTAAGAAGGCACTGGTCGAGCTTCAAATTGAGCCTTACAAGGTGCTGATGGTCTCCGGCATCGGACAGGCAGGGAAGTTGCCACATTACACTAGATGTAATGTGCTCAATGTGCTTCACGGCAGGACGCTTCCTGCTGCTATCGGTGCCAAGATAGTTAATCCAGAACTCATTGTCATCGCAGTGGGTGGCGATGGGGATGGCTATGGAGAGGGAGGAAACCATTTTATACATGCCATGCGGCGTAATCATGATATCACCTATTTGGTACACAATAACCAGATTTACGGTCTGACCAAAGGGCAGGCGTCTCCTACCAGTGACCTTGGTCTTGTCACCAAGACTACGCCGGAAGGCTCGTGGATACCAGAAAATCCTATCGCTTTGGCTATAGCTGCTGGTGTTAGTTTTGTAGGGAGGGGGTTTGCTGGGGATATCGAGCACCTTGCCACCCTCATTAAGATGGGCATTATGCATAAAGGTTTTGGCAGCGTCACGTAACTGGTGGAAATTCGATCTAGCCATATCCTATACCCTTCTGTCATTTCAGTCAACCTTTAAGCAACCAGAGCTTCCTCTAAGAATTCCAATCTGATTGGTTCTTGCTCCAACG
>VGNX01000001.1 GCA_016865855.1 Chloroflexota bacterium | reverse complement strand
TGACATGGTCAATTCTTGTCCCTTATGGTATCCTTTCTCCATCGGTATATCCTCCTTTGTTTTTATTTGGCTTTCCTATAGGGTAGGATATGCCGATTCCTTTTTCCACCACATTCGGGACACTAGCTCATCTGTCAATATTGGTGCAGTAATTGAGACTACCGTTTGACTAGTATAACGTTTTCAGTGACACCATGGTTTAGCTCTGGTTAAGCTGTATTCATAGTCTAGCAACATTTTATATTGCTTTCAATTCCACTGAAATTAGATTGATGGCCTTTTGACACTTATGAGCAAAGTTGGTAAGCTTTGAGAAGCTTCGCAGGAGGTAAGAGTGCCTGATAAAATAAGCAAGGTAGACATGGAGAAAATCGTCTCGTTGTGTAAGCGACGAGGCTTTATATTCCCCAGCAGTGAAATCTATGGTGGATTGGGTAGCTGCTGGGACTACGGGCCGTTGGGGGTGGAGCTAAAGAGGAATATCAAAGACGCCTGGTGGCGAGCAGTAGTTCAAGAACGGGATGACATGGCTGGTCTGGATGCCAGCATAATGATGCATCCTCAGATATGGGTTGCTAGCGGGCATGTGGAGGGCTTTTCTGACCCTTTGGTAGAATGTAAAGTTTGTCACTTGAGATGGCGGGCTACTGATTTGAATGGCAGTAGTTGCCCTGATTGCGGTGGTGAGCTAACTGAGCCAAAGCTATTCAACTTGATGTTCAAGACTTTCATGGGGCCTGTGGAAGATGAGGCCAGCGTTGTTTATCTGCGACCGGAGACGGCTCAGGGCATTTTTGTCAACTTCGACAACGTGCTAGCTACTTCTAGGAAAAAACTGCCTTTTGGTATTGCGCAAATAGGCAAGTCCTTTCGCAATGAGATCACCACCGGTAACTTTATCTTCAGAACCAGGGAATTTGAGCAGATGGAGATCGAGTACTTTGTCAGGCCGGGCAGTGACGAGAAATGGTTTGATTACTGGGTACAGGAGCGCTTCAATTGGTATTTGAAGCTAGGTATAAAGCAGGAGAATCTGCGTCTCCGCCGGCATGGTAAGGAAGAACTGGCTCATTATGCCAAAGACTGCTACGATATTGAGTATCTTTTCCCCATGGGTTGGGCGGAGCTGGAAGGCATTGCCAACCGGGGTGACTATGACCTGGTACAACATGCTAAGCATAGCGGAAAAACCTTGAGCTACTTTGATGAGGAAGCCGGTGAGCGCTATACACCCTATGTTATTGAGCCTTCGGCTGGAGTTGACCGCTCAGCTCTGGCTTTACTTATAGATGCTTATGACGAGGAGCTGGCTGAAGGGGAAACCAGAGTGGTTTTGCATTTCCATCCCGAGTTAGCTCCAATAAAAGTGGCTATTCTGCCTTTGAGTAGAAATGAGAAGCTGGTGCCTCTAGCCAGGGAAGTCTATACTAAACTTCGCCGCTATTTTATGATGCAGTATGATGATGCTCAGAGTATAGGTCGGCGTTATCGACGCCAGGATGAAATCGGCACTCCGTTCTGTGTTACCATTGATTTCCAGTCTCTGGAGGACAATCAGGTTACTATTCGGGAACGAGATAGCATGGGCCAAATTAGGTTGCCGATAGAAGAATTAGTGAAAACTTTGCAGGCTAAGCTGAGCGGCGAGTCTTTTGCCACTCAGCCTCTATGGACGGCAAAAACAGCCGAAGCTTCGGAATAATGAGGATTCTTCATTTTGCTGACCTTCATCTGGGTGTGGAGACCTATGGTGGTGTCGACCCGGCTACTGGACTGTCGACGAGGCTAATTGACGTTCTCAAGGCTCTGGACGAGGTGGTGGAATATGCGTTAGGCAATGATGTAGACCTGGTTCTCTTCTGCGGTGACGCCTATAAAAGTCGTGACCCTTCTCAAACTCATCAACGAGAGTTTGCCAAACGGCTCAGGCGGCTATCTGAGAAAGGAATACCAGTTTTTCTTTTGGTAGGTAACCATGACTTGCCCAATGCCATTGGTCGAGCGACTGCTGTGGAGATTTTCGATACTTTGGCTGTTAACCATATTTATGTTGGTAACCGACTGGATATCTACCGCATCCCGACCAAGCGGGGTGAAGTTCAAGTGGTGGCTTTGCCCTGGCTGAGGCGAAGTGCGTTGCTGAGCAGGGAAGAAACGAAGAACCTTAGTATAGACCAGGCGAATGACCAACTTCAGGAAATGATGACCCGCAGACTGCTGGACGTTATTTCAGACCTTGACCCAAGCTTGCCGACGTTGCTGGCTGCTCATGTATCTGTGTCAACAGCTAAACCGGGGTCGGAGAGGAGCATGGTAGTCGGCAGGGACCCCATTTTGATGTTGGGCAATATCGCTCAGCCTGTTTTTGACTATGTGGCTTTGGGTCATGTTCACGGGCGTCAAGCCTTGTTCCAAAAACCGCCTGTGATTTATACTGGCAGCTTGGAACGTCTTGACTTCGGCGATGAGGATGAAGACAAAGGTTTCTATGTGGTTGATATTCAGTTGAGGGGCAGAGAGAAGCAAGTAACTTATGAGTTCCGAAAGGTTAATGCCCGTCGCTTTGTGACCCTTAAAGTTGATATCGGTATCGAGGATCCGGAGCCTACAGCTACTGTTTTGAAAGCTATTGCTCAACACGAGGCCGAAATCAAAAATGCTGTAGTCAGGGTTCAGCTTTCTCTGCCCAGTGCTCTGGAAACTTTGCTTCGAGACGCGGAGATATGCAAGGCTCTCAAAGAGGCTCATTATGTTACCGTTGCTAAAGAAGTCAGGCAGGAGGCGCGTCTTAGATTGGGTGAGTGGACGAGCCAAAAGTTGATACCGACTGAGGCGCTAAAAAAATACCTGGAGACTAAGAAAGTGCCTGAGGAGCGTCAGAAAATCCTGCTTGAGTATGGAGAAAGGCTGATATGGGAGGCTGAGCAAAGGGTAGGAGAAAATATGGAGTTTGGAGGTTAAGATGAAAGTAGGGTTTGGCGTAAGGGCTAAAATCCTTATCCCCTTTTTAGCTTTAACATTTATTTCGCTGGGTGTTATCAGCTCACTGTCGCTTCGCAGTATATATGAGATTAGCTATCTGGTTAGAGAGAATAGCATTACCATGGGAGAAGAAGTTGTACGTCAGAGCATTGCTGCGTTGGAGGATCTGGGCAGGCGGCTGGTGCAACGGCGAGCATTGAACGTTGCCAGTGAGATAGAGATTTTTATGCGCTATCATCCAAACCCAGATATGTCCAAGTTGAAGGAGAATCCAGAGCTGAAGGAAATAGCTGTTCAGAGTGTGGGGCAAACCGGTTATACGATGGTTTATGACAAGACTGGAACCGTCTATTTTCATGAAGACCCTAAGATGGTTGGTGTTAACTTGCGTAAAATAGGCGGTGAACCTGTCTATTTCTCGTCTATTGTTGAGAGAAGCTTTTTGGGGGAAGCTTCAGGGTATTATGACTGGGAAGATGCTAAGGGGAATGTCCGGCAGAAATATATGCATTGTATACCTGTAGAAGGTACGGAACTTTTGGTAGCTGCAGTTACCTACATTGACGAATACTCGGCGCCTGCCGGAGAGTTAGAAAGCGAGATAGCTGCCACGGTTCTGGCTACCACTCAAAATATAGATGACCAGGTGAAGAAGGCGCAGTTGATTTTCATTGCCATCTTCGGCGGGATGCTCCTCATTGCTGTTGCTGTGATATTTTTACTATCAAGGGCTATCACCAGACCGATACTGGCGCTGACCAAGGGCGCTGAGGTTATAGCCAAGGGTGAACTTGACTATAGCATCAAAGCAGACACTGGTGATGAAATCCAGCAATTGGCTGAACAATTCAATGAAATGGCTAAGGCCTTAAAGGAGTCTTATACTGGCTTGGAACGAAAGGTCGCGGAGCGAACCAAGCAAGAGCGACAGCGAGCGGAGCAGTTACGTGCCATAAACGAGGTCGGTCGTAAGATTAGCTCCATCGTGAAACTCGACGAATTATTGCCGTATGTAGGCAATCTGCTCCGCGAGACTTTTCACTACTACAATGTCAATATCTTTCTATTGGACCCCAGCTCTGGTACACTTGCGCTTAAAGCACTGTGTCTGAGCGGGCAGAAGGGGGTTATACCAGTGGGAGTTCCGTTGGAAGTCGATGAGGAGAGTATAGTTGGCTGGGTAGCTCAGGCGGGTGAGCCAATTCTAGCAAATGATGTAAGTGAGGATCCCAGGTATCGCTCTGTCGAGGCATTGAGAGACACCAAGTCCGAACTCGCTGTCCCGGTCAGAATTGGCGGTAAGGTTCTCGGGGTTCTGGATATTGAGAGCACGGAAGTTGATGCTTTTAGCGAAGCTGACTTGTTTACTGCACAGACACTGGCTGACCAGTTAGCTGTAGCTATTGACAATGCACGTCTCTACGAAGAGACACGCCAGATGGCGGTGATGGAGGAACGGAACCGTATGGCAAGAGAGATTCATGACACGCTGGCTCAAGGATTCAGTGGCATTATTTTACAGCTTGAGGCAGCTGAGCAAGCATTGGGTGAGGATACTTCAGCAACGGAGCGACATTTGAACCAAGCTCGAAGCTTGGCTCGAAAAAGCCTGGCTGAAGCTCGGCGGTCGGTGTGGAACCTTCGGCCTCAGGCTTTGGAACAGCTGCCTTTAGTTGAGGCGATTAAACAGGAGGTAGATAAATTCAGTCAGAGTATTGGGGTAAATGCGAAGTTCAGAGTTTCTGGTGCACGGCGTGACCTGCCACCTGAGCTAGAAGCAGGCCTTCTTCGCATTTGCCAGGAGTCCCTGACCAATGTGAGAAAGCATGCCAAAGCTACTGAAGTGGAGGTGAATCTGACTTTTAATGAGTCAGTGGTGGAGCTGAGTGTTAGCGACAATGGCATTGGTTTCAAACCAAGAACATCAGGTGGTGAAAAAAAGCGGGATACCTTCGGATTGATAAGTATGAGAGAACGTGTTCGAGGCTTAGGAGGTACGTTTGAAGTACAGAGCAGGAGAGGTAAAGGAACGCTGGTGAGGGTAGTTATTCCTACCAGCAAGGAGGTTTCGTAGTGGAAGCTATAAAGATTTTGATCGCTGATGACCATCCGGTGGTTAGAGAGGGGCTGTTTACCATGCTGGGTCGGGAGCATGACTTCGAGGTAGTTGGAGAGGCTAGAGATGGGGTGGAAGCAGTGAATAAAGCCAGGGAGTTGAAACCAGACGTAGTCCTTATGGACCTTCGGATGCCTGAGATGGACGGCGTCGAAGCTATGCGTCGGATTCGCTCAGCAATGCCTGATGTTAAATTCATAATCCTGACTACCTATAGCGATGACGAGTATATATTTAGTGGTATCGAGGCTGGTGCTCGGGCCTATCTCCTTAAAGATGCTCCGAGGGAAGATTTATTCAAGGCAATAAGAGCTGTTTATCGGGGTGAGTCACTTATTCAGCCAGTGGTGGCGTCAAAATTGCTCGACCGTTTCTCCGAGCTATCTCGCCGGACACCGTCTGGTGAGGAGCTTTCCGAGCGAGAGCTGGAAATATTGCGACTTATGGCTAAAGGTGCGGCTAACAAAGAGATTAGTGCTCAACTTAACATTGCCCAGAGTACGGTGAAGACGCATATTGCTAATATTTTTCAAAAACTGGGAGTGAGCGACCGCACCGAAGCCGTAACCCATGCTCTTAAGAAAGGTATAATCCGTCTTTAATCATACTAAAGGATTACTCGACATCGGAGAAAAGGTTGACTTTAAAGTCAACCTTTTTCCGCATGTGAAACCAGCCACTCTCCCGATTGTGAAACCGAGTTAAGAAGGTAAACTTAAAACAAGGTGATTGTTAAGGAGTTGAATTACGCCGAAGAAAGTGCAAGCATTGATATCGGGAGAGATGAAATATGGAAAAGATAAAGTTGCTGATAGTTGATGACAATGAGGTAGTCAGGGAGGGACTTAAGAGCATACTCGAGCCCCAAGTTGACATAGACGTGATTGGGGAGGCTGTGGATGGTTTGGACGCGGTGACGAAAGCGGAAAAACTGAACCCTGATGTCATTTTGATGGATGCCCACATGCCTGGCATAGATGGCACAGAGGCAACCCGCCGCATAAAGAGAAGCCTGCCTGATGTCAAGGTCCTGTTTCTAACGGTCTACGGCGATTATGTCGGTTCAGCGCTTGATGTTGGTGCCAGTTGGTACCTGACCAAAGATTGCAGGCGTCAGGACTTGATGGAAGCCATCAGGGTTTTGGCGCGGAGTAGCCGAGCCAAGGCAAAAAAACCGACTGAATAGATTTTTTTATAATAAAACAAATTAGACAGCAGTTCTAGGCATCATCTGAACGAGTCTCCATCGTTCTCTGTACCTCTTATCTTTGGGGCCTTTCCTCTATATCATCCTGACTGTGTTCTGTCCGTATTGAGCCATCCCTATCATTCTAGCTTTCTGTAGTCATTCTGAGCGAAGTGAAGAATCTCAGCAAGACATTAGAAGGCTTTCATTGTTGCTAATGTCGATAGCTAAACATTTCTAAATAGGGGCTTGAATTGTTCTCGGAATCTGTTAGAATTGAATCAAGCTTCAGGGGGCAAAGCCGGTTTTCAAATATTAAAGAGGAGGTGGAAAAGATGCCTGTTTATGTAATGCTAACAACGCTGACCGATGAGGGCAGAAAGACCATAAAGGAGAAGCCGGAGCGGATAAAGGAGGTTAACAAGGAAGTTGAGGCTATGGGGGCTAAGGTACTGGCTCAATATGCCTTACTTGGTCCCTATGATTTTGTAAACATCCTGGACGCTCCGAGCAATGATGCCATCAGCAGGATAGCTGTGGAACTGGGTGCCAGAGGCACCCTTGGAACCATGACTATGGCTGCTGTTAGTATTGATCAATTCGTGACTAGTCTGAAGAAGAAGTGACCGTAGCTAAGCCTGCCTTTGTCCCCTGAAGCCCTGAAATCACAGCTTTAAGTTTCTAGACTAGCAATTCCCCTATTGCTCTTCTTTTTTCAGAAGCTCAAGGAATTTGTAGTAGGCTGGTGGGAGTTGCCCCTCGAATCTGAGAAATGATGGTGTGGGATATCTGTGCATACCAGATTTGTGGCCCATCTCTAAACCTTGGATGGTCGACTCTACCTTGCTCATAGGAATAGTAAAGGCAAGCTCATGGTCCTGGGTCAGAGCGAAATATCGGTCACCGGCTCCGGACAAAATGAACTGACATTCATCTGTAAGCATTGTTCGGGCGATTAGTCCCGAGCAAGCTATACCGCCACCGGATATGGAAGTGAGAACACCGCCTGTAATTGCCACAGCACCTTGTACTAGTCTGGCTACTTGGGCAGGGTTTCCGTAGGACAGGATCAGGTGTGGTTCGAAACTGGCGGTGTGGAGAGTTGCGGCAAGTAGGTGACTATATTTACCGTATTCTAGCCTGCTTAAATTCTGAGCAGTTTTTGCGAACTGTTCCTTGGTGCCCAGTCCAAGGGACTCCGCGTAACTGCCATCGAGATACCCCTTGCCTGGCACGAAGCCCAAGACGAAAGCGCCATGAGGGCAACATTGATCTTCTTTGCCGATAGCTATTGTCCACCCGTAGCGCCGTGCCATAGCAATCCCCTGACATACTGTCACTGCGATACCCAAGTCGCGCTTGGGGATGCGGACTTTGTCTGGGAGTTCGTCACTGGATTGGCACATTTTGATGGCGACAGGAAAAGTCTGGGGCCTGACATATAAGTTGAGCGCTTCGTTGACCTCTTTTAAATTCAACGTGTTCCCCTAAACTTGCAGAAACCTTGATTACCTTAGGCTGGTCAAAACTGTCTCATAGTTGTCAACAATGCTTCGAATAACCTCGCCAACGCTCTTGATTTCCTTTATCATGCCGGCTATGGCACCGCAATATGCTTCACCGTTAGCCATATCACCTTCGAACTGCCCGGTTCGGGAACGGCTGCTGCCGAGAAAGGCCAGGAGCTCTTCAACCGAAGCCCCAGCAGCTTCCATATCCATTATTTTGGCGGCTACTTCATTCTTCAGTATTCTGGTTGGTCCGAGTTTTCTGCCGGTGATTACCGTGTCAGTGTCACTGGCCTTCACTATTGCTTCTTTGAAGTTTTGATGGGCGATACATTCGCGAGTGGCTACGAAACGGGTGCCCATCTGGACACCATCGGCACCCAGTGCCAGGGCAGCCACTACGCCTCTGACATCGGCAATGCCACCGGCAGCTACCACTGGAATTGTCACTGCATCTACTACCTGTGGTACTAAGGTAAAGGTGGTCAGTTCATCCAGGCCATTGTGGCCACCGGCTTCATAGCCCTCGGCAATAACTGCGTCCACACCTCGTCTTTCGGCGCTTTGGGCATGTCTCACTGCTGCTACTAAGTGGAGAACTTTTATCCCGGCTTCTTTGAGCCGGCTTGTGTATAAGGCTGGGTTACCAGCAGCCGTTACCACTACCTTTACCTTAGCGTCAATGACTGTAGTGACCAATTCCTCAATCTGGGGATTGTTCAATATAGGTAAATTAACTCCGAAAGGTTTGGAAGTTAAGCTTTTGGTTATTTCTAGCTGGTTTTTTAGATTTTCCACCTGGTCGTCATTGCGGCTCATTCCCGAGGTAGGACTGATTAAGCCTAAACCTCCGGCATTGGAAACTGCAGCAGCTAACTCAGCATTGGCAATCCATACCATCCCCCCCTGTATTATGGGGTATTCGATACCCAGTAGATCGCAAAGCCTTGTCCTTTTCATTGCTTGGTCCTCCTTTTAAATCAATTTGAATTCTATCACATCCACCAGTCCCATATCAGTCAACCTAAGTTCGGGTATTACTGGTAAGGCGATGAAAGAAAGAAGAGCGAAGGGTGCTGGGGGGATATTTCCTAGCCCTGATGCGGTTTTTTCCACATTCTCGAACTTTTTGACAACTGCTTCTAGAGGTTCGGGTGAGAGCAGGCCGGCGATGGGTAGCAGTAAAGCCGCCAGGATTTTGCCATCAACACATACTACTAATCCACCTTGCAATCTCTCAATCTCTTTGATTGCTGTGAAGATATCAGGGTCATTCGTGCCGACGGCTACTATGTTGTGAGAGTCGTGAGCTATGGATGAGGCTAGCGCGCCTCGTTTCAGGCCGAAGCCTTTAACCAGCCCCAGACCGATGTTACCGCTAGCCTTATGTCTTTCCACTACCGCCAGCTTTAATATATCTTCCTGTAAGTCAGGCATAACTACGCCATCTTTGGTTTTGACTCTCTCGATTCTTCGCTTGGTGACTATCTGGCCGGGGATGATTTCAATGACGGGGAGACTTTCTCCGCTTGTGGTTAACTTTAATGCTTCGATACCGAAGGGCTTAATTCGGACAGTATCGGTTAGCTCTTTAGCGGAGGTATTCGGTGTTGACATAAGATAATTACCTGCTGTGGCTACCAGATGACCTTTATAAAAGACCATATCTATTTCCAGTTGCGAAAGATCAGTGATGGTTATGAGGTTGGCTGTGTAACCGGGGGCGATGCCACCATGGTCGTATAGCCTGAAATACTCGGCGGTATTGATGGTTGCCATTTGTATCGCTCGCACCGGCTCAAGCCCCTTCTGAATTGCCTTCCTCACCACAGCATCGATATCGCCCTCGCTGAGCAAATCAGAGCAACTGCGGTCATCGACGACAAAAAAGCATCTACTGAACGTCCTATCGTTGACCAGAGGTAAAAGGGTAGCCAGATTTTTCTCCGAAGAGCCCTCTCGTATCATCAGGTGCATCCCCCGCCTTAGCTTTTCTCTGCCTTCCTCTAAAGCAGTCGACTCATGGTCTGAGCCAATGCCAGCGGCTAAGTAAGCATTCAGCCGCTTATTGGTAACACCCGGTGCATGCCCATCAATCACTTTGCCTTGGGCAGCGGCTATCTTTTTTAGAACTTCTTTGTTTCCGCTGATGATGCCGGGGAAGTTCATCATCTCACCAAGCCCGATGACATTTGGCAATTTTAGAGCCCTCTTGATGTCATGGGCGGTGATTTCGGCACCGCTTGTTTCCATGTGGGTGGCTGGAACGCACGAGGGAGCCATAAAGAACATGTCCAAAGGCAGCTTCTGTGCCCAGTCCAGAACGAACTTTATACCATCGAAGCCAGCAACGTTCGTTATCTCGTGCAGGTCAGTAATCACTGTAGAGGTGCCTCTCGGAACTACGGCTTGGGCATATTGAGCGGGATGTAGCATGGAGCTTTCTATGTGGGTGTGACCGTTAATAAGCCCGGGAGCTAGGTAGCTGCCTTTTAAGTCGATTATTTCCTTAGCCTTGAGATAATTGCCGAGCCCAGCAATCCTGTCGCCGTAAATGGCTACATTGCCTTCTTCTATGATGCCGACGAAGGTGTTTATTATCTTGGCGTTCTTAAGCAGCAAGTCTGCTGGGGCATCCCCACGGGCAACTGAAATCAATTTAGCCAGGCTCATAATTTGTTCCTTCTGTATCTGTCCCGAATCTTAGCGCCACACATCTGTTGCTTCAATATATGTAGTGTGAGGCTTTAGCCTCGCACGTACCCAGCCCCCAAGGCGACCCTAAAGGGTCGCAGCTACATTTCCCCTTTCCCTTGAAGGGAGAGGGTCAGGGTGAGGGTGAAATCTTAGTCTATAAAGCAGATGTCCCGCAAGTAGCGGAATTTCTCATTCCAATCTATGCCGTAGCCTACGATAAACTTGTTGGGCACGGTGCAACCGAGGTAATCGATGGTCACCGGAACCTCGTGGCGTGACGGCTTATCGGTCATGACGCAAAGCTTTAAGGACGCCGGTTTTTTCTTCCGTAGGTAGTCCATTAGAAAAGAAACGGTCAGCCCGGTATCAACTATGTCCTCAACCACCAACACATCTCTGCCTTTTATTGGTGTCTTTAGGCCCTGCACCACTTTCACCTTGCCCGAGGTTTCCGTGCCTGCGCCATAGCTGGAAAGCTTAACGAAATCCACCTCTACCGGCAGTTCAAGCTCACGGACCAGGTCGGCCATGAAGACAAAGGAACCTTTAAGAATGCCGATGAGCAGAGGTTGTTTGCCTTGATAGTGCCGCCTTATTTCAGCAGCCAGCCTGGCTACAGCCTTCTTGATTTCGTCTTGAGTGATCAGAACTTTAGGCTGCGAGGACATGGGGGTGATTATACCCTTAGCCTGTTCTCCTTGTCTATGTTAACAGTCCGGAGACCTAACCATGCGACTTTTAGAGCGGCTCTTTGTCAAATTGTGTGGAAATAGCTTCGAGATGGTACAAACCCCAGTAGCATCTTTCTCCAGTAGACCTCCACATTTCTCAGGCCATAGGAAATTCGTTTCAGCATCTTAATCTTGGTGTTACAGCCTTCAGTGAAGCCATTCGTGGTATGATTATCAAAGTGATTCAGGATTGGCTCCCGCCAGTGCTTTAGTGTGTTCCCCCATCTGATTAGCTCGCCGTCATCCGCTGATTTCAGGTTGAAGATGAATTCTCCAGCAGCTTGGTTGCCTCTCCTCGGCTTGGCTGCCGGTAGAGTTCCCTTATCTTTTCTTTAGCCCAATAAAATCCCTTCAGGGCAGGGTACCTCTCCAGAAGTGTATCCACCTTTTGCTTTTTCTCCTCGGTGAGTTTTTCTCTGCCTACCAGGAATATCTTCTTCGGTATCTGCACCTGCCTCTTTCGATGCACGTCTTGCTCTATTCTTCTGGCTTCGTCCATCCTTCTATTGGAGTCGGCTATTACATGGAACGGGTCGACCACTACCTTAGCTAAAGGAAATACTGCCTCTGCCGCCTTCCTCAAGCTCTCTTTCATATCAATGCACACTTCCTTGACCTTGCCTGCAGGGATCTTGGTCAGAAACTTCTTCAGGGTGACTATGCGGTCATCTCTAAGGATTCCCACCACTTTTCTCTGTTTCACCTCAGTAACAGTGTGTACCAGCTCTTGATGTCTGAAGCTATGCTCATCGATGCCCAGGTATATTTCGTCCTCATCCTGCATGAAGCCCATCGCTTCCTCGTCTATTTCTCTCTCCAAAAGGCGGCGCAATGTGCCGTAGCCTACTCCCAGTTCCCTCGTCACCTGGCTGAAGTTTCTGTCTTTGAGCTGCCACAAAGCCTCTGCTTCGGCCGGTCTGGTAAGCCTGGAGCGCGACCGCACCAATTCCCTGCCTTCGGTAAAGGTGCGCTTACAATTGCAGCACTTCCACCGCCGGCGATGGAACTCAAGATAAACCTTTTTGCCATTGCTCCAGGTATGAAGCATTTCCCTCGACTTGCACTTGCCGTGCCCGTAGAGCCTACTTGAGCCGCAATGAGGGCATTTCTCTCTTCCCTTAACCTCTATCTTTACCATCACCCTATCCTCCCCTCCCCAGACCTCCCCCACTTTATAATCTTCAAGCCCCAACAAGATTGTGGTACCATTATCTTGGCCCTTGGCCATGGTGGTAAGACCTCCCTTCGTTTAATTTTCTGCTCTGGGGTTCTTACCACCATAATCTTTTTTCGAGATATTTTTCCACGCAATATAAAATACAGCCTTTTAGAGCTTGACAAAAATTTAACAATCAAGTAGTATGGTTAATAGAGGCTCCTGGAGAACGGTTGGTCATCTGTTAAGGATGGCAGCATCTGTAGAGATGTGGGGAACTACCGCCGGGGGCTTTTTCATATGGTAGTTAGCCATTTGTATGTCCCAGTTAAGAGTTGTTGAATCTGGTTGCTTTTGTGGGGCATGAACTTGATACCATAGCCGAATACCTTACTACCCCGTCTGTATAGCTTGTCTTTAAGCGCCAGTAGATACGAGTCTTCAATCACACCGTATTTAAACTCCACGGCCTCATAAATAGCACCACAGACGCTGTCTGCCAGTTGCAGTAAATTAGATTGAGATTTCGCCTTCGGTTGCACACCTAGAATACAATCCTTCCTGATTTGGCACTCCGGTTGGCTTTGAATGTAGTCTAGATATCCTCTTAACTCCTCGTATTTAATTCCAGCTTTGTTCTCAGGATATAGCCTTACTTTGTCGCTCTTATCGTCGCAATACCAACTAATGCGTTCTACCAATCTCCTGAAAGCATAGAAGTATAGTCTCTTACCTTTTAGCTTCGGATTTGTATTGACTATGTCAAGGTGTTGTGTGTCCACTAGAACTGTGCAGATGGTAAAATCGCTATTGGCTAGCTCTTCGGTAACTGCCTTTTTCCGGGGATGGCTGAGTTCTGCCCAATGGAGAACTTTGTCAGCACTCAAGTTGATTCTCTGTTTTAGGCGGTGATAAGTGGAGCCTAACGCTGTGGCTTCATCCTGGCTGGCGATCAAGGCAGTTATGACGAACCACTTTGTTCCTTTGCCTCCTGTGCCCTCATCTCCAGATTCATCTATGTAGGCGTAGAATTCTGTCATTTTGTGAGAATTGGTTTATTTGGTAATTTCCTGCCATAGCCGGTGGAGGATTCTGTCTCTGGTTCGGGGATTGGCGATGAAGCTGAGATGGGCTTCTATGGCGTCATCTATTTTAGCTTTAAGGCTCTCTAATTCAGGGACTATGGTTTCCAGGTAGCCCTCATCTTTGGGTACTTTGACCTCTACCATTCCAGCCTGAAGCCAGACTCTAAGGTAGCGGGCTTCAAACTCTGAGGCGCAATCTATGTATTCTTTGCCTGAATACAGCCGCCAGCCGAGCAGGCTTTGACGAACGGCGATTTCATCGCCGGCTTTGGGCAGTGCTTTAGTGTAAAGCTGTTTCTGGCTTAGAACCTTTTCTCGATGGAACTTACCCAAGGTATCATCGCCGACTTTCTCCATCACCGTTTTCACCAGCAAGTCAACATCAATGCCTTCCCTGGTCTTTTTCCTCTTACCGAAGCTTTTGGCCTTTTCCAGCCGCGATTTCACTAGGTCAATCACCGCCCGGTAGACCTCAAGCTGCTCATCATCAGTCAAGCCCAGTATTTCGCCCATGATGATTTTATCCAGCTCGCGGCGGTCGGGTTTGACCTTATCTAAGGAGACTTGCTCAGGTGAAAAGGCACCGAGCTCGTTGAAAGTATCGTGGAGTGTGCTAGCAGAAAGTTTCTTTAATTTTATAATCGCAATCTTTCGCTGTTCATCTGTTGCCTTTGATGGTGCTATAATGGGAAGCTTCTCGATATCAATCCCCTCCAGCTTTAGAGGACCACTGCCACCGCCGTAGGAACGGCCATAAAATTCCTTTGTCAACATTGTAACTGCAGATGAAAGAGCAGCCGCACATAAAGTCGATTCCGCTTCATCCAGTAGTATCTCGAATAAATTATGGTCTGGGTAAACTTTAAAAGGATTATGAAAGACAATGTGACGATAGGCTTGGATCATTGCAACTAGGAGTGTTCCTGGTTGCCTTTTGCCCAAATCATACCATCGTTGCCTCGAACTGCATGTATCTCGATTATGGTAACCTTTGGTTTCGCCTTCTCTGATGTATTTTAAGACGTTGGTGCCTCTCAAGTCTTTTTTGTCTTTGTGAATCATGAGCACGCGATATTTCAAGTCCTCAGGCTTGACGATAATGGATTTGCATTCCCTGGGGCTTTTGATGACATAGTTGGGTATCCAATTTCCATTATCGTCCTGGTGCATCCAGAATTCTCTCTCAATGCCGTGCCTCTTTATCTCATCTTCAGTTAAGTAGAAGAACTCATTGGCGCCGGTCTTAATGCCAAATCTCACGTCGGCGATTTGCTTCAGCGGTACCAGCTTATCTTTGCCCTTCTCCAGAATCTTGAAGAAGATGTCCGGGGCTCTGAGGTATTTGCCCCACTTGGAGCCCACGTATTCGTTCTTCTCTAGGTCAAAGCCTTCTTCCCATAGTTCGCTCTGCTTTTTGGGGTAGATTCTAAAATCCTCGTCATCGTAAAGCTCATTATGGGCGAGGATGGTCTTAATAAACTTATCTTTTATGGCGTTACGCCTTTCCACCTGTCGCTCCCACATATCCTGTGCTGAGGGTATGAAGTAGCGTAAAGGCTTTTTCAGGTAGGCGAAGCGGACAATGTTTTCGTTACGCTCGCGGCGCTTATCCTCGCCGGAGCATTTCTCAAGTATGATGATGCAGGTGTTTATGTCGGCATCTTCAAACCAGCGCTCGACCTTGGATTCAATGATGGCGATGATTTTGTAGTTTTTGAGAAAGAACTCCTGCAAGCCTTTGCCGTAGTCAACATCGAGCCAGGAGTTGGAGACGACGAAGCCGAACCTGCCGCCGTTTTGCAGGAACTTGGTGCCGTGGACGAAGAAATAGGCATAGATGCCAGCCCGTTTTGAGATTTCAGCCAGTTGCCTGTCTTTACTATCGAACAGAGCGTTATCTATGAGGCTCGCTTTGTAGCCTTTATCTTTGGGGGCGATGTCGCTTATCTCCTCCTGGCGGGTGTAAGGCGGATTGCCGACGACGCAATCGAACCAGCGGGGATATTCAATCTCCCTTTCCTTCTTGCCAAGGGTTGACGCTCTTGCCCGGCGCCACTTTCGCGGCAGCTCGAAGCCGCCTTCAGTGCTCAAAAGGTTGAAGAAGTCCTCTTGAAGTATATTGGGGTAATTTCTATCCGCGGCCAAATCATTGATAGCCAGGTTTATGGTGGAGAGGTGAGCCGGGAACTTGGCGATGTCATTCCCCCACAAGGTATCAAGTATGTCTTCATGCTTGGAGAGCTGATTCAGCAGTCTCTTGTGCTGGTAAGCACGGACCAGGAATGTGCCGGCGCCGCAAGCCGGGTCGAAGACTTTAGCTTTAGCAGCTTTGCCTTGCAGGCAGAACTCGATGATGATATCAACAACATCGGGATTGGTGAAGTACTGGCCTAGGTCATGCCGTTCCTCTTGAGGGATGAGCTTTTCGAAGATTTTGCCGATAATATCGTAGCCGAGTTTGGAAAAGTCATATTGCCTGAGTATATCCACCAGCTCTCTTATTTCTTTGACCACCTCTTTTACTTCGGGGAAGGCGATGGTATCGATGAAGTCAGTGGTATAAATCGTCTCGTAGTCTATTTTGAGGACTTCATCGAAGAAGCTCTGTAATATCTTTTGAAGTTGTGCTCCCTTGGTCAAGCCTTCAGAGATTTGTAGAGAATCGAGCTTCTGGGGACGTTTAGCCTGAAGCGCCTCGTAGAACAGGATTTTGTTGGCCAGCAGGTAGGCGGTCTGTCGTGCCGTTTTATCGAAGTCCTGAGGCTGCCAAACGAAGCTCCAGCCCTGGTCATTAAACCATTTGCCAAGCTGTGAATTAAAAGCGGCATCTTTATGGCATTTATCCTCGATTATCCTGGTGTACTGTCGGGCGAGCCTGATTATCTTGTCGTGGATTCTGTAGACAAGAAGGTCGTCGATGGCCAGTTTTGGCTTAACTTTCTTACCCGAGTGAACCTCATAAAGGTCGGTGAGGAAGCGTTCCAGTCCGGAAAGGATACTATTTTTGTATCTTGGCTCCTCTATCAGGTCTAAATTCTCAATCTGGGAGAGAAAGTATTTGTCCTGGATTTGTTCCTCTAAAGGTCTTAAGCTATTGACCTTTTGGGTGTCGAACCAATAGAGATGTTGGAAATTGGACGTGGCAAAGTATTTGGCACTTCTTTGGGTAGCTTTCTTTCTGGCTGGCTCCTTGAGCTCCTCTTCATCGAAGGCGTCATAATAAGGCTGCTTTGTTTCAATAACACAGATGGCATTTTGGCTGGTGGGGCTTTCAAACAGGATGATGTCTACCCGTTTTCTATTGCCTTCTTGAGTTGTCTCTACCTCGGCTTGGCCCAGAGGCAAGCCTTTTCTTTTGATGATGTTATTCATCTCTTCGGCAAGCTTGGCGGCCCCCGTCCACTCTGTTTTGTGGATAGTAGTAAATGGACTGGGAATTCTGACCGAACCAGTTTTAGGTTTCCTCATGGTCTTTTAGAACCTCGTTGACGATGCGGCGGGCGATTTCGAAAGCAGCAGCGATTCTGATTGCCTTGACGTCTCCCAAGCCTTTCATCTCCAGGAATTTGCTCAGCGGCTGGTTTGCCATGCCTTTGAAGGAGCCAAAGCGTTGAATAATCTCCTCAGCGATTTGCTCGGCTGGCTTATTTTGGGTACCGGTGGAGATTAGAATTGCCAGAAGCTCGGCATCAGACAATGCTTCGGGACCGACTTCGCGGAACTTGCCGCCGGGGTGTTGCCATTTTGGCTGATTTGTCACCTTACTTAGCCCTTGATGAGGTGATTATAATGTAGCTGTAGGTTTCTGTCTATAGAATAGATTCTTCGCTGTGCTCAGAATGACAGGAGCGAAGGGCTCGCAATGACGGTTTGAGTTGTAGGGCTTTAGCCCGAAATCAAATCAAACACGTAGTCGCGAGGCTTTAGCCTCGCTATGGCGACCTTAAAAGGTCGCCGCTACATTGGTGGGTGGAATAGGCGACCCTAAAGGGTCGCAACTACATTGATGGGTCATATCTTGGTGGTAGGTTGGTACGCTTGAGGGGCTTCAGCGCTTAACAATCAGTTTTTTAACAGCTTTCTGGAGGCCTTCGATGGTGAGTTCGAACATGGAAAAGACTTTCCGGACCATAAAAACTGTGGGTTCGTTCCAATAGTTTTGTGATTCGGGGTTTAGCCAGGTGCAGTGGCTGAAATGGTCAGCAATCTGTTTGAGACGGGCTAATCCCGGCTTGTGGTTTCGTTCGTAGTAATAAATGGCACCGTAGACATTGTTTAGCTCCGATGGTGCCATCCAGGCATCTCCTACTAATATGACCTTATAATCTGGTTCCATGGTGTGCAGCAGGTGGTCGGTACTTACTGCATCTCGACGCTCGATATCTTTATAAACGTAGTCGTATATACAATTATGGAAATAATAATACTGGAAGTCCTTGAAGTGGGCACTGCGGTGTGCAGCCGAGAAGAGGAGGCTACAGAGGTGGGCAAAGGGGTCCATAGAGCCACCCACATCCATAAGAAGAAGCAACTTTACCTTGTTGTGTCTGCTTTGTCTCCACTTCAACTCGATTTCGCCAGCGTTCTTGGCGGTAGCATCTATTGTCTTATCCAAATCCAGTTCGTCCTCAGGCCCGATGCGTTTAAGTTGTCGTAGTCCTTTGAGGGCTACTTCAATCTGACGGATATCGAGCGTCAGGTCATGGCGGTAGTTGCGGAATTGCCTTTGTTCAGCGATTTGAATGGCGCTTCTGCCGCCTCCTCCACCCCCAAGCCTGAAGCCAGCCGGATGTTGCCCAGAATGTCCGAACGGTGAGGTGCCTCCTCGACCAATCCAATAGGCGCCTCTATCATGTTGCTCTGTCTGCTCCCGAAACCTTTTTTCAAGCTCCTCCAGCAATTCATCCAAATCCATAAGGTCCAGCAGTGCCCTTTCCTCTTCAGTTAGGAGCATCCTGTTGAAAGGGTCTTTAAGCCAGGCCAGAATTTGTTCTGAAATCTCTGCCGGGGCTTTAATGCCTTTGAAGTATTCTTGGAAAGCAATGTCATAATGGTCGAAGTAAGCTTCGCTTTTGACCAATATGGCTCGGGCCAGATAATAGAAATCATTTAGAGTGGAGATGTAGCCCCTGGATAAAGCTTCCATAAGGGTCATCCATTCTGTGATTGAGACGGGTACCTTTCTCTCCCTTAAGGTGTAAAAGAAGTCGGTAAACATACGAGTGCCTATCTACCGTTTATTAACGTAGCGTCTCGTAGCCGTCTATAGTCTTTGTGGTTTGTATCTTCTTCATGTAGGTATTTACGAAATAGGCATAGTCTGTTTCTTTCTTCAATAAGGTGCCGGCAAAAGGAATCTCACTGGGTATCACCTCATCTGGTGTGCTGCTGGCGATGAGAACACGAATCCAGTCTATAAGTTCGCTTGTTGACGGTTTCTTGCGGAAATCGTCAATTTTTCGTAGTGAATAGAACGTTGTCAAAGCCTGGCGAAGGAGACTATCCTGTATATCGGGGAAGTGTACCTTGACTATTTCCTCCATTAGCGGCGGGTTAGGAAATTCAATGTAATGGAATATACAGCGTCGCAGAAAAGCGTCAGGCAATTCCTTCTCAGCATTGCTGGTTATGACCACTATAGGCCGGTGAGCTGCAACAATACTCTCACCCGTCTCTGGGATATAGAAGCTCATCTCATCTAGCTCATTGAGTAAGTCGTTAGGGAATTCGAGATCGGCTTTATCTATCTCGTCAATGAGGAGCACAAGCTCCTCTTTGGAGGCGAAGGCTTCTCCTAATTTGCCCAGCTTTATGTATTGCCTAATGTCGGAGATATCTTTATCACCGAAGCGACTGTCGTTTAGCCTCTGCACAACATCATATACATATAGCCCTTCTTGGGCTTTGGTAGTGGATTTTATATTCCAGACAATCAGCTTTTTATTTAGGCCTTTGGCGATACTGTGGGCCAGCAGCGTCTTTCCTGTTCCTGGTTCGCCTCTGACCAACAGAGGCCTTCTTAAGGCTATGGCCACATTGACAGCATTTCTCAGAGCTTCGGAGGTAACATAGTCATGCGAACCTTTGAATTTATCGAAACCGTCATTAACCATTATTTAAATTTGCCTCCATTAGCGGTCGTGCTTTGTATTGCTATGCCGTTGCTAATTGTAGTCCATATTGAAGCCTAAAGCAATTTAGCCAGTTGAAGCTATTTATCGGTGCAGGCTTTTTCGTAGTAGGAACATACGTTGGAAAGAGCTTTTACTGCTCTCTGGAGAGATGGCGATACGGCGATGCCAGCTTGAAGGAAGCGGTCTTGCACTCGTCTCCTGTCTGTCTCCATGTCTATCTTGTCAACATTGGTTGCCAGCTCTCCGAGAATAGCCAAGAGCGGCTTTTTGACCCTCTTCCTTATGTCTACCAGCACCTCGGCACGTTTCTCAGAGTCTGCTCCAGGCATTCCTACGAGTTGCGGGGTTCCGTAGAGGAAAATACGGTCGATGATTAGGGTATCTATTCCATCCCAGGAAAGGAGGATTTCCAGGACTTTTTGGAGTACCGAAGGGGGGAGTGTGGGGGTTCCTATATCAACCGGGTTTCTGATGCTTGTCCCGGCTGGAGGAAGAAGAACCCTTAGCTGTTGTTGAATGTCAGGCGGTGATGTAGGAATCTGGAGTCCGACTTGCTCACAGGCATCGCTGGCAGCAACTCCTACTGAGCCTCCTCCGCCGACCACTGCAACCCTTCGCCCGACGCCTTCTGAGAAGTGGGGGAAAATGGCTGTGGTATCAAGGAATTCTTCAAAGTTGTCTACCAATACCGTTCCGGTTTGTCTGGAGAACGCTTGCCATACAGCTTTTTCTCCGCCCATAGAGCCGGTATGGCTATTCACTGCTCTTTTCCCGGTTTCAGTAAGCCCACCCTTCCATATAATAAGCGGCTTCCTCCCCAAAAGGCCCTTAGCCAGGTCGAAGAAGCGCTTTCCATCCTTTACTCCTTCTACATAGGCGGCGATGGTTTTGGTCTCAGGGTCATAAGCCAGGTACTCTAAGAAATCGCTCTCATTGAGGTCGCAGGCGTTTCCGTAGCTCATGACTTTACTGAACCTTAGTCCGTATCCGCTGGCTGCCCAGATGAAGTGGGTGGCTAGTCCGCCACTTTGTGAAATGAGGGCAATGTTTCCGCTTTCTTTTGGATATTTAGGTCCGGGCATGAGCGTAAGTCCTCCATGAGGAAAATATACGCCAAAGCAGTTGGGGCCTATGATGCGGAGGTTCCCTTTAGCCAGTGCCACTATTTCTTGCTCGAGCCTGTGTCCTTCCTCACCTACCTCGCTGAAGCCGGCGGTAAATATCTCCACTGCCCGGACACCTTTAGCTACGCAGTCTTCTATGATTCTGGGGACGGAGCTTGCCGGTGTGCTGATATAGGCGAAATCGACAGGCTCTGGGATTTCTCTAATACAGGGGTATGTCTTGCGACCCAATATCTCGCTCTGCTCAGGGTTGACTGGATAAAGTTTACCTTTAAATCCAAACTCTATCATCGCTCTTAAGAACCGATTACCCGGTTTGTCCTCATCAGATGAAGCTCCCACCACCGCCATTGAGTTCGGGTGAAATATAGGCTCGAATTCCTTGACTTTATCCATTGGTTACCTGGGCTCAGTTGAAATCTATGCCTCAAACGAGGCATAAAACCAACAAATTTTACACCAAAGCGGGTTTGATGCCAACCGGAGTTGGCTTGGCGATGGTGTCAAGCTAGAATATGATTACTACTAATAAGGTGGGTTTTCCTTTGTACGGTCGAAGGTTTGTACGAAAAACTCGAAATTTTTAAGAAAAAGGGTTCAAAAGCCCTTGACAAAAAACAAATTTAGTGTTAGGCTTATCATTTGTTGCGTTGAAATGCCTTGTCGATTTCCTATTAACTTTTTCCCCAATTACAATTCATAGTTACAATCTATCTCTTGGTTAAAGTACCACTTCTGAGACATTTGTCTTAATTTCTGATGGGAGAGCTATGTCTATTTCATTAGTGTCTGAAAAACGAAGCATTGATTCGGAGAAGAGAAAATCCTTCGCTAAATTGCCCGAGGTCTTAGAGATTCCTAATCTTATCAAGGTTCAACTTGATTCTTTTCGTTGGTTTCAAGAAGAGGGGTTAAGGGAGCTTTTACAAGAAGTTTCCCCCATTCATGACTTCACCGGTACGCGGTTAGAGTTGCATTTCGTTGGCTATGAGTTTCATCAGCCTCCATACTCAGTTGACCAATGTCGTCAGCGGGATATTACATATGCAGCTCCTCTCTATGTTAGAGCCAGGTTGATAGTTAGAGAACCCAGGGGGGAGATTCCGGAGCAGGAAATATTCTTCGGTGACATCCCTATTATGACAGAGAAAGGCACCTTTATAATCAGTGGTGCGGAGAGGGTGGTGGTTAATCAGTTGCTTCGTTCCCCGGGTATTTATTTCAGCCTACAACAAGACTCAGCTAGTGGGCGTGAGCTATGTACTGCCAAGTTGATCCCTGAGCACGGTGCCTGGCTGGAGTTTGAAACGTCCAACAGGGATGTGATTTTTGTAAAAGTAAATGGCAAGAGGAAGATCCCCGTGGCGATTTTGCTGCGTGCTATCGGCTATGACAACGATAGCGAACTGCTGGAGCTTTTCCGGGATGTGGAAACCTCGTCAGAGCATACCTTCATACAATCTACAATGGAAAGAGAGCCTTCTGTCAGTACCAGAGAAAAAGCTCTGGTTGATATCTATAAGCGTTTGCGCCCTGGTGAGCCGCCTACTCATGAGAATGCTCAAACCCTTCTGAATAATCTTTTCTTCAATCCCAGACGTTATGACTTGGGTAGAGTTGGACGATATAAGCTCAACAATAGATTAGGTCTTGATATTGATGAGCGTTGCCGCTGCCTAACCAAGGAAGATTTTATAGAAATAGTACGGCGCATTATCAAGGTCAATAACGGTAAGGAGGAACCGGATGACATTGATCACCTACGTAATCGGCGAGTACGGACGGCAGGGCACCTTATACAGAACCAGTTTCGTATCGGGTTGCTACGTTTAGAGCGGGCAATTAAGGAACGCATGAGCATTGTTGGCCCTGAAGCTGCCACCCCAGCTACTTTAATTAATAACCGCCCTATAGTTGCTGCTGTGAGGGAGTTTTTCGGGGGTTCACAACTCTCTCAATTCATGGACCAAACTAACCCATTGGCTGAACTGACTCATAAGCGTCGTCTCTCAGCAATGGGGCCGGGTGGGCTGTCCCGTGAGCGTGCCGGTTTTGATGTTCGCGATGTGCACCATTCTCATTACGGAAAAATCTGTCCTATAGAGACACCGGAAGGGCCAAATATCGGCCTTATCGGCTCTCTGGCTACTTATGCGTCAATTAATGACTATGGCTTTATACAGACACCTTACCGTAAGGTCATCCACGAGGTGCCTAATACCGTTGAAAACTTGATAAATAGGTCAGTCTTGGAGGACATAACTGACTCGAAAGGGGATATCATTGTTTCTAAAAGGACTCTAATTACTAAAGAGATTGCTAAAAAGATAGCCTCTTTGTCTTCTCAAACCATAAGAGTTGTTCCTTTCGTCTCTGAACAAATTGTCTATCTGACCGCCGACGAAGAAGAGCGATATGCGATTGCTCAGGCTAATGCTCTTCTTAACCAAAGAAACGAATTCATTGAGGATAGAATCGGTGTCATAAGAGGGGGCAAATATCTTAAGGAACCTGCAGATAAGATAGATTTCATGGATGTTTCACCGAAGCAAGTTTTTAGTGTCACTACTTCCCTTATACCTTTTCTTGAGCATGATGATGCTAATAGGGCTCTGATGGGGTCAAACATGCAGCGCCAGGCTGTGCCTCTACTTCGCCCCGAAGCCCCATTAATAGCCACTGGGATGGAAAAAGAAGTAGCTAAGTATAGTGGACAGGTTGTATTTGCCAGGGAGGATGGTGAAGTTGTTTCAGTTGACAGTACTCAAGTCACGATTGCTAAAGAGAATGGGAATGAGCATGTCTATCCGTTAATGAAATTTGTTCGAACTAATCAAGGAACTTGTGTCAATCAGCGTCCTGTAGTGTCAAAAGGCGATAAAGTCAAAAAGGAGCAAGTTATAGCCGATGGTTCAGCGACAGATTGTGGTGAACTTGCCTTAGGGCAAAATATCCTTTGCGCCTTTATGAGCTGGCGGGGATACAATTTTGAAGACGCAATTATCATTAGTGATAGACTGGTGAAAAACGATAGATTTACCTCAATCCACATTGAGAAGTATGAAATAGAGGCTCGCGAGACAAAACTGGGCACAGAGGAGATTACTAGAGATATACCCAATGTAGGGGAGGAGAGTCTGCGTGATTTGGATGAATCTGGCATCATCCGGATAGGTGCTGAAGTCGGTCCAGGGTCCATCTTAGTGGGCAAGATCAGTCCCAAAGGAGAGACCGAGTTAACTGCTGAGGAGAAACTGCTACGGGCTATCTTTGGTGAGAAGGCCCGTGAGGTAAAGGATAGCTCTTTGAGGGTGCCACATGGCGAATGTGGGAAGGTGATCGATGTCAGGGTTTTCTCTCGTGATAATCATAGTGATTTACCTGCGGGTGTTTATTGTCTAATACGGGTGTGGGTTGCACAGAAACGGAAAATCTCTGTGGGAGACAAAATGGCTGGAAGACATGGTAACAAAGGCGTTATATCCTGTATCTTACCTGAGGGAGATCTGCCTTTCCTACCTGATGGTAGGCCAGTGGATATAATCCTTAATCCCATTGGTGTCCCGTCACGCATGAATATAGGGCAAATCCTAGAGACCCACTTAGGCTGGGCTGCTGAAACACTAGGTCTTAAAGTGCTCAATCCGATTTTTGATGGAGCTAATGATATTGCCATTGAGGATGCTTTAGCTAGGGCATGGATAGTTCAGCAGGCAGGCGTAATTAACCGGGCAAGTCAAGGTGATTCTAACACTGTTGAACTTAATCAGGCTAAGACTTGGCTTGCTGATAATGGTTATAACGCTGAGAAAGTATTCGATGATCGCTATCCTAGGGAGGCGAGGAAAGTTTGCCTTCGCTTATGGCTTGAAACCCTGGGTGTTAAGGTTTATGGACTCAGTGATGAGGAAGTAGAAGGGATTGTAGAAAAGGTTTACCTTGAACAGAGACAATCGCCGCCTATATTCGGCAAAGTTACTCTTCATGACGGGCGAACCGGCGAGCCGTTCGACCAACCGGTGACTGTAGGCAGTATTTACATGATGAAGCTAATTCACCTTGTTGAGGACAAGGTGCATGCTCGGTCTACTGGCCCTTATTCTCTAATCACACAGCAACCTCTTGGTGGAAAGGCTCAATTTGGTGGGCAACGATTTGGCGAGATGGAGGTATGGGCATTGGAAGCCTATGGTGCCAGTCATACGCTTCAGGAACTGCTCACTGTTAAGTCAGACGATGTAGCCGGTCGAGCCAAAGCTTATGAGTCCCTTGTTAAAGGTGAAGATATATTTCAACCGGGTGTCCCTGAATCATTTAAAGTTCTTTTTATGGAATTACGTAGCTTATGTCTAGCCGTTGAGCTACTTAATGAAGAGGAGGAAATGGTAAGTTTCCTGGAAGAGAGGAAGAAAATTGGTACTAAGCTCAGAGGTTTGAGCTAAAGGAGACAGATGGCTGAGGTTAATGATTTTAATGCAATCCGTATTTCACTGGCTTCGCCAGAGCAAATTAAAAGCTGGTCCTACGGCGAGGTAACTGAGCCTGAAACAATCAATTATCGAACCCTAAAACCGGAAAAAGACGGACTTTTCTGTGAAAGAATTTTCGGACCAACTAAGAATTATGAATGTTATTGTGGGAAGTATAAGAAGATACGCTATCGTGGTATTACCTGTGATAGATGTGGAGTTGCGGTAGAGCATTCGAGGGTACGCCGGACGCGTATGGGCCATATCGAGTTGGCTGCTCCGCTGGCTCACATTTGGTTTGCTAAAGGGGTGCCCAGTCGGCTGGCATTGCTTCTTGATGTTTCCCCCCGAAACCTGGAGCGTGTACTTTACTTTGCGCAATATATCGTTACCTCGGTTAATGAATCGGCGCGTGATGAAAGGATTAAAGAACTTAAAGAGAGGCTCTCACAGCAGATTGCTGAGGGAGGGCGGTTGTTAGAGAATCAGGTTGCGGAGATAGAAGCGAAAGTTCAGTCGGATCCAGACCAAGAAGCTTTAGAAAAGATAAATCAGCTACGACGCGAGTTTGTTGATAAAAGAGGTGAACTTGGAGGCGAGTTCCACGACAAAATGTCAGAGCTAGAGAATCTGAAACCGCTGAAGCTTCTTACAGAGAGCCAATATCAAGAGCTTAAGCAGGAATTCGGCGACTTTTTTGAAATAGGCATGGGGGCGGAAGCCATCCTTGATGTTCTTAAAGGCATTGATCTTGAAAAGTTGCGTCGGGAACTCATTGAAGAAGTCCGGTCGAGTTCAGGGCAACGGCGCAAGAAGGCCAGCAAGCGATTGCGGGTAGTTGAAGCTTTCTGGCGCAGTGGCAATAAGCCTGAGTGGATGATATTGACTGTGCTTCCAGTATTACCCCCGGAGCTTCGACCCATCGTTCAGTTAGACGGAGGCCGATTCGCCACCAGCGACCTTAATGATCTTTACCGACGTGTGATCAATCGCAATAATCGTCTCAGGCGACTGATTGATTTAGGAGCTCCAGAAATTATCATCCGCAATGAAAAGCGTATGCTTCAAGAGGCCGTGGACGCACTTATTGACAGCGGGCGAAAGGGACGAGTGCCGATAATGAGCGGCACTCATAAATTAAAATCGCTGTCTGACATGCTTCGAGGTAAACAGGGTCGTTTTCGCCAGAACCTTTTGGGTAAACGAGTAGACTATAGTGGTCGTTCAGTTATTGTTGTTGGCCCTGAATTGAAGCTCCATCAATGTGGTTTGCCCAAGCACATGGCCTTGGAGTTGTTCAAGCCTTTTGTTATGCGTCGGTTGATCGAACAAGGCTATGCTCATAACATCAAGAGTGCTCGAAGACAGGTGGAGAAAGCTAGACCCGAGGTGTGGGATATTCTGGCAGAAGTGGTTAAAGAGCACCCGGTGTTGCTTAATCGAGCTCCAACATTGCATAGATTGAGTGTCCAAGCTTTTGAGCCTGTACTTATTGATGGCAGTGCTATCCAGATCCATCCTTTAGTGTGTACTGCCTTTAATGCTGATTTTGATGGTGACCAGATGGCGGTTCATGTGCCTCTTTCTCGGGCGGCAGTGAAAGAAGCTAGAGATAAGATGCTTAGCATCTATAACATGTTGCTGCCGAGTTGCGGCGAGCCGGTAATGACGCCAACTTTGGATATGGTTCTGGGTTGTTATTATCTCACCAATACTAGACTTGGGGCTAAGGGTGAAGGGATGGTTTTTTGCGACTTTGAAGAAGCTAAGCTGGCCTATGAATTAGGAATTGTCAGCTTGGATGCTGAAATAGAGGCAAGAAACAAAGATGGAGACGGACAGAGATTAAAGACCAGTGTTGGTCGAATTTTGTTCAATGAGGTTTTACCTCCTGAATTTCGATTCTATAATCAAGTAATGGACAAAGCTACTTTGAAGCGCTTGGTGTTAGACTGCTATCGTTTGTTGGGAAGTGCCCCCACCGTTACTATGCTTGACAATCTTAAGCAGCTCGGCTTCGAATATGCTACTAAATCGGGCACCACCATTGCTGCGAAGGACATCGAAGTGCCTCGAGATAAAGCAAAGCTTCTTGAAGAGGGTGATGAGAAAATAGCTGTTATCGAAAGCCAGTTTAACCGAGGGCTGATAACCGAGGATGAGCGCTACAGCGGTGCAATTCAAGTCTGGACAGAGGCTACGGACAAAATCACAGAAACCATCTCCCAATCCTTGGACCGCTATGGCGGTGTATATATGATGGCAACCTCAGGGGCGAAAGGAAATATTTCGCAAATCAGGCAAATGGCTGGTATGCGAGGTTTAATGACTGATCCTGCAGGAAGGATAATCGATTTCCCTATCAAGTCAAGCTTTCGTGAAGGGCTCTCGGTGATGGAGTATTTTATATCCACTCACGGGGCTCGCAAAGGATTGGCTGACACTGCTTTGAGGACTTCAGATGCGGGTTATCTTACCCGCCGCCTTATTGATGTGGCTCAAGATTTGATCATATTCGAAGAAGATTGTGGTACTGAAGAGGGTATTTGGCTATTTGAGAAAACTGAGAAAGAATTGTTAGCTCCCTTCAGTGAGCGGCTAGTCGGGCGTTTAGCTGCAGCTGATATTACTGATTCGAGTACGGGTGAGATTATTGTACGCAGGAATGAGGAAATTGACGAGGAAAAGGCAAAACGAATTACCGAGGCTGGTATTAATCAAGTATGTGTGAGGTCACCGCTTAGTTGTCATTCCCGCCGTGGTATCTGCCAATACTGTTACGGACGCGATCTTGCCAGAATAGGGCTAGTGGAAACTGGCACTGCAGTAGGCATTATTACCGCCCAGAGTATTGGGGAGCCGGGCACTCAGCTTACATTGCGCACCTTCCATACGGGAGGTGTAGTTGGGGCTGATATTACCAGTGGTTTACCACGGGTAGAGGAACTGTTTGAAGCCAGGGTGCCAAAAGGATTGGCTGTTCTTTCTGAAATAGATGGTATTGCAGAGGTAATTGAGACTCAAGATGTGCGGAAAATCAGAGTCACCAGTTCTGAATCATATTTAGATGAATATACGTTGCCATCGGGAGCGGAGGTGGTTGTAAGTAATGGGCAGCGGGTCGAGGCCGGAACAAGGCTTGCTACTCTAGCACCTAAGTTGTCTAAAAAACCAACCAAAAGCAAGAAACCAGCAGTTATTGAAGAGCATCCGGTGATAGCTAGAGTTGCTGGTAATGTAGTTGTTGAGGATGGTCACCTTTATATCAAATATGAAGAGGTGGAAGAGCGAGAGTATATAATTCCCTCCGGGAGCCACATTCGCATTAAATCGGGCGATAGGGTGAAAGCTGGAGACCAGTTAATTGATGGTGCTGTTGATCCACAGGATATTCTACGTATTATGGGGAGGGAAGCAGTGCAGCAGTATTTGGGTGAAGAGGTGCAAAGGGTCTATCGCTCGCAGGGCGTAAGCATTAATGATAAACATATCGAAATTATTATCCGCCAGATGCTTAGACGAGTGCGTGTCGAATCCCCGGGTGACACCGAGCTTCTTTCCGGAGACCTAGTCGATCGCTTTGAGTACGAGAGTATAAATGCTAAGGTTTTGGCTGAAGGGGGTGAACCAGCTACCGCTCAAACTGTTCTCCTCGGGATTACTCGTGCTTCGTTAAACACAAGTAGTTGGCTAGCTGCTGCGTCTTTCCAGGAAACTACGCGAGTGCTTACTGAAGCGGCAATTTGGGGGAGAACAGACAGGCTTCTCGGGCTAAAGGAAAACGTAATTATTGGTAAACTTATTCCATCTCAGGCTTTACCCACGGCTGAGGAAGGTGAAGCAGTAGCTCCACAAATCGATGTTTCAGTGGTGCCGGAAGAAAAGCTGCTCACCTGAGCTAGAGGCTAGGGATAATTTATATTAAGTTAGAACTTGTGGTTTCAAAAATCGGTTCTGTTATATCTTTGTTGATTATATCTACTGAACATGATAAATTACCTTAATGAGATTTTGGGTTTAATTCGCTATAGCTCTTGTTGTCATTGGCTTGTTTGCTGATATTTTTATTAGTTCCGCTATGTCTTGGTACTTTCATATTTCGACTTTTGATACGAAACAACTGATTTACGGAAAGGAAAGGGGCAGTTATAAATGAGACAAAGCGATTTACCAAATGACGAACCAAAGTGTCCTGCTTATAATATCTGCGAATTGGTAGGAATTCTTGGCTATCCCTGTCTAGCTTATCCACAGCCTGTAAAAATAACTCCCAAGCCTCTCTCTGAAACGCAACGTCTGAAGCTAATTCAGAATAATGTTGAGCAAATGTTGTACTGTCATCAAGCGACAATTCTTTTGCTCGACAAGATATGCACCTATCTAGGTATCGAACTCGGAATTCCTGTTCCACCCAAATCTTAAAATCTTTGGGCTTCATTAAAATTCTTTCATTAGAATACTTACGAATGAAGGGATAAAGATTCCTTATCATAGTCTTGTACTCCTTAAACTTGGTGTGATTTTATCTTGCCTAGTTTTGGCTAGCTGCTTCCTTATGCTCTCAAGCAAATCACGCTGTTTTTGGCGGGCAACAATTCTTTTCTTTTGTACTTCTGTTAATGGTAACTCCTTTAACACTGGTATTAGTGGCTTGGTAAATATCTGTGCTTTGGCTTCTCGGCTATGCCTAATCAGTGATTCCCAGTTGCTGTATGGGAATTTAATTCCAGCTTTCTGTGCTGGTGTAGTTAGCTCTTGTTGGGAAAGTGTTTCGTGTGGTCTAAAATAGTTGTAATTTATCAGAAAGCCATTAAGTATCAGTCTAGCTGTGCTCAAGCTCTTAAGCCCTCTCATAGTCTTGATTCTGTCCTTAATTGTTCCTTGCATACGCTCAATTATGCTACTACTTGGCTTAGCTGTAAGTTTCTTAACTCGTAGATGTTTGGCTTTATCTCCAAACGTCATAGGTATAGCATAGATATAGGCTTGAAGACGGTCTGTCATCAGAACTTTCGGTATCATTCCAGAGCGATTGTATGCTTCCTTTAGTGTTTCCTGTATATCCTCGACTCTGCGATAGTGTGATAATCTTGAAGCCAAAAGGAATCTTGTCTTAATATCAATAACACTAATCAACCAGTACTTCTTACCTGATATTTTTATCACAGTCTCATCACAGAGCCAGACATAGCCTGTATTTGGTTTATATTGACTGGTTATCACAATAGCATCTCTAGTAAATCTTGTTATCCAGTTATAAACAGCAAAGTCGGAGACATCTGTATTGTATAGGTGTTTTAGCTGGTAACGTATCTTGTTAATAGACAGACCATCGTAGTACATACCAAGTGCTGATGCTATCTGGTTAATGGGTGTCTTCATCTTTGGCAAAGTGTCGGCAATGCTAAACTTACGCCTGCAATTATTGCACCAATAGTACTGCGTATCCTTATAGTGTCCGAATCTCACTACATCATTGGAACTACAGTGCTTACAAGTCAATAATTCAGGTTCGTGTTTTGTCATAATCGTTGCGTACTTGCCAGTTTCCACGTCGACACCTCTAAAATAAGTGTATTGGGACATCTTGTACCTCTTGATATGATATTTACTAAAGGGTACAAGACTGCTAAAATAGCGTCAACAAAGATATGGGAGAGTGATATGCCAGTAGAAGGAAGATGGTATAAGTTCACCTTCGACAATATCAAAGCATTATCGAACAGTATGACAGGAATATATTTTTTGGGCGATACAAGAAAAGTTCCTGTGTACATAGGAGGTAGTAGGAGGTCAAATATTCGTGGCCGCTTGATGGCACATCTAAGAGATAACCTTACATACAGTAAATATCCTAAAGCCAAGTACTTTAAGTACCGAGAAGCGAGAATGTTTGAGACACCAAGAGAGATGGAGAGAGATGCCATAAATGACCACGTTCGGAAATATAAGAAATTTCCTATATACATCAAAGCTTATCCTAAATAAGTAGTAATGTTATTCTACAACGATACTTTTACCACGATTCTTGACTTTGACATTCTTAGCTATATGTTCTAGTCTTGGAGTTGAACATCGCAGAATACTGTCCATGAACTGTTTCTGAACCTTACGCTGTGCCTTGCTTGTCTTCACAAGAATCTTCTCTATTAGGTTAGTTCTCCTACTTCTTTTCATTAGTTTTAACCTCCTTTCTTAATATTTTCTATCTCGAAACTCTCAACAAAGATATAACAGAACCCAAAAATCCTCGCCATCAAGCGAGGGTTTTTCTATTAATCGCCCGTTTCTATTGGCTTTAGTTTGCTGATACTTGATGTGATATAATTGCAAATAAGCCTTTGGTTGACTTCCTGAGCAATGAGAGAAAAGGAAGTAAAGACACGGATAATATCAGGTAAGCCCAGCGCTGATGATGTTTCACTGGACACTAATCTTCGCCCCAGACGTCTGAGTGATTTTATCGGACAGGGGAAGGTTAAGAGTAACCTCGAGATAGCTATTGCAGCTGCTCAGAAACGCGGAGAACCTTTAGACCATATTCTTCTTTACGGGCCACCCGGTTTAGGAAAGACTACATTAGCCTACATTATCGCTGCTGAAATGGGAGTCAATATCAGAGTTAGCTCGGGGCCAGCTATAGAGCGTCCCGGAGATTTGGCAGCTATCCTGACTAATCTGCAAAAAAACGATGGTTTTTTTATTGACGAGATTCACCGACTCGGCCGTCCGGTGGAAGAAATACTTTATCCAGCAATGGAAGATTTTGCCATAGATATAATTCTTGGTAAGGGGCCAGGTGCCAGGAGTTTACGCTTAAGTCTACCTCGTTTTACCTTGATTGGAGCTACCACACGCTATGCCTTGATGAGCCCGCCTCTGAGGGACAGATTCGGTGCTGTTTATCGCCTTGATTTCTATGATGAACCGGCTATAAGGGAGATCTTAAGACGTTCAGCAAGTATCCTCAAGATAGATATAGACGAGGCTGGCGTCAGTGAAATTGCCTGTCGAGCTCGAGGGACACCACGAGTAGCTAATAGGATTCTCAAACGAGTACGTGACTATGCTCAAGTAATGGCGAATGGGGTGATTACCGAATCTGTTGCCATTGAAGCACTTTCCAAATTAGAGATAGATCATATTGGTTTGGATGAGATAGACCACAAGGTTCTGCGCACTATAATTGAAAAATTCGATGGTGGGCCAGTCGGACTGGAAACTATTGCTGCTTCTATCAGTGAGGAAGCAGATACTATAATGGATGTTTACGAACCATATCTTCTTCAATTAGGATTCCTAGAGAGGAAACCTCGCGGTAGAGTAGCCACCAGGCTTGCCTGCGAACACCTGGGAGTTGCTTATAAGAAGGGGCAGTCGTCTCAGTCAAGCCTTTGGTAAAGGTTACTAGGTATTTTCCCTTCCTGTTGCTGGTCAGCAGCATAAAAGAGCCGTTGGACTTAAAGCAAAATGAGCTTTAGAAGCGGATTTGTCATCCTGCTCCTCTTGACCGTTTCATTGCTGTCATTAGCTTGCCAGAAGCCATCTGGCACGACTACGGTGACCAGAGTTATCGATGGCGATACTATTATTATTGAAGGTGGTTATCATGTGCGTTATATTGGCATCGATGCCCCTGAAAGCGGTGACTTCTATTATTTGGAAGCGAAACAGATAAATGAAGGGCTAGTAGCGGGCAAGAACGTTAGGCTGGAGAGAGATATTTCAGACAAAGATAGCTATGGAAGATTACTGCGCTACGTTTATATTGGCGATGACTTCATCAATGCCGAGATAGTAAGGCAAGGTTGTGCCTGGGCTATAGCCTATCCGCCTGATGTTAAGTATCAAGTCTATTTGGAAGCGATGGAAAAAGAATCCAGACAATCAAAACTTGGAATTTGGAGGTAGAAATAGCTCTTTTCTTTTTAATTTCGCCTTGCCGGTTTGAACGATAAAAGTCAGCGAGTTGATTTATTGGATAGCTTTAGTGGTTTCCGGTCAGCCTCTCTTATTTTTCGTTCCAGCAGTGCCGGACCAAGAAGAAGTAGTAAGGCTAATAACGCGAGGATTAGCCATCCGCCGAAGCCAATAGCACTCTTGCCACCCAGACCTATCATTACCAGGGTCAGCACTTCCAGGGTTAATAGAGCTCCGACTTTGGCCCAACGCTGTCTGATGCGGATGAAAGTGACTACGGTTAGTGCCAACACTGCAAAGCTCAAAGCAATCAGAGAGGCGAACTCAAAAAGTTGCTCTTGCCATATAAGTTTATCTTCTAATTCTAGCGCTAGCATCCAACCTAACACTATAGGGATAGGAAGCAGCATTAATGAGGCAAACAGCCAGTCTTTTCTGATAGTCTGCTTGGTTACGGAGAATATGACGAGTAGAGCTAAGGGAACGTAAGCAGTGGCAGCGAACCAAACCCAGCCGCCGGGTAAATATATCAATAGGATGCCAACAGCTATTACCGGAATTAGGCAATAACCCAGCCAGGGGAATAACCAAGCTGGCTTACCGTGACACCAACCATAAATTACAGCGCCAGTAATTGCACCTAACATTCCAACTAGCCAAAATGTATTTTGCCAGAAATGCATAGCGAAGAGTGCGGCAACTAAAAGATGGGGCAAGGCAGCGAAAAGAGCTTGACGCCAACTACCCTGGCTATATACCTCGTACATTTGCTTAGAAACGATTCGTGGAGAACCTAAAAGCTTTGCCGCAGTTGCAGTGGCTTCTTCTTCGGAGAGCCCGGATTCTATTAATTCGTGGCTTTTGTCCTCAAGGTGTGTATTAAGCTCCCGCACCACATTGCCTTCGATTGTGGGATCGAGCCTTAGATAGTCTTTGAGACTATCTGTATAGTTTAACTTAGTCGGCATTGCTTTCAACCGGTTGCTGGTTGCATAATTAAAGCCACGGCTGTAGCGAAGTCTTGCCAGACAGTTAGTCTTTCAGCCAGAGCTTTTTGTCCCTTTTGCGTTATGTAATAGTAGCGCCTTTCTTGGCCGCTTGGTAATCGTTGCCATTTACCCTGAATAAGCCCGGCTTTTTCCAGGCGGTGGAGCGCTGGATAGATAGTGCCTTCCTTGAATTGAAAGTAGCCATTGCTTCTTTTTCCTAGTTCTTTTATGATCTGGTAGCCATACATTGGCTGGTGATTAATCAGGCACAGGAGCAAAGAATCGGTGTTGCCTTTGAGTAATTCACGTTCGTAATTCATGTCTATACCTCGTTTAAAGAATCAGGCTTAGTTGTAAGAATAGCATTGGCAGACGTTATCGTCAAGTCGGTAGCTTTATTTGACAAAAAAGACTTTTAGCTGTATATTATTAGTAGCTTTTATCCTCTGGTGGTTAGAGCGAGGTGGAACCACCCGTTCTCATCCCGAACACGGAAGTGAAACGCCTCAGCGCAGACGATACTAGGGTGGCAACTCCTTGGGAAAATATGCCACTGCCAGGGGGTTTTTTCTAAGCCCCTTGAAGTCAGCTTTTCTTTATGCATAACACAGAACCCCAAATGTCTAGAAGCTTTGACATGTTAAACCAAACGCCTTATAATTTTAGTTAGCGGTGTCGGTTGAGCGAGCAGCAAGAGGTGTAGAGGACAAGGACGAATATGGCCAGCAGGTTTGAAAAATTCTCAGAGAGAGCTCGTCGAGCCCTAACCCATGCCCAAGAAGAAGCGCAACGTTTTGGACACAATTACATTGATACTGAGCATATATTACTGGGTCTTATAGCTGAAGAGGAAAGTGTAGCTAGTAAAGTCCTAGGCCATTTGGGTGTGCTCCCGAATAAAATACGAGCTGCTGTGGAGTTCGTGGTGGGGCGGGGGGAGAGGTCTGCAATCGGCGAAGTTGGTCTTACTCCCAGGGCAAAAAGGGTTATTGAGCTTGCGGTTGATGAGGCTCGCCGCTTGAACCATAGCTATATAGGCACTGAGCATCTCCTGTTAGGCCTTCTGCGTGATCGTGATGGTGCAGCTGTTGGTGTTTTGGAGAGTTTTGGTGTCACCTTCGAGAAAGCTCAGGCTGAGATAAACAGTATTCTAAGCCAAGGCGCGTCTCAACAACCCCGTGCTGTGGCTCGAGGTACTGCTCGGACACCGGTCTTAGACCAGCTTGGAATCGATCTAACTGGTGCGGCTCGAGCTGGAAAGCTCGATCCTGTTATTAACCGAAACAAGGAGATTGAGCGGGTTATCCAAATACTAAGCCGTCGCACGAAAAACAACCCGGCGCTTATAGGTGAACCGGGTGTTGGCAAAACGGCGATCGTTGAAGGCTTGGCACATCGAATTGTGGCAGGTGAAGTTCCTGAGACGTTACAGGGTAAGCGACTCTTGACTCTTGATATAGGCTCGTTGGTAGCTGGCACAAAATATCGCGGTGAATTTGAAGAAAGGCTGAAGAAGGTAATTGACGAGATAAAAAGCGCTGGCAATTGTGTGATTTTTGTGGATGAGCTGCATACCATAGTTGGTGCGGGTGCTGCTGAGGGTGCTGTTGATGCCTCCAATATCTTGAAACCGTCGCTTTCCCGAGGTGAACTCCAGTGTATTGGCGCCACCACCTTGGACGATTACCGCAAGTATATTGAGAAAGATGCTGCGTTAGAGCGTCGTTTTCAACCGGTAATGGTGACTGAGCCGACTGTGGAGCAGACTCTGGATATAGTGCGAGGCATTAAGGCGCGTTATGAAGAGCATCACCGATTGACTATAAGTGATGAGGCTTTGCAGGCTGCGGCCTCCTTAGCCGCTAAATATATACCAGACCGATTCTTGCCCGATAAGGCTATCGATTTAATGGATGAGGCTGCATCTCGAGTTCGTATTATGCGAGGTGGGGTACCTATCGGTTTGACTGAAGCCAGGCGTGCTCTGGAGGCTGTGCGCAAGGATAAAGACACGGCCATTTCATCTAAAGAGTATGAGCATGCTGCTGAGCTGCGCGATCGGGAAGTTCAGTTGGTGGACAAAATCAATAGCCTGGAACAAAAGTGGCAGGCAGAGCAGCAGCAGGAGAAGCCAGTTGTGACCGAGGAAGATATCGCCGAGGTGGTCAGTATGTGGACTGGAGTCCCTGTAGTGCGCTTGACCACCGATGAGTCCAGTCGCCTACTGCAAATGGAAGAGGCTTTGCACCGCCGCATTGTTGGCCAAGATGAGGCTATAAATGTTGTGTCTAAGGCGGTGAGACGTGCCCGAGCCGGCTTGAAGGAACCTCGCCATCCGATTGGTAGCTTTATTTTCCTTGGGCCGACGGGAGTGGGCAAGACTGAGCTGGTTAGGGCTTTAGCCGAGTTCATGTTCGGCAGTGAAGATGCCATGGTCCGGCTTGATATGTCTGAATTCATGGAGCGACATACTGTGGCTCGATTGGTTGGTGCTCCTCCAGGATATGTAGGCTATGACGAGGGAGGGCAATTAACTGAGGCAGTGAGGCGAAAGCCCTATTGCGTGATACTACTCGATGAGATTGAGAAGGCACACCCTGATGTTTTTAATATATTGCTCCAGATTTTTGATGACGGCCACTTGACCGATGCCAAAGGGCGCCGTGTTGATTTTCGTAACAGTATAGTGGTTATGACGAGCAACGTCGGCGCCAAACATATAAAAGGTGTTATGGGCATCGGCTTCGCTGCTCGGACCGATGAGGAAAGGCATCGCCAAACTGAATACGAGAAGATGAAGGAAAAAGTGCTGGCGGAGCTAAAGACGACCTTTCTGCCTGAGTTTCTAAATCGCATTGATGAAGTGGTCGTTTTCCATTCTCTCAGTAAAGAACAAATCCGCCAAATCGTCGATTTGATGCTCAGCCAGGTGGCTAAGTCATTAGGCGAGAAGAATCTGAAGCTGGAGATCACCGACGCTGCCAGGGACTTTCTGTGTGAAAAAGGCTATGACCCGACTTTCGGGGCACGACCTTTGCGCCGTGTGATTCAGAATGAGATTGAGGATAAGCTTTCTGAAGCTCTACTCCGTGGTGAGTTCAGCCCCGGCGATACTTTGAAGGTAGACTATGACGGTGAGAAAATTGTGATTCGGGCCGCCGCTGGAGCCTTATCGGTGGAGGGACAACACAAGAGCTGAACTGAACCTCGTAATTCCAGCTTCTCGATAGTCTGATTCTACGTAGGGCGGGACTGAGTATAGATTATAAAACCCCGCCCTTTTTGGTATTTAATTCGCCCATGAATGATTTTTGGGGGTTATTTGGCAATCTCCGTCTGTCATTGCGAGCGAAGCGAAGCAATCTCATTTGACTTCCCACCACCGAGATTGCCACGGCACTTCGTGCCTCGCAATGACAGTGAAGGCTCTTTTAGTAACTGATATACTAGGTAATGGCCGTGTAGAGTCTCCGGTGTTTGAGGGTTGGTAACTTGAATAAGCCTAAGTCCAAGACTGTCTTTGTTTGCCAGCAGTGTGGTAAGGAAAGTCCAAAATGGCTAGGCCGTTGTCCTGGCTGCCAGGAGTGGAATAGCTTTGTAGAAACCGTTGTCACCGCCTCCAGTCAAGTAACTACGTGGTTATATACAGAGGAAAATGCACCCCGTGAGCTTTCCAAACTGAAAACTGAAGCATATCCCCGGCTGAGTTTTCCTTTTACTGAGTTCAATCGGGTTCTAGGTGGGGGTCTGGTGACTGGTTCTTTGGTTCTTGTTGGTGGTGACCCAGGTATCGGAAAATCCACCCTGTTGCTTCAGGCCTCATCAGCGGTGGCTGAGCGAGGAGGTACGGTACTATATGTTTCTGGCGAGGAGTCATCCCAGCAGGTTAAACTGAGGTCGGAACGCCTGGGGATAGGCGGTGATAGGCTTTATATTCTTCCCGAGACTAATCTTGAGGTTATCCTTGGACGCTTGGGAGAATTATCTCCGAATTTGGTGGTTGTTGATTCTGTCCAGACTGTTTATATAGAGGAGCTGACTGGAGCACCGGGCAGTGTTGGCCAAATACGAGAATGCACCTTGAGGCTTATGAGATGGGCAAAACGAGCCGGTATCCCGGTGCTCATTACCGGACATGTAACCAAAGACGGGGCTATTGCCGGCCCTAGAGTGTTAGAGCACATTGTCGATGTGGTTCTTTATCTCGAGGGTGAGACCTTTAGTAGCTATCGGATATTGCGGAGCACCAAGAATCGTTTTGGTTCCAGCAATGAAGTGGGCATTTTTGAGATGAGCGGTGGTGGTTTAATAGAGGTGTCTAACCCATCTGAAGCTTTCCTGGCTTCGCATTGTGATGGAGCAGTTGGTTCGGCTGTGGTGCCGACCTTTGAGGGAAGCCGTCCTCTGCTGGTGGAAATACAGGCTTTAACCAGTCCGGCCAGTTTTGCTCCCCCGCGGCGGATTGCTAATGGTGTAGATTTCAATCGGTTGCTTTTAATAGCGGCTGTGCTTACCAGGCGTGCTGGGGTTAACCTTTCCAATCAAGATGTCATAACTAACGTTATCGGCGGTATGAAGATCGGTGAGCCGGCTGCTGACTTAGGTATTGCTTTAGCGATTGCATCGAGCCATCGTGATGCTCGGGTTGCCCAGGGGCTTGTAGCCCTTGGTGAGGTAGGGTTGAGTGGTGAGCTTAGAGCCGTGCCTCAACTGGAGAGGCGACTTAGTGAAGCAGCCAGGTTGGGTTTTAAGCGTTGCCTGATTCCCGAGGCCTCGTCCAAACTTTCATTCGATATGAAGGGCATTGAACTTCTGAAAGCAGGCACTGTAGCTGAAGCCCTGCGATTGGGTCTTGTCAGGCCACCGAGGAAGTGAGAGTATCTAACAATCCCAAGTTGTCATCGCGAGCGAAGCGAAGCAATCTCATGATTGCCTCTAGGGATTGGTTTGTCACTAGCGCTCCTCGCAGTGACATAAAAAACTATCAAGCTATCCCTTCTCAAACAGGAGTTATCATTGTCGGAGCTGGCAGCAGTCAGCGAATAGGGGTGGATAAAGTCTTTCTGCCTCTGACTGGCAAACCTTTGCTAGCCTGGTCAGTGGATGTCTGTCAAAGCTGTGAACCAGTAAGTCAGATAGTAATCGTTTTAAATGAGAGTAAGTTGGATCTGGGGCGGAGATTAGTCGCTGAAAGAGGCTGGTCCAAGGTGATGGAGGTTTGCCTTGGTGGTGATCGACGACAGGATTCTGTGAGACAGGGACTTGGTAAGCTGAAGGGCTGTGATTGGGTAATTATTCATGATGGAGCCCGTCCTTTCTTGACGTTGGACTTAATTCGTCATGGCTTAAAGGCAGCCCAAAGCACTGGAGCAGCAGTGGCAGCAGTTCCGGTTAAGGACACCATCAAAATTGGTAATGGTGACCTGATGGTGAGGGGAACGCTCGATCGTCAGGAATTGTGGGCGGTGCAGACGCCTCAAGTTTTCCGCTTTGATATAATAACTAAAGCTCATGAGCAAATAACAGGCAATGTTACCGATGATGCCAGCATGGTGGAACAGCTGGGATACCAGGTCAGGCTTTACATGGGGTCTTATGACAATATAAAGATAACCACTCCTGAAGATTTGGCTTTGGCTGAAGTCATAGCGAAGAAGAAGTAGCTTGATGCGAGTCGGAATTGGGTATGATGTACATCCGCTCGTCCCGGGGCGCAGGTTGGTTCTGGGTGGAGTGGAGATTCCGTTTGACAAGGGGCTCTCAGGCCATAGTGATGCTGATGTATTGACCCATGCTATAATGGATGCTCTGCTTGGTGCCGCAGGGCTCCGAGATATTGGAACCCATTTCCCCCCGGACGCCCCAAAGTATAAAGATATTTCCAGCTTAATTTTGCTCGGCGAGGTGAATAAACTACTCAAAGTGAAAGGTTTTAAGGTTGGAAACATTGATGCAGTTGTTGTTGCCGAGCAGCCTAAACTATCGCCTTTTATCGAGGACATGCGTGGTCGCATCGGTCGGACCCTGGGAGTTGATTTAGGGCAGGTGATGGTTAAGGCAACCACCACCGATGGCTTAGGGTTTGCTGGCAGGGGAGAAGGGATAGCTGCTTATGCCATAGCTCTGGTGGAAGAAGAAACGTGAGCTTTTCCAAAGGTAAGAGTTGATGAAGCTTATCAGGAGCATCAGGAGGGATATACAGGCGGTCTTTGAGCATGATCCGGCAGCCAGGAATGCTTGGGAGGTCTTTTTTGTCTACCCCGGCTTCCATGCCCGGCAGTGTCATCGCCTGGCCCATACCCTCTGGAACTGGCGTATCCCGTTTTTCCCTCGCTTGATTTCGCACATCGGCCGTTTTCTCACCGGAATTGAAATTCACCCCGGGGCTAAGATTGGGGAGGGCTTTTTCATTGACCATGGCATGGGGGTTGTAATCGGTGAGACGTCTGAGATAAGGGACAATGTTGCCTTGTACCAGGGAGTTACTCTGGGTGGCACGAGCTTATTGAAAAAGAAGAGACATCCGACTCTGGGCAACAACGTGGTTGTGGGCGCCGGGGCAAAGCTTATTGGAGCCATCACCATCGGTGACAATGTTAAAGTCGGCGCTGGTTCCGTGGTGATAACTTCGGTGCCGGCTAACGCCACTGTTGTCGGTGTACCCGGTCGAGTGGTTGAGATTCGTAATCCTGATACTGATACTGTGGAGAAATTGCCTGACCCGGTTTGGGAGAAGCTTGAGAATCTGGAAAAAAAGGTTGCTGCGCTAGAGAGAGCCTTGAGAGATATGCGGCCTAAGGCCAAGACGACTGCTAAACGTTCACCTTCGGAGAAGACGGATGAAAGTATTTAATACGCTGACGGGACAAAAAGAGGAGTTTCGCCCCAAGCGCAAAACGGTAAACATTTATGTCTGTGGTGTTACCGTTTATGACGATTGCCATATTGGGCATGCCATGAGCTATGTGATATTCGATGTTATCAGGCGCTATCTTGAGTTCAAAGGCTGTAAGGTGAAACATGTGCAGAACTTTACTGATATCGATGACAAGATAATAAACCGGGCGCAGCAACTGGGGATTTCGTCATCGGAGCTGGCTGAGAAATATATTCACGAATATTTCCAGGACATGGATGCTTTGAATATCGAGCGAGCCCACGTCTATCCAAAAGCGACCGAGGAAACACCCAAGATAATCGAAGTGATACAGGGCTTGATAGCCAAGGGCTGTGCCTACGAATCCGAAGGCAGCGTCTATTTTCGGGTAAAGAGGTTTCCTGGTTATGGTAAGTTGTCTCACCAGGCTTTGGATGACATGATCTCTCGAAGTTCTGCTGAAGAGGGCAAGAAAGAATATCCGCTGGACTTCGCCGTATGGAAGGCAGCCAAGCCAGGCGAGCCTTTTTGGCCAAGCCCCTGGGGCCAAGGCAGGCCGGGGTGGCATATAGAGTGCAGCGCTATGGCGTTGAAATACCTCGGTGAAACCATTGACATCCATGGTGGCGGGCAGGACCTTATCTTCCCTCACCACGAGAACGAGATAACCCAGTCCGAAAGCTTCACCGGGGTTGCCCCCTTCGTCAGGTACTGGCTGCATAATGGGCTGCTGCAACTGGGTGAAAATAAAATGAGCAAGTCCCTGGGCAACCTGATAACGGTGAAACAGGCTCTGGAGCGCTACAGCGCCGATGCCATTCGGCTGTTTATCCTCAGCTCCCATTACCGTAGCCCGTTAACCTATAGTGAAGAATCGCTGAAAGCAGCCGAGGTTGGTATGGAGAGGCTGCGACAGGCGAACAGAGATGGTGATGGGAGTGGTGGGAAGGCTGTCCTTGATAGTGAACCGTTCAGGCGCAGGTTTGTTGACAGTATGGACGATGACTTCAACACCGCACAGGCAGTGGCTGTGCTTTTTGACTTGGCCAGAGAGATTAACCGGGCACGAGAAGAGAATTACGATGTGGCTGATGCTCAGAATACCCTGGCTGAACTGGCTAAGGTTTTAGGCTTTACGCTGGAAGAGCCAGCAAGGCCACCGCTTGATGCTGAACCTCTTATTCAGCTCTTGATTGAGATTCGCGATGAGTTGCGTAAAGCCAAACAATGGCGACTGGCTGATATGATACGGCAATGCCTCATCGAGTTAGGCATAACTCTCGAAGATACGCCCAAAGGGACAGTGTGGAAGCGAACCCTCTGAGTTCCTACTTGCCATTCTGAGCCCTTCGCTTTGTGTCATTCTGAGGAGCACTTCGCTTTTTCTGTCATTCTGAGCATAGCGAAGAATCTCACATCGCTCAGTGTAAACTCCGCGACTGAAGAATCTCCGCTCAGGATAAACTCCGCGAAGAATCTCACAGCGTTCAAGTGTAGGGACAGGTCTTCAGACCTGTCCGAGGATGGTGGGGCAGTGGACAAACCTGAAGGTTTGTCCCTTTTAAATGTAGTTGCGACCCTTTAGGGTCGCTTCTCAGTGGCGAGGCTAAAGCCTCGCTGCTACATTAACAGATAACCTAGGCGAAGCGGAGGGCGGATTCTTCGGTTGCTCCGCTCCCTTAGCAGGCTGTCCGAAAATGTAGCCCCGACCCTTTAGGGTCGGGTTCCCGAGGCTAAAGCCTCGGGTCTACATGTTTAATGTGTATCACCAATGTAACTATAACTTCTCCCACAAAGTGGAGAGAAAAATTGTCACATAGAGTTTTCGGACAGCCTCTTAGAATGACAAGAAGCCAAAGGTTCAGATTCGTAGACCCTTCACTGTCGCTCAGGGTGACAAGCGAATATCCTCACCTTAGAGGGTGATGACTCTGCCGGTATTGTTGAAAAAGAAGTTGTCACCGAATTCTTGAAATAATATAGCGGCTGCCGGCAGCCCGGTGCAATGGGATACGCCAATCCTCTGGACACCAAGCCTCTTCAATTCGGCTATGGTAAGGTCCATTTGTTCCCTGGAAGCCTGGATAAGATGAGTGCCGCCAACGACCATGTGTATTTGTTCTACGCCGGTTATTTTTCGGGCATGATGTAAGGTGTTTATCATGCCTCTGTGTCCGCAGCCTAAAACAACTATCAAGCCCATCTCAGTTTTAACGATGAGGGCTAGGTCATCCTTTAGCGGGTCAGGGCGAAGCTCGCCACTTTCCTTTACAAAAAGCTCAGAGTCAATCTTCTCATATTCGGTATGCATGGGTATCTCGCCGGTGGTAACGATGTTATCAGTAATCCATACTGGCTCTTTGGTAAGTCTGAAGGAAGCTCCCCAGTTCTCCAGCGCTTCTCGGGCAAAAGGTATGCCGGCGTATTGCTCTTGCTTACTGAAGGTGCGAGAGTACTTGGCTGCCCAGATGTCAGGATGAGCAATTACCTCATTTTTCTTTCTCATCGCGTTGAGCACATGGCGCAGGCCACCGGTGTGGTCGCGATGTCCATGGCTGATGACTATCCTGTCAACTGCAGACAGGTCTATGCCCATGATGACAGCATTATAAGCGGCTGACATGTCCAGTCCTGTGTCCAGGAGGACTTTATAGTTATCTACTTCTACCAGAACGCTCAATCCCCACTCAGCCAGCAGCCCAACCCTGCCGGCGGTGTTTTCACTTAATGTAGTAAGCTTTATCTGCATTTTTCCTCAGTCTCCTAGTTTTCTTTAGCTTTTACTCTCCTTGTCCTTAAGATTTAATGTCCGCTTAACTAGTTCCTTCTCATGCTCATAGTTGATAACTCTTTGGAGTGCAATCTTCTGGGCCATAATCGATCCGGCACCGTGCCAGGTGCCAACACCATGCAGCCCGGCCGTCCAGTTCTGCAGGAGTTTGTGTACCTTCATAATGTTTTCCGTAGGCTCATCGGAGCCGAAGCTGTAAAACTCCTCGACGTAATCCTTGACCTCAGGATTTTTCAACTCTTTGAGCGATGGCAGCGTGACGATCAGCCCGCCGCCGATATCTCCAGCCAGCGCCATCACCCTCCAGAAGGCGTTGGCAACGTTCAACTTGGCCACATTGCCCATCAATTCATCTGGCAAAAATACTCCTGACCCTGGTGGCTCCTCAGTACCTTTCTGGGCGGCAACTAAGCCGCAAGCACGGCATGTTTCCCTCAAGACCACCATCTCCGTTAATTCATCGTTGATGTGGGCAGCTTTCTCCAGGCCTTTGTATTCCTGGATCAGTTTGGTTGCTCCGATGATCTGGTTCATAAAGCCCACCTTGCACGTTCCACCGCAGGTCATGCGATGGATCCGGGCAAAGCGGGTTACAAACCTGATGGAATACTTGTACTCGCCGCAGTGAAATACCCGTTCCCAGGGCACGAAGACGTTGTCAAAGACGACCATGGATGTCTCGCGCTGGCCAAAGATGGGATTGCCTAATTCCTCAAGGTCTTGGGCCTGGTCTCTTTCTGCCGAATAAGGGGTATACTGACAAACGAAGGTGATGCCTTTGGCATCCACAGGTGTAGCGAAGGCCACAGCATAATCTTCCTCACCTTCCAAATGGGCTGCCTGAGGCAAAACCACCAGCTCATGGCTGGCATAGGCACCGCTGATGTTGATCTTAGCTCCCCGTACCACAATACCATCTTTGTTTTTATCGACGATCTTTAAGGAGAGGTACGGGTCTGTCCATTCCAACGTCTTCCTGCTTCGCTTTCCTCTCGGCTCGGTGAGGGCACCAGCTACGGAGAGGTCCCTCTTCTGCACCATTTTTAGATATTCCGTAAATCTGGAATGATATTCTGTGCCCAGTTCTTTGTCTATCTCCCAGGTGGTAGTGGCCAGGGCGTGAAAGGAATCATAGCCAGCGCAGCGGTATATACAGGTGCCAAGCATCTCGGCAGTAAAGGTTCCGGCTTCGGCTTTTTTAACCAGGTCCTCAGTGCTGGCACTCACATGGGTGTAGCGGTTTACCACATCGTTGATGAGCGGCGAGTAGCACGTCATAATGTCCTTGTATCTTGGGTCGAGAGCCCAGGCATAGCTGGCCTTATTGGCTTCAACGACTGTCCGGGTGTTCCTGTTTTCCAGGACGTTTTCGACCCTTTTCCCGTTCATAAAGACCCGCGGTTTCAGCTTTTTCAAGCTCGCTTCAAATTGTTCTGGTGTCATCAAAGCCATCTTAGTCTCCTTTCTCTCTCCGTCATTCTGAGCCTTTTGCAGTCTGTCATCCTGTGCGAAGCGAAGAATCTCGCTATTGTTTCAGCCTTATTTCATCTCCCACCTTGGCATCCAGAAATGCGGCGGCATTACCGTTCTTGAGCGATATTTCCAGATAGCTGCTGCTGCCGACGATGACTGCCAGGCCTTCTTTCTCGGCATAAAACTGGCTTATACCGTCTATGTGCTGGCTGCCGATAGTTACGGTAATTCTTTCACCCGGCAAATCGCCGCTCCTGATATTAGTAATCAGGTTGCCGAAGTTGTCTATGTGGAGAACGCGGCCGATAAGGTTCCCTTGGTTATCACGGAAAGGCCGTGGTATGTGGAAGGCGAAAACATGGCTTAGGCTTTCACCGAATTTGTGTATAGCTATGCCAAGTGAGAGATGGGCAGCAACCGGGGCAAACATATCCCGCCCGTGGAAGGTAGTGCTGACTGACTTTCGCCAGAAATCGGGGTTGGTGATGGCGACCGCCTCAAATCCTGCCCCGAGTTTCCTTTGTTCGGGGCTGGGAGAGAAATGATGAGCTGGCTTAGCCGGCGTTGTGTCAAGTTCGTCTATTATATAGCTCAGGGCACCGTTATCGGGGGCAAGGAAGAAAGCTTTTGGTGTTTTCAAGATAATGGCTTTCCGCTGGCTGCCGACGCCAGGGTCAACTATAGCCAGATGGATTGCTCCTTCAGGGAAATAGTGGTAGGCGGTGCTGAGAATGAAAGCTGCCTGGAGGATATTCTGTGGCTCGATAGAATGACAGATGTCAACGATGACCGCCTTCGGGTTGATGGTCAGTATTACCCCCTTCATGCTGGCCACGTAGGCATCGCTAGTGCCGAAGTCTGTGGTCAAGGTTATTACCGGAGCCATCTGCCTTTTATTGACCGCTTCCCCATCTGTCATTGCGAGCCCTTTGCCACCATGTCATCCTGAGCGAAGCGAAGGATCTCAATGCGAAAAATCTCGCTCAGGGTAAACTCCGCGAAGCAATTTCAACATCCTGTGCCTCACCGAGATTGCCACGTCGCTGACGCTCCTCGCAATGACAGAAGGATGTTACCGAGATTGCCACGGCTGTTCCCTCGTTCCACTCGGGACGTCTCGCAATGACAATAAACAACTCTCGCTTGCTAGGTGATGTAAACAACCAAGATGGAAAGGATTACGAACATAACAACTAAGGCGATAGTGAACTGGAGGAGGCTTTTTTCCACACCTCGCCGTGTTCGGTAAACGCTCTCTGGCTGCCCGAATATGCCTCCGAGCCCGCCGCCCCGCACCTGGAGCGTAACTACGGTAATTAAGGCTATGGCTACCAGAATCTGGGCAATAAGTAGATAGTTAGTCATTCTGTTTACCTCCAAGTTTATGTAACAGGATTTCCCTTGCCACGCCGGGATTAGCCCGCCCTTTGGTCGCCTTCATCACCTGGCCGATGAGGAAAGCCAGGGCTTGCTGTTTCCCGGCCTCGAAGTCAGACACCGCCTGGCGGTTGCCGGCTATTACCTCGGCTACTATTTTCTCTATTTCCTCTGAGCTGCTTATCTGGCTCAGCCCCTTCTCAGCCACGATGGCACCGGCTTTCTTACCGCTGAGGAACATGTCTTCAAAAACTGCTTTAGCTGCCGGGCCGCTGAGGGTTCCCTTATCTGTTAAATCTAGCAGTTCTGCCAGATGCTTCGGGGTGACTTTGGCATCTTCGATACTGGTATTGGTGGCATTTAGCATCCGGCTGAAGTCTCCCAGCAGCCAGTTGCTTACTGTCTTTGCCCTCTTGGAGAGGTCAGCTCCATCTGAAGAGCTTGCCATCAATTTGACGCAGTCCTCGAAGTAGTTGGCCATCGCTTTGGACTCGACGAGCAAGCTGGCGTCATATAACGGCAGACCGTACTGAGACAGGAAGCGGTCTCGTCTGACATCAGGCAGCTCAGGCAAGCGTGCCCCGATTTCCTCCACCCATCTCTGGCTGAAGACCAAAGGTGGCAAATCAGGTTCAGGAAAGTAGCGGTAGTCATGGGCATATTCCTTGCTCCTCTGGCTCACGGTTACCCCTTTTGGCTCCACCCAGCCCCGCGTCTCCTGTACAAGTTTGCCGCCTTTTTCCAGCACCTCCTGCTGGCGTTTAGCTTCATAGTCCAGAGCCCGGTATACGGCTTTGAAGCTGTTCATGTTCTTGACCTCTACCTTGGGCAGATAGTCAGTGGTACCTCTGGGACGAATGCTGATATTGGCATCACACCTGAAGCTTCCCTCCTCCATGTTGCCTGTTGACACGCCCAGATACTGGAGAATAGAGCGCAGCTTCATCAGATACTGCCTGGCTTCCTCCGGTGAGTTGATATCCGGCTCGCCGACGATTTCCATCAATGGCACCCCGGAGCGGTTGACGTCCACCAGGCTGTAGCTTTCACCCTCAGGTGAGGTGCAGTGGGTCAGCTTGGCAACATCCTCTTCGAGGTGAACTCGGGTGATGCCGACCCTCTTTTTGTTTCCATCCATATCAATAATTAGCCAGCCTTGTTTACCCATGGGGGCATCGTATTGGGATATTTGGTAGCCTTTCATCAGGTCGGGGTAAGGGTAGTTTTTGCGGTCGAACTTGGCATATTCGGCGATGGTGCAGTTAAGGGCTAAGGCGGTCATCACGGTATATTCTATTGCCTTCTGGTTGATTGCCGGCAAAACGCCGGGCATGCCCAGGCAGATGGGGCAGACGTGAGTATTAGGTGGAGTGCTGGCATACTCAGCGCTGCAGGAGCAGAACATCTTGCTCTTGGTCAGCAGTTGAGCATGTACTTCCAGCCCAATGACAATCTCGTATTCCACAACATCGGTTAGTATAGCAGCATGGCTCGGCACGAGGCAAACGAGCTTGACTGATTTAGATTCTGTGTGCGGTGGAAAAGTATTGACGGGTGCTATACACTGGTGTGGAGAGGTAACAATGAAAGCAGAAGTGGTCATGTCTGGTACAAATGCAGGACAGATGGAAGGATACATAATTTTAACTCATAAGTTTTATAGAGAGGGCAGGAAGTGGGTTGCGCTTTGCGATGAACTTGGGACATCAACATTCGGGCGCACTTTGATTGAGGCTGATGAAAGGCTCCAAGAAGCAATATGGTGTCACTTGAATACGCTTGAGGATGTTGGCGAACGGGAGCGTTTCTTTAAAGACCACAAGATACAATTCTATCGTACCAGACCCACACAAGAAATCCAGATTCGCGTCTCTGCTGATTCAGACGAATTTATTCGGCCTCGCATTCAACGCATTCCTACCGGAATCACCTGTTAATGGGAGCTGACCTACCAGCCATAACAGGGTCGCAACTTATTAACAGGCTGTCCGAAAATGTAGTCCCGACCCTTTAGGGTCGGGCTCCCGAGGCTAAAGCCTCGGGGCTACATGTTTAATGTGTATCACCAATGAGCTATAATTTTTCCCACTAAAGTGGGAGAGACAGATTGCCAGTTAGAGTTTTCGGACAGCCTGTTAAGCTTTTGCAAAAAGATGGCTGGAAACCAGGAAGAAAGGCAAAACACGGCAGGTGTTTGACCAAGAGAATGCCTTCTGGGCGGACAAGGGTCACATTTGTACCTGAAATGCGTGCCTCGCTTCCGGATGGCACATTATCAGCAATACTCAGCGAGAAACAGACAGGAATTGGCAAAGACGGACTGCGCAGGCTCATCGAGAGGTATGGTGTTAAGTAGGGTCAGCTGCCCCGAACTTTGGGAGACACAAACCTTAAGCAGCATCGCTGTAGGAGGCAACCGACGTGGAACCTCAAGAGTTCAAGCGTCAACTAGTCGAGTTAGGGAAAATCATCGCTGATGGCATCGCATACTTCTCAGCCTGGCGTAACCTGACGGTTGCGGATGAAGATTCGGCTCAAGCACTGAATCGCTACAGAGGCCTGTTCTTACCTGCGCAGATTGCCCTGCAGTCACAGGCACTTATGCAGTTCGCTAAGGTCTTTGACAAGCATTCAAAGACAATAAGTTTAAGGAACTTACTCACTGCGGCAAATGAAAATCGACCAATCCTGACACCCCATGCCACGGAAAATGAATTGAAGGACATAGAACAGAAGATTAATGATAGCGATAGTTTACTAACAAGGTTGAAGCGCTACCGAGACACACATCTAGCACATTGCGATGCAATCGTTGCTGGTGACACGTCACTGCCATACGGAGAAGTTAATAAACTCGTGGAAGAGGTCAAGTCCGGGTACAACTCATTAACAAAAGGCCACGATCGATCGGTTACCAGCTTCGAACAACTGGCCTGTGACGCTGAAAGACATACATCCGAAGTGGTGCGTATCATGCGTGAGGAGAGAGATAGGGCCATCCAGAGGATCAAGGAAATAGATAACACCATTTTGGACGGCAGCCAAACATTCTGACGGTGTCGTGTTAAGGCGCTCAGGGGATTAGAAGGTTCGAGTCCCGTACAGTGGGGGGCTCAGTGGACGGAACAAAGAACCTTCAGTCTGGCTTTTAACCTAGTCTCGCATTAATGCCATAAATTCTTCTCTCGATAGGCCAGCGTCTCTAATTAAAGCTCTCAATAATCCTCGGCCTAATTCTCTATGCCTTGGCACTGAGAGCCTGCCCCTTGACGGGTGTAGCAAAATCATGTGACTTCCTTCAGTATGGTCCCAGGCATATCCAATCCTACGCATTGCGTTAACGAAAACATCTCCTGATATCACAGGGAGGCGAGCCACTTAGACCGCTACCTCCACCTCTTCCACCTCGGTGATAGAGGGAATTGGCTCCCCATGTTTCCGCATGCTGCCTATGTATGCCTGGATAGCCTCCCTGATATTGGCAATAGCCTCTTCCTTAGTTCTCCCTTGCGAGTGGCATCCAGGTAAAGCCGGGCAACTGACCACGATATATCCGTCCTCGTCTTGCTCAAAAGTAATAGCAAACTTCATAAATATCCTCCCCACGACTGTAGCCGTATATAAAAGCTCAATTAAATTATAGCAGAAATTAGAAAGAGGGTCTCGGTGGACGGAATAAAGAACTTTTAGTCTGGCTTTCGGCGTAGCTACTTAACTCCGCACCAGACTGCTCCGCTCCCATACTTTACTTACCCGGTTTTCTGTTGCTTTTACCAGATAAATACAGTCAATATCAGCTACCTGTGATGGATTCATTTTATTCGCTAGAACCTGCCTAACGTGATTTGGATACCAAGAAGAAAGGCAAAACACGGCAGGTGTTTGACCAAGAGAATGCCTTCTAGGCGGACAAGGGTCACATTTGTACCTGAAATGCGTGCCTCGCTTCCGGATGGCACATTATCAGCAATACTCAGCGAGAAACAGACAGGAATTGGCAAAGACGGACTGCGCAGGCTCATCGAGAGGTATGGTGTTAAGTAGGGTCGGCTGCTCCGAACTTTGGGAGACACAAACCTTAAGCAGCATGGCTCGTACGAGGCAACCGAGCTTTGCTAAGGATATCTGGAAACTCTGCGTTCTGTCATTCTGAGCCCTTCGGACGAAGAATCTCTTGAGACTCTTTGCCCCGCTCAGGGCCGTTTTCGTGCAAACTGAGTTAGGATAGCTGTGGAAATTGTGGCTCTTAATTAGGCGATTCTCCGGTGTGATATACTAGGAAGAGATCAATGTGGATGTGGGGTCAACATTTAATTGAGCAAGTTTGCATCAAGCAATAACACAAAGGCATCTGGAATGGAAAATTACCGTGGAGTAGTCAAAGTATTTATTGGTTCGCCGTCCGATGTTAGTGAAGAACGGCGGCGTTTTGTCAATGTTGTTGCCGAAGTCAACAAGTCATTAGCTGATAATATGAGAATACAAATAGTTCCAGTAGGTTGGGAAGATGCATTACGAGGAAAAGTGCGTCCGCAAGACAGAATCAATGAGGATATTAGGGACTGCGACCTTGTCGTCTTGCTTCTTTGGAAACGGTGGGGTAGACCAACAGGCAAATATAGTTCGGGTTTTGAGGAGGAGTTTGAACTTGCAAACTCTCTAAATGACAAGAATGGAGGCAGGCCTGAAATCGTTCTTTACTTGCGTCATATCCCTGATGAATTAACTGGAAGTGCGGATGAACAGCTAACAAAGGTTCGCGACTGTCAGAAACAGAATAGAGAGCGAAAACAAGTTTTTTTATGACGAATATGGGAGTCCAGAAGAGTGGGAGGGAAAATTTAGACCATTCCTTTATCAATGGATCATTCAAAACTTCGCTTGCTGGCCGGAGGTGCCTCAAATCGCAATCCAGGTCAAGAAGACACCGGAGGAAGTCAAGCCTTACCCAGCACAGGTATCCACTGTTGGACCCCAATGGACTATTTTCGATACCCCAGACTCTATACCTTCATCAACGAAAGAACTTCTAAATCCTCGCAATCAAGGGGCTGCAATAAACAAAATTGCCGTTGCCTGCGATGGAATGACAATATGGGCAGTTGTCAGGCGTGGTGACCGCAATGGTATCAATCAGGGGGGCGCCCAAGTTATGTTGTATAGGTCTATAGACGGTGGTATAAGCTGGACTGATATGGAGTACTTGAAGCTTGCCAATGTACAATCAAGTATAGAAAGCGGAACTCTTATCTGGGATTTGGCTATTGCTCCTGATGACCCTAATATTGTTGCTGTTGCTTGTGCAGATATTAGTGTGGATCCATTACTTCAGCGGGTATGGATCTCAACCGATAAGGGCGACACATGGGAAAGTACAAGATGGCCTCCGTCAGGTATCACAGCAGGCACTGATCTGATTAGTGTTGTCGACATCTCTAGGGACTTTGGCAGTCGTGAGATACTTGTTGGTACAAGAGATGGCAGTGGACTTGACACAAACAATCTGCAAATTATGAGACTAGATGGACACCGTCAGTGGAAGATACAATGTGCTGGTTCAACCGTGTCAGCTTCGACTAGTCAATTGACTGGTGATATAGTAGCTGCCAAATTTTCACCGAACTTTCCTAATGATCGCACCATCGTAGTCATTTGCTGTGATGGTACTCCGGAACACGCAGGCACTTGGCTCGCTACCGGCATTCATGATGTTGAACAGAACGCTACTCTCTGGCAGGAACATGCAGACCATGTTAAGATCAGGAATGCAGATAATAATCTGGGCAGTTCCCCCAGGGTGGATGAGATAATAATAGCCAATTTAGAACTTCCATCCGATTTTTCTGGAGATGATGCTAACCTTCGGCGCTTTTATGTTAGCACTGATGCTGTCCAAAATTCACCGAATATAACAACCAATCGTGGTGTATATCGAATTGATAATAAACTTATACGCACTCTGATGGATAATACTCATACTTTACTAAGACGTACTGCCAGTATTGCCTATTTTGGCACATGTACTTCTGGTAAGCTCCTTGTGGGCGATGTCTTAGGATATGGTAATTTAGCTACCGTGCCAACTTGGTTTACTGACTCGCCTACTGACTACCCAATACCTTGCTGGTATCCAGCCCTGAAGCCTACAACTGGGGCTGCAGGGCAAGTTGTGGGTTCTTCCAAAGGGTATATCTTGGGTTATGGTAATGCTAAGGTCGCTTGGTCGCCCGACGGTAGACTTGCTTATGCCGCTACTGGTGCAGCAAGTCTTGGACCTTGGGCTGTGCCTGCTGTTAACAATGGAGCAGTCAATATTGCGACCGCATGGCCGGCCGGGTATGTTAATGTGGTTCCATTCGATGAGGCAGCCTTTAGCATAAGCCGCAGCAATGGAGAAACCTGGAACCAATTGAGTCTAATTAATACTTTTGTGGCTAAGCTAACTGATGTTGCTCTATCTGACGATGGTAAAACTGTGTATCTAGCATCAGTTAATACCAATGCTGGGTCTCAAGGTTTCGACAGCGTTTGGCGCTCCAGCTCCAATGCAGATGTGACATCGCCATTACCAGCACTGCCTATTGGTACTTACTGGGAGAGGGTATTAACACGTGTTACTGCAGTTTCATGCGATGAGATACAAAGTAACTTGGCGCTCCTAAGGACAGTTCCATATGGTATGGACCCTACTGGTCAAATTGTGGCTTGGGCAGCTCAATATACCAAAGCACAGGCATGGTCCCCTGATTTCGGTGAATACTGGGCAATAATAGTACCCAGGGAGATCATCCAAGACTTCTGTTTCGAGTCCAGAACTGTCCTGTACAACCTGACACCAGATGGGTTGGTGCAGAAGATGCCGTATACAGAAACCGCTTGGGCAACCAGTTTGCCAAGCAGTAATGCACATATCCAAAATGCTCACACTATCGCCGCCTACCCGGGGGGCAAAATCTTAATTGGTGCAGCTCGTGCTAATAATCTAATAGCGTATCCTATAGCTTTCTCACTTAATCACGGCAATTCCTGGGAGGTAATTCCTGACCAACTGCCAACCAAGGGCAATGTCCATGTAGCTTTCGACCCAGACTTTCAAAATAACAATATTATATACGTTGCGGATGATGGCTCAATAGGTAGCAACGGGTCAATTTATCGTCAAACCATTCCAGTCTATAGGAGATGGGTGGACACTGACATTATGAATCCTGTAAATGGAGCTCACGGCAAATATTACAGCGCTGCATCACCATACGGGCTCGGTGGTTATTATGGCTTGCAATCTGCTTTATCCACTAAAGATCTATATTCAGCGCACGGCATGGTTGGGCAGAGTAGTGGAGTCTGCCGTACACGGGACCGCTACGAAGGCGTGCCTAAACCCGGGATTTGTTGGGAATGTTTAAAAACATTCACCCAAGTGAATGGTAAAGGAATTCAATTTACCACAGAGCCATCTTCGCTGAAGTGTTGTGGTGGCCTGATTATCGGTATGAAAATCACCTTGTATGCTATCGACAACAATTGTTATGCCAATAATCATAATGCGAGTGCAGGTTTTGGGGGTATTAAGGCTGCACGAGAATGCGGGATGCTATGGGCATTTACGGATGATGTGGCTGAAAATCCGTGAAACTTCCCTGAAAATAAAATCAATAAGGCGCCAAAACATAACTAGTAGTAATGCCGGTATGAAATCAAGTTTTAGCTGCAAGGCTGGCCATGTTTTTACTATTACGGCTCTTCTCTAGGAAAACCTGCGCAGGACGGTTTTGGGGTTGAAGGGACCGCTGTGGCCGGAGAAGATTTTTGACGGTTTCCTGCGCAGTATTAGCTGAATGCTTTCATTTAGCTGTGCCATATTGTCGGCGAACAGTGGATAGTTCGGCTGCCACCAGCGGAATATTCCCCTCATAATCAGGTCGCCGACGATGACCTCGCCGCCGGACGATATCACTGATACGGAGCCGGGAGTGTGTCCCGGCGTGTGTATTATCTTGCCGTCGATGCCGAATTTCTTGAGGTCCATTTCGCCGTCGATGAGGATGTCGGGTTCAAAAGACGGAGCTTTTGCCGGGCCCCTTCGTGTCAGTAGGGATATGAACAAGCGGCCGATGGCTCCGGTTGGGTTAAGAGGAGGGTCTTGCCCTTTTCTGGCAGCCTCAGCATCAAGTTTATGGATGGCTACCTTGGCACCGGTTCGCTCCTTCAAATTGGCAGCGCTGCCGAAGTGGTCGGTATGGCCGTGAGTGATGAGAATGAGAGAGACTGACTTGGGGTCGATGCCGTTTTCAGTGAGCTTGTCTAAAATGGCTGGAGCGCTGCCCGGATAGCCAGTGTCAACAATAACCGGGCGCTTACCCCAAATGACAAAGGCATTGGCCCTGCCCAGGGGAATTTGAATCACTGATGAGCCTTGTTCTGGCATTTCAACCTCCTCCTTGCGCTAGTTACAATGGCTATATTAAGACCGCACTTGCCGGGTGTCAAGATGTTGCTGGTGGAGAGGTTTTTACTGCATGTTAGGTATGAACGAGCACTGCTTAGTATGTTAGTGTGTTTGTGGGCTAATCTTGGCTGACGGCGTTCTCGATGAGGTCGATGGCGACGAAGTTTGTCCGTTATGACGAAGGCGATATGAACCTACCTGAAGCGCAAGAGCTGTTTAGCCGCATCGAGGAACTTCTGGGCATCATTGACCACTTCGGTGGAATTGGATAAGGATTCCATGGCACGACTTAGGTCATATTCAGCCCCTTTGATCTCTTTGGTCACCAGTTTCCTGTCAGGTTTTATTTGTAGCAACTTTCGTTCTTGCAGGAGCTTCCTGATCTCGTAACTTACTGGCTCTCCCATAATACGATCCCTTTGCTGATTCTTTCGTATAGAGGTCTGTCTTTTGAACGTAATTGGCGGAATTCATTGGCGTTCATTACCACAGGAGACACTTTTCTGTCCAGTTTCGAAGCATATTTACTGGCTGTGTCTCTCACCCTCTTGCCGGCTTCACTAATCACTAGCAGGTCTATGTCGCTTCTTTTTGTATTCGTGCCTTCGGCACAACTGCCAAATAGTATGATCCGCCTGGCATAATCTCTCAGTTCTTGAACCATCCCATGGACTGCATTCACGTTCAAGAGTATCTTGAACTGCTTTGCCACAGGATCCTCTAGATTGTAGCGGTAGAACATCATCTTGCCGGATTTCCTCGAGTTCACCAAACCACCCTCAGAGAGCTTCCGCAGTTTCTGGCTCGTGGCACCGATGCTGATCCCGGCCAGCCTGGCTATCTCGCGCTGGTAGTATTCTCGCTCAATGTCTTCGGCTATGGCAGCCAGTATTCGTATTGAGATTTGGTCCGCAAGATTCATCGACGTGAATAAATGTTCATCCGTGTGAATTATAAGATAGCCTTGCCTTGGAGTCAAGTCTGTAGAGGAGCGGTTTTTACTGCATGTTAGGTATCAACGAGCACTGCTTAGTATGTTAGTGTGTTTGTGGGCTAATCTTGGCTGACGGCGTTCTCAATCAGGTCAATACGGGTGGGTTTGCCCTTCTGGTCGAGTTCGACGGCGACGAAGTCTATGCGCCATGACTCGGGCAGGTTCTTGCCTTCGGACAGGTAGGTGAGGGCTGAGGCGATGAGTTTTTCCTTTTTGGCAAAGGTCACCGATTCCTCGGGGCTGCCGAAGCCGGAGCTGGTCTTGGTGCGGACTTCGACGAAGACGAGATAGCCTTTTTTCTCAGCGATGATGTCTATTTCACCTTCGCGGCAGCGGAAATTGGTATCACGAATCTTGTAGCCTTTCTTTTTGAGAAAGTCCCTGGCTAGCTTTTCGCCAGTAGTGCCGACTTCTTTGCGTTTCATAGTGTAGTCAATCGGAGTTATCTATGGTTGCTATTCTACTTTTTGGTTCTTGGGAAAGCAATAATTTCAGTGAAAGATTCTTCGCGGAGTTTATGTTGAGTGGATGAGATTCTTCAGTCGCTTCGCTCCTTCAGAATGACAGGTGGTTGTGTTTCCCGAGGTTAAAACCTCGGGGCTATTCGTTTGCAGTGCAGCGGTGCCTTTCAAGTGGCCCTTTCTCTATGGCTAGGGTTGTGGTTCCCGAGGTCAAAACCTCGGGGCTACATGTTTTTACATTAGTAATCAATCTCTTATATTTGGGCTGCCTCTCTTACCGGGGCGAAGGAATGGCGGTGGATGGGCGAAGGGCCCCGCTGATGCAAACAACTGACATGCTCCCTGGTGCCATAGCCTTTGTGATGGGCTAAGCCGTAACCGGGATGAAGCTGGTCAAGCTCTACCATAATGCGGTCACGGCTGACCTTGGCGATAATCGAGGCGCAGGAGATGGAGAGGCATAATTTGTCGCCCCGGACTATCGGTTTTTGGGAGATGCGAAGCTGAGGCAGGCGCAGGTAGTCTATTAGCAGGAAGTCGGGCGGGCAGGCTAGCTGCTCCACGGCCTGGCACATGGCAACTTTGGTGGCATTGAGAATGCCGATGACATCAATGGTTTGAGGAGCAATGATGCCGACGCCGATAGCTATGGCCTCCTGTTTGATCAGGTCGAAGAGGGACTCCCGTCTGGCCGGCGGGATCTCTTTGCTGTCTCGAATCGATTTTAACCAGGGGAAGTCGGGTGATTGGGGCAGGATTACAGCGGCGGCGACTACCGGGCCGGCTAAGGCGCCACGTCCAGCTTCATCTATGCCGGCGATGAGGCGATAGCCTCGGGCGCTAAGCCCATTTTCTTCGTTCAAGCTTGGCAGCTCGGATATAGGTTTGCGGCTTCTAGCTTTCAATAGTGCCACCGCCTAGGACCTCGTTATCTTGGTAGAAAACCACAGCTTGCCCCGGGGTGATGGCAGGCTGTGGCTGGTGGAAGCTTACTTCGGCAGAGTCCGGCGCCGGGTAAAGGGTGGCAGCTACCTCCGGCGACCGATAGCGTATTTTAACAGCCACCGTCATCGGCTCGGAAGGAGCTTTTCCGGATATCCAGTTCACTTCTCCGGCAGCGAGTCTGGAGTTGTAAAGCTCTTGTTTGGAGCCGACGATAAGCTGGTTCTTATCAGGTTCTATCTTTGTTACATAGAGCGGTTCAGCGGCGATAAGCCCCAGGCCACGCCTTTGTCCCACGGTGTAAAGGGCGGTTCCCCTGTGCCTGCCCAGCACTTCGCCATGACTGTTGACGATTTGTCCCGGGGTTGGGGTGAAATGCCGGCTGAGGAAAGCGCCGTAGTCCGAGGCGATGAAGCAGATGTCCTGGCTGCTGGGCTTGCCGGCGGTGGGTAAGCCCTTTTGTCGTGCTAGCTCTCGGACGTTGGCTTTGAGGTAGTTGCCTAGAGGGAAGAGTATGCGGCTGAGCTTGTCCTGCCCCAGAGTGTAGAGCATGTAAGACTGGTCTTTGTCCGGGTCAATGCCTTTGAGCAGATGATAGGTGTCGTTATAGTACTCGATTCTGGCGTAATGACCGGTGGCTAAATAGTCGGCGTCTAGAGAGAAAGCCTGGTCGAGGAGGAAGCCGAATTTTATGTGCCGATTACAGGCAATGCACGGGTTCGGAGTTCGGCCTTTACTGTATTCCCGGCAGAAGTAGTCAATTACATGTTGTTTGAACTCGTTCTCCAGATTGAGGAGGTGAAAAGGTATGCCGAGAGTCCGGCAGAAATGCTCAGCGTCACGTATGTTTGATGTTGATGGGCAGGGATGTCGCTGCTTCTCCGGCATTGCTTCCTCCTCAGGCCACAAACGCATGGTCAGGCCGATGACCTCGTAGTCAGCTTCCTGGAGCAGGAAAGCTGCTGTTGAGGAGTCCACGCCGCCGCTTAAGGCTACAGCTACCCGCTTTTTAGACATTTTTAAACCCACAATGAGACTGCTTCACTTCGCTTGCAATGACATTCTAACCGCTACATTTTTCAGTCCAGCCAATGTAGTTGCGACCCTTTAGGGTCGCCCTTTCTTATCCCACATGTAGCGGCGACCTTATAAGGTCGCCTGGGGCTGGGTTACGGGCGAGGCTAAAGCCTCGCACTACATGTTCTGTGATCAGGGTTGCAATGATAGGTGGTGCTTGTTAAGTAGTTGGTTGACCCTGTCCCAGATAATTTTACCAATTCTGGCTCTGGGCAAGGTAGCATCTATCACCAGCCAGCGTTCAGGCTCACGGGCGGCTAACTTAAGGTAGCCATCTCTTACTTTGTTGTGAAAGGCGATGTCTTCGGCCTCGAAGCGGTCGTTTGTCGTGGATTGCTTGCGGCCCAGTCCTTTTTGTGTGGGGATGTCCAGCAATATAGTGAGGTTGGGCTTGATTCCTTGGGTAGCTAGCTCGTTGATTTTTTTTATGGTCTCCAGGTCCAGCCCACGACCATAACCCTGGTAAGCTATGGTGGAGTCGGTGAAGCGGTCGCAGATGACCACCTTGCCTTGCTGCAGGCTGGGGCGAATCACTTCGGTTACCAGTTGGATGCGGCAGGCGGCAAAGAGCAATATCTCGGCTAGGGGTGAGATTTCATCATGGCGTCTTCTTTTCAATACGCGTCTCAGCTGGTTGCCTAGAGGTGTGCCGCCGGGCTCGTGAGTCAGCTCTGCGGGGATGCTCAACCGGGAAAGTTTCCTCCACAGGGCTTTGGCCTGTGTGCTCTTGCCGCAGCCTTCACTGCCTTCAAAGGTGATGAATAGACTCATGGATTATCTCCTGCCAGGGGAAGGCAAAGTAAATGTAGGGACAGGTCTTTAGACCTGTCCAAAGCGGACAGACCTGAAGGTCTGTCCCTACATAAGCTATTCATACCACCTCTTAAGATTTGCCTCTCCTACGACAAAATAAAGGCTGTTTTAGCCTTTTAGAATCTGTACTCTTCTTCCTGGTTCTTTGCCCAGGCTATGGGAAGCCAGGCTATGGCGTTCGGCCAGGAGATGCTGCAAACGGCGGATGTAGGCATTCTGCGGGCTAAGTTCTACAGGCCCCTTGCCTTCTCTTACCTGGGTAATCGCTTTTTCGGCTTCTTCAATGGCGGAATTGATGGGTGTGTCTTTGTGTGGCCCGTATATAGTGTCAAGGCATTGTCTCAATTGGGGAATGTTGTTGCTTTTGACGGCATAGATGGGAATGCCGGCTATCTCGGCATCCCTTATCTTCTGCGGTTTGCGGCGATAATAGTTCTTGGTGGTAAGTAATAGGTTGCTTCCCTTGAGCTCATTAGTAATCTCTAGGGTAATCCCTTTCTCTCTGGCAGCCTCTTCCAGCTTAGCGCGGTTGAGGCCGAAAAGGTATATTCGAAACTCTTCTCTCTTTGGTATTGGCTCTTTCTTGTTCAAGGCGTGGGAAGCTGTTGCCTTATCCTTTCTCACTTCACCGTTTTTATCAAGCCAGCGGATTTCGGTTTCCTGGGGTCTGCCGTGAAGAACAGCATCTACGGCCTGGCCTACGTCCGGGTGAACAGTTACTCTATCTCGTTCCTGGATTTCGACAACTATATTGAAGGTGGGCGGTGCCTTGCGCTCCAGAATTGATTTCTGTGTATGCCGCCGCCTTGCCTCCTCGTCTCCCAGGGTCACCGTTTGAATGCCGCCGATGAGGTCGGACAGAGTAGGGTTCATCATCAGGTTCTCCAGGCTGTTTCCGTGGGCGGTGCCGACCAGCTGGACGCCACGTTCGGCGATGGTTCGAGCCGCTTCAGCCTCCAGGCTGGTGCCTATTTCATCGACAATAATGACCTCGGGCATGTGGTTTTCCACGGCTTCAATCATCACTGCGTGCTGCATGGTCGGTGTTGGCACCTGCATCCGCCGCGTATGTCCTATGGCGGGATGGGGTATATCACCGTCACCGGCGATTTCATTGGAGGTGTCAACGACGATTACCCGCTTTTTGAAGTCATCGGCCAGGACACGGGCTACTTCGCGCAACATTGTTGTTTTGCCGATGCCAGGTCGGCCGAGGAGCAGCACGTTTTTGCCTGACTCGACAAGGTCCTGGATGATTTTCACCGTGCCGAAGACAGCTCTGCCTACGCGGCAGGTCAGGCCAACGATCCGTCCCTCCCGGTTGCGCATAGCCGAGATTCGATGGAGCGTGCGCTCGATGCCGGCGCGGTTATCGCCGCTGAAGCTGCCGATGCGGGAGACCACATGCTTGATATCTGAGTCTGTGGCCTCTTTGGGGCTAAGGGTTATTTCCCTTTGCGGATAGCGGGCTTCGGGGGGACGTCCGAGATCAAGGACTACTTCAATTAATTCACTGTTGTCAGGTTGCTCAAGAAGCGCCTGGCGGATGTGGGGTGGCAGGACACCAAGCAGGGCGTCTAAATCGTCAGCAATTACCTTTTGCAAATATCATCTCCTGGATGGTGTTGGCGTGTCATCCTGAGCGATAGCGAAGGATCTCTAGCCTGTTTGCGGGGTTTATTCTGAGAGAGATTCTTCGGTCGCTCCGCTTCCTCAGAATGACAGGAAGCGGAGGGCTCAGAATGATAGAAGGCGAGGGGTTCAGAGTGACTGGCGGGATTATTAGATGACCTGTCTCCTGTAAGAAGGTCGAGGAAATATCTGTGGAATCTCAAATCATCGGTCAGTTCTGGGTGGAAGGCGCAGGCGAGCAGCTTGCCTTGCCTGACTGCCACCGGCCTGCCGTTTAATTGACATAATATCTCAACACCGCGTTCGGCCTTTTCGATTATCGGAGCCCGGATGAAGATGCCGTGGAAAGTTCCATTGTCCAGGGCTGGTATCTGCAGGTCGGCCTCAAAGCTGTCCACCTGTCTGCCGAAGGCATTGCGCTTCACCTCGATGTCCATAACCCCGATGGGCTCCATCTCTAGATTGGGTACTTTCTTGGCCAGAAGTACCAGGCCGGCACAGGTCCCAAACAGTGGGAAGCCTTGTTGGGCGAGTTTGCGAATCGGCTCCGTCAGGCCGTAGTCAGACAGCAGTTTGCTGATCGTGGTACTTTCCCCACCCGGGATTACCAGTGCGTCCAGGCCATCGAGCTCAGAGGGCAAGCGGACGGGGACAGCCTCTGCGTCTAAAGCGGATAGCATTCCTATATGTTCAGTCACAGCTCCTTGCAGAGCCAGGACACCAATTTTCACTCTACCAGCCTCTGGTGGCCAATAATTCTTCCGGCGGAATGGTCTTTATGTCCAGCCCAGGCATGGCTGTGCCCAAGGCTTTGGATACCTCGGCGATGATTGCCGGGTCGCGGTAATGTGTAGTGGCTTTGACGACGGCTTTAGCCCTTGACGCTGGGTCGCTTGATTTGAAAATGCCCGAGCCGACGAAGACGCCCTCGGCGCCCAGTTGCATCATCAGCGCAGCATCGGCCGGCGTAGCTACACCGCCAGCGGCGAAATTGACCACCGGTAGTTTTCCTGTGTTATGTATTTCCAGCACCAGCTCGAGAGGAGCACCCAGGTTTTTGGCTTCGGTGGTAAGCTCATCAATAGGCATACCCTGGAGTTTGCGGATGCCATCCTGAACTGCCCGCATGTGTCTTACGGCTTCAACGATGTTACCGCTGCCGGCTTCACCTTTGGTGCGAATCATGGCGGCACCTTCTGCGATGCGGCGCAGGGCTTCGCCTAAATCGCGGCAGCCGCAGACGAAGGGGACCTTGAAATCGTGTTTCCAGATGTGATGGCTTTCGTCAGCCGGCGTCAGCACCTCTGATTCGTCGATGAAGTCAACCCCCAGCGCTTCCAAAACCTGAGCCTCGACAAAATGCCCGATGCGGCATTTAGCCATCACCGGGATGCTCACCGCTTCCATTATGGCGGCAATTATCGTCGGGTCAGCCATACGGGCAACACCGCCGGCAGCCCGGATGTCTGCTGGCACCCGCTCCAGTGCCATGACAGCACAGGCTCCGGCGTCTTCGGCGATCTTGGCATGCTCCGGTGTGACCACATCCATGATGACACCGCCCTTCAGCATCTGGGCTAACCCTGATTTAACTTTCCAAGTACCTGTGTCCATCTTCCCCCGTTTACATAAGTAGTGTTTTTAATATTTTACACTGGTTCGGTCTCGGTAGCAAATACACTTAGTGAAAGCCTTTGGTAAGTCCAACCCGTCATTGCGAGCCGAAGGCGAAGCAATCTCAGAGATTGCCACGTCGCTATGCTCCTCGCAATGACAATAAACATTACCGTTAGCTGCTCTTTTTCAGCTCCTGGATTTCCTTTTCGATGTTCTTTAGTTCTTTCTCCAGCTCTTTCTTGTATTCCTGAAGCACTTCCAATTGTTCTTCACGGCTGGGGAAAGGCCTTGGCCCGTAGCAGAAGAAGCCGAAGGGAGGAAAGCCGAAGCACATATGCTAGAGATGTCTTCGATGCCACATCTTTAATCCCCTTTATTAAATTATAGCATCTAGCGCAGGTGAAATGACAATGTGTAGTTGCGAGGCTTTAGCCTCGCCGAAACCTTACCCGCAAGCGACCATAAAGGGTCGCGACTACATCGGTTGGAGGAGGCCGATACTAATTTCGGGATGCGTGAATGACTTGTGTTATAATCTCGATTGTGAAAATACTTGGTATCGAAACTTCGTGCGATGAAACGGCGGCGGCGGTAGTTGAAGACGGAGCTAGTATCCTGTCAAATGTCGTCGCCTCTCAGGTGGATATACACAGTCGCTACGGCGGTATTGTCCCCGAGGTGGCCTCAAGGCAGCACCTGATTACAGCTTTGCCGGTGGTGGAAAGCGCTATGGCTGAGACGGAAGCCACCTGGCAGGATATAGCCGCTATCGCCGTAACCATGGGTCCTGGTCTGGCCGGCTCATTATTGGTCGGGGTGAATATAGCTAAAGCGGTGGCTCTAGCCCAGGGCTTGCCCCTCATCGGCATCAATCATCTTGAAGGCCATATCTACGCCAACTGGTTAAGCGGGGATGAGCCTGTTTTTCCCTGTCTTTGCCTTATTGTTTCCGGGGGGCATAGCGATTTGGTAATGATGAAAGGACACGGGCAGTTCCAAAGGCTGGGGCGGACACGAGACGATGCTGCTGGTGAGGCCTTCGATAAAGCAGCTAGGATTTTGGGCCTGGGTTATCCCGGCGGCCCAGCTATAGAGGCAACAGCCAAAGACAGGGTGCCATCATTTGCTTTACCACGGGCTTGGCTTAAGGGCAGCGACGATTTTAGCTTCAGCGGGCTGAAAACAGCTCTTCTCCATTTGGTCAGGGACAACGATTTTTCGGACTCTTCCCGGGTAGCCGAGGCAGCGGCTAGCTTTCAGCAAGCGGTGGTTGATGTCCTGGCTACGAAGGCAATACAAGCTGCTGAAAGGTTGGGCGTCAAGCAGATATTGCTGGCTGGCGGCGTGGCGGCCAATAAGGCCCTCCGTGACTACTTTATTTCTAATTCGCCGGTGCCGGTGCTCATACCGCCTCCAGGCTTGTGTACCGATAACGCGGCTATGATTGCCGCCTGCGGCTATTATCACTACCAGTTGGGCAAAATCGACGGCTATGATATCGATGTGATACCGAGCCTCAGCTTCGGTTAGAAGCTACCGGACACGCGGTACAGTTTCGGAGACGGCAATAGGTCTTGAAGATATGAATCAGTCCCTGCTGCTGGCAGGCAGAAAGGCAGGTATCTGGCTTGAGAAGTAGCTGCTGTTTCATGTGCCGAGTTAACTCGTTGTCTCCCGACCTGGGATAGCGGCGGTAAATTTCAGCCGCTTTTCTCTTTAACTTCAGGTCAGAGCTTATCTCGCCCCAGACACAGGCGAAGGGCAATATAGCATTTATAACTATTTCTGAGGCTTTTTCTCGGCCGAGAAGAGCCGAGCTTCGCTTCTTAACAATACCGAAGTCAAAGTGGTTCCTCCAGTAAGCTTGACCGGCGATGACCAAGCCGGTTTCCAGCCAGCGATGTTCAGTTCCTGGGGGTGCTTTCTTTATCAGTTGCAATATCCCGTGGAGCAGCCCCGGTCGGCAATACCGCGCCATGAGATAGCTCAGGGCAATGAGGCGGCGGGTGGGGAAGTTGTCAGGGCGAACTCGGAAAAAGCACCAGTCAGCTTCATTCATGGTTTCGGTTATATCGGTGGATTGCCATATCCTTTCTAACTTGTCTATTTCTTCGTCTCCAGCCAGTTTGAGTTGCAATCTCGGCCGCTGGGAAGGCAATAGTCCGGCAGTGCCTAAGATCAAAGCCCGTCTGATGGCCTCAGACTTGATTTTTTCTAAGAAGCTAACGGATAACCTATTGACGAGATCTTCGCAGGGTTCGGCGTTTTGAGCGTAGCCCAGGGCTCTGGCTATGCCGCGAAACAGCACCTGCCCTGCCTCTTCTTTCTCCAGAGCTTGGCGGCACAAAGCTGCTTTAGCCGCGAATCTTTCCTCCCCGGTAAGGATAAGCAGTTTGTTCAAACTGTCTGAATTTGAATGTCCTTTGGCTTCAGGACAGGAAAATGAGGAATTTCTGGATGGGTTGAGGTGTTGACTTAGCTCATCTAAAGGACGGCCGAGGAAGGGACTCAGGCAGATTGTGGGCACGGTTTTGCCGTTCTGGAGCATGGTTGGAGATTGGTTATCGTGCCACCATACGACGTGTAAAGCTATATTGTTGTATTTGGGGTCTCGGTGATGACCATGGCTGTACCACTGGCTGGACTTAACATGAATCTCGATGTCCCCGCTAATTATTTCGTGGCTAATGGCAAAAACGGCGTCCTTGAAATCACAGCCGCTGGTCTGGCTAGCTCTGCCCGGGTAGATTGTCTGAAATGGCTCACCGCTATCGGTAACCAGGTTGATTACTAGCTGGCATTGCCAGATATGAGCGATGAGCTTTTCCGAAACCTGTGTCTTCATTTTCTTTTTACACGTTTGCGTGTAGCCACAGGCAAAAAATTAATCTTGGACGGACTGGCTGGCTTTCGATGGCACCCAGGTTCGCTTTTCGTCGATGATGTGTTCTATTTGCCAGCCCCGTTTTTCTAGCTCAGAGGTGATAAAGCGGCGGTGACATCGCCACGGCAGTCTTTCAGCACAGAGCATGACGCTGCTTTTTTCCGAGGCGGTTTTCTCTACAATGTTTATTCCTGTCTCGAACTCCGGGGTAGTGGTGAAAGCTTTGTAGCCGCCGCTCCGATAGCCGCCCAGTTCGTCCCCAAGGTGCAAATAGTCAATGTGTAGTTCTGCCAATAATTGCTTCAGGGCCTGTTGCTTGAAATGCTCGATGCGGCTGGTGGGGAAGCGGCGGACATCTATAACCATTTCGATGCCGTGACTCCGGAGCAGCTCGGAAAACTCCGCCCTTGTCCGGGTGGTGGTTCCTAAACTGTGAACTTGGCTATGGTGTTTCATCTCTTTAGATAAGCCGCAGCAGCCTACTTTGACCTGGTGCACTTCACTCCGTTGGTTGTTTCCTTTTGACTGCCTCATACTTGAAGCCGGAGCGCTCGGCTACCAGGGAGAGCAAAGTGGACGCAGTTCCCCGGGGCTTGTACATTCCTGTTTCCCATTCGCTGATTGTCTGCTGGCGGGTGCCTAACTCCTCAGCCAGTTTAGCTTGGGTTAGCCTCAAATGTTGCCGCAACGCCCGAATGCGTCGGCCATCCCACTCAATTTTCTTGCGCTTCTGAGCCACCTTACCTAATATCTTACACGGTATAGCGTAAAGATTCAAGGATAGCTTGTTGCGAAACTCATTCAGATAGACACTTCGTATTGTAGCATGGCTCTACATGGTCAATGCAGTGCTGCTGATAACCCACGAGATAGACTCGGCATACTGGAAAGAATGGGAACTGTTCAAGCTCCCCGGAGGCAGCGCGTTTGACTTAACATAAGGTTTTGCACGACCCTAGGGACCACCCGCCAGCCTTAAATCCGTTGCCAAACTGGACTATTCTCTGGCTACTAATGGAAGGGGGCATGGTGCTGCGCCAAGACATGGTATCCACTCCAGGGGCCCAGCTCAACGGCCACTTTATCCAGCATTATGGGGATAACGAACCTTATTTTATCATCAATGTCTGGAAGTTGCGCTTTCAGATAAGAAAAAGGTGTTTTGAACTCTAGTGATGAGTGTTCTCGCAGATTATTGTAGTAGTAGATATAACCCAGAGCTTCATCTAGAAGGTCAGCATCGCTTCTAATTCTCATAGCCCTAGGCATATAAAACTCATCATCATCGGTACGATGTGAGCGTTCCAGATGAGCATTTTCCTCACAGTGTCCCTTGTGGTTTTGAATCAGCCTGCAGCCAAAACCGCTGATGAGCTTTCGCAGTGCTCTTACCTTCAGCCATGATTTGCCGCCAAATTCCTCACCATTATCCACGGTGAAGACAACAATGGATTTAACCCCGTGTGACCTTAGCCAGGAAATAACCCAGAGATACCAGCATAAACCGTTAGTCCAAGATTTCTCCCGTGAATAGCCGATCAGTTTAAACCGAGAACACACATCCAGAGCACTCCATTGATAGTTCGGTATGTCGTGGTGATCTAAATGGATAATTTGTTCCCGTTGGGGGCTTTTGTTCGATTCCTCGTTTTTATTCTTTAGTTTGTTTAAGCCTTGTTCGGACTTTTTACGAAAATATTGAATTCTTTTCTGTGTTGAGAAAGGGGCACGTAAATTGTACAGTTTGTTGCTCCGGCTTGGTTCTCACGGCTTCAAAAATCATCTCTGTTAAGCTATCAGTATAAGCTGTGAGGCTATAACTTCTGTTACGCAGTAACCAAAGTGTGACTATTTGTCTGATACTTCTAAAATACATGTGGCTGGCCAAACGCAGATCTAAGTCATGTCTTACCTCTCCAGCTTTTTGTCCTTCCTCCAAAATGTTCATGAGAAGTCGGTTTGTAGTTTGGAGTGTTTCCGTGGCATAAGGTGCCTTTATCCAAGTTGTAACAGGCATGTTCACGTACACAACCCAGCCATACTGCCAGTTTTGCTCATAGAAGTGAAGATAGAACCATGTCATTTTCCGCAGCTTATTTAGGGTTCCTTTGACGCCTTGAAGATGACGTTCCATCTCCTTTCTTCCTTCGGCATCTCTCTCAGTGAGAATAGAATTGGCGAGGTCTTCTTTGTCTCGGAAATATTTGTAAATAGTGGCTTGGGCTATGCCAGCCTTCTTTGCCATGTCACGTATTGTTGCTTGGTGAAATACTTCTGCCTCGGCAAAAACGTCAAAGGCTGCATTAATGATACGCTCGCGCGTTGTGTTGTAGCTACGTTTCCTCATTTCTACCTCACTTTAAAGCTTAAGGCTCTGACGTTTTTCTTAGGGCTATGGTTGCTTTTTACAGATGAAAATTTTTTGATGTCGATAGTCGTCAAAGACGCTTGACAAAGGATCAAAGGTTTGATAAGGTAGTGAACATTGTTCACCATTAATTTGGTAACAATACTATTTCTCGTCTGGCATCTCATCGGATGATGTACTAATGATAGGCGAGCAATGTTCTCTTGTCAAGACTAGAAACTCTGGAAAGATCGTAGCTAAAGTTTATATTTGTGTGAGTTGTGCTGAGTTCTTAGGTGGCAGTTGTGACTGGCTCTAAGGATTTCGGTTCTTTGGCATAGTATTGTTTGTTAATGCTAGATATTGGGTGACGGAGTAAGATAATGCTTACGTTATTGGATGGGGTGAAAGTTCTTAGCATGGCTTGGCAGTATCCCGGCCCTTATTGCACGTTGCTTCTTGCTGATATGGGGGCTGAGGTTATAGTAGTAGAGCGACCTGGCATAGGAGACCCGGCCCGTCTTCTTCCAGATTTCTTCGGAGCAATCAACCGTAACAAAAAAAGCCTGAGCCTAAATTTGCAGTCTAAGATGGGCAGGGAAATTTGCTACAGATTAGTTGAAAAAGCAGACATATTTTTAGAAGGATTCCGTCCCGGAATTGCCCAAAAGTTAGGCGTCGATTATGAAAGTTTAAAAAAGCTTAATCCCAACCTTATATATGTTTCTATTTCAGGTTATGGACAGAATGGTCCATATGCTAATTGGGCGGGACATGATATCAGTTATCAGGGGGTTGCGGGGATGCTGGCTGAAATTCCTGAAGACAGAGAGCTTTCTTTAACACCCATTCCTATAGCTGACCTTTCTTCTGGGATGTTCGCCACTATTGCTGTTTTGGCGTCCTTACATCACAGGAGCCAAACAGGGGAGGGGATATATGTTGATGTGTCTATGACAGACGGGCTGGTATCGTGGATGACCGCTCCCCTGAGCATGTTCCTTAACTCAGGTATACCTTCTCTTCCTCATGAACCTGCTTATGGTGTTTTTAAAACAAAAGATGGCAAGTTTCTTACCTTAAGCATCGCCCATGAGGATCACTTCTGGATTAATCTATGTCAAGTGTTAGGCAAAAACGAGCTGGCTGGTTTGACACGTGAGGAAAGGCGGACTAGACGAGAAGAACTTGTGTCTATTCTTCAAGAAGCATTCCTCGCTAAGTCTCGGGATGAATGGGTTCAAATTTTAACCTCGGCTAATGTGGCGGCAGGTCCCCTTTACAGTTATTCCGAGGTGGTTAACGACCCGCATCTTAAGCATAGAAAGCTGTTTGTGGAAATAGAAAAATCCGGGAAAAAACTCAAACAAATAGCTCATCCTTTAAAATTCTCTCCCATCTCGACTAAAAAAGACTTTTCTCCTCCAGAATTGGGTGAGCATTCCGTCGAAATTCTGTCTGGATTGGGATACAGTGAAGAGGACATAAAGAGATTTAGCTGCGACGGCATTATATAGCTGAGTAAATAAGGGGGATAATAAAGTGGCAGAGCAAGTTGGTAATCGAGTGTTGGGCACAGTGAAAGCTGTGAAAGGAATCTGCAGCGCGGGACATAAGGTGGGAGACCAAGTAGAATTGAGTGGATATAGTTCTGGTGGTCTATGTGGCTTCTTATACCATGACATTTTTCCTTATGTAGTTATGCTCCAATTCGGCGGTGGGTTTCCTCCAGATTGGGGAGACCCAGATATGGTGGAACTGGACTGCCTGGATAAGTGGAACACCGTTACTATAGAGTTGCGCAGAGTTAAGGAATAGACATTATACTGGTAATACAGCCTGTGAACAAGCTTGGAGTTTGGTCAATTTCAGAGCAGGAATAACGGCAAAAGCGACTTTGCAGTTTAGCAATAAGCATATTTTTAGTATTTGAACTGAATCTTTAAGAAACTCGAAAGGAGGCAACGATGGATCTTGGACTTAAGGGTAAAGTAACTGTTGTGACGGGATCTGGCCGGGGAATAGGCCGTTCCATTGCGATGACCCTTGCCTCTGAGGGAGCAAAGGTTGCGGTCAATGACTACTACCTTGACAGAGCGGAGTCAGTGGCTAAGGAGATTAAGGAAGCGGGTGGTGAGTCCATGCCGGCACAGGCGGATATAACTGACGCTGCCCAAGTGGAGCAAATGGTTAAAAAGATATTAGACAAGTGGGGTAAGGTGGATATATTGGTAAATAATGCTGGCATACCGGCAGGAGTACTAGAAACCGATGCACTATCTCTGATGCATACCTTTATGGAATCGAACAAAACAGAATGGGAGAGATTAATTGGGCTTGACCTCTATGGTGTGCTAAATTGCTGCCATGCGGTGCTCGGGCCTATGTCAAGTCAGAACTATGGGAAGATTGTAAGCATTATCTCCGATGCCGGAAGGATTGGCGAGCCCAGACAGGCAGTGTACTCTGGGGTAAAGGCTGGCATTGTTGGTTTTAGTAAAGCCTTGGCCAAGGAAGTAGCACGTTATAAGATAAACGTTAATTGTGTTGCCCCCTCGGCTACCGGTGGCACTTACCTTTCTCAGTTGACAGGCTCGGATCAACCCAGGACCGATGAGGAGAAAGAGAGACTGCGCAAGGTAATGGCTGTCTATCCCCTGGCGCGCTCCATGGGGAGGCTAGGCTTCCCCTCAGATATAGCCAATGCGGTGGTTTTCCTTAGCTCTGACGTTTCAGAATGGGTCACAGGCCAGGTACTGAGTGTCAATGGTGGATATTGCATGGTAGATTAAGAAATGGAGGTATCTCATGAAATACGAAACCATTATATATGAAAAGGAAGACGGTGTTTGTATCATCACCCTCAACCGACCAGATCGCCTCAACGCCATTAACTTTCAGCTGGCCTTTGAGCTGAACGAGGTGCTTGATAAGATCGACCAAGATGAAGGTGCAAGAACCGTAATCCTGACCGGTGCTGGAAGAGGGTTTTGCGCCGGTGCTGATATCAAGGAAATGGCTGACCCTAATGCCAAACGGCTCCCAATAGGTATGCGCTACACCTTCTTCAATAAGCTGGAAGACTTGGGAAAACCTGTGATCGCTGCTATCAATGGTCCCTGTAATGGCGGTGGATTGGAAATAGCCCTTTGTTGCGATTTTCGCATTGCTTCTGAAGCAGCAAACTTTGGACTAGGGGAGGTGAAATTGGGAGTTATTCCGGCTGGCGGTGGTACGGCACGGCTGCCACGGCTCATCGGGCCAGCTAGAGCAAAGGAGTTTCTGTATTTTGGCAACCGCGTTGATGCCCAGCAAGCATATCAGATTGGGCTCGTCAATAAAGTTGTTACCTCTGAAGAGCTGATGGCAGAAGCGAAAAACTGGGCAGCTGAACTGGCGGAAAGGCCTCCCCTTTCCTTGAAGATGCTTAAATACTGTGTGAACCTTGGCATGCAAATGGACTTGCTAAGCGCCATAGATTATGAAGCTAAGTGTGCCGCTATATTGAGGAACACAGAAGACGCCATAGAGGGAGTAAAAGCCTTCGTAGAGAAGCGAAAGCCTGTGTTCAAGGGAAGATAACCAGTATATATGCGCACAGACGCAGGCAAGCAGTGAAAGGAATCTGGTAAATATGAGCGAAGTAAAGAAGAGGTTACCCATCAAGGAGGGACTGTTCAAGCCGCCAGGCAATGGGGACGAGGGCTATCTTGTTGGTAGCAGATGCAAAGCATGCGGCGTCTATTTCCATCCCAAGAGGGTAGTGTGTGCCAATTGTTATGGTGAAGATTTAGAGGAGGTCGCCCTTAGCAGAAGAGGGAAGATTACAACCTATACGATTGCCCGAACAAGCTATCCAATGACTCCCGTGACTGCACCATTTATCACAGCTCAAGTGGAACTGCCAGAGAAGATACGGGTTCTGAGCCTGATGACTGGTGTCGATTTGGATAAGGTGAAGATCGGCATGGAGGTGGAACTCTGTTTCTGGAAAACGGGAGAAGATGAGAAGGGCAACGAGGTTGTGGCATACGCCTTTCGGCCAATACCGACATAGAGTAGCGAAGGAGGTTATAATGGCAAAGAAAGAGGTAGTGATACTTGGGGTGGGGGTAATCAAGTTTGGCCGGGTCACCGGCCGAGGCCTTCTGGACATGGCTCGCGAGGCAGGGCTTAAGGCTCTCAAGGATGCGGGGGTTGACTTTCGGGACATTCAGATTGGCTTCTGCGCCCACTGTAATCAGCCAATGGGCACAGGTCTGGATTGTTTCGCTGAACTGGGAATGACTGGAATACCGGTGACCAATGTAGAAGTAGCTTGTGCCAGTGAATCTCGAGGGGTGCTGCTGGCAGCCGAGATGATAGCTGCAGGTGCATACGATATGGCTTTAGTTATTGGACTTGAGAAGATGCCTAGGGGCATGGTGCCTTCAATAGGGGATATAAAAGATTTGCCCTACCGCTTCCTGACAGGAATTATGCCTATGCCTGGGGAATATGCTATGCAGGCTCGGGAGCACATGCATTTATATGGTACTAAGGTGGAGCATTTCGCCAAGGCTGCAGAGAAGGCCCACCGCAACGGCAGCCTGAATCCCAATGCTACCTACCAAGAAGTCTATAGCCTTGAACAGATTATGAACTCACGAATGATTGCTGATCCTATCACTATGCTGATGTGTTCGGCTAATGCCGATGGTGCCACAGCTACTGTGGTTTGCTCCACAAAAAAAGCGAAGCAATACACAACCAAGCCCATGCTTTTGGTAGGTTGGGCTGCGGGCACTCCGATGTATGTTAAGGGGGAGTCAATTAGCTTAGCTGAAGGTCCTACCAAGTACTTAGCCAAGAAGGTGCACGAAATGTCGGGGCTAGGTCCTGAGGATGTAGATGTGGCTCAAGTGCATGATGCTTTTAGCCCCGGAGAAATCTTTATTGTGGAAGACCTGGGGTTCTGCCCCAAGGGTGAAGGTGGTACCTTTGTCTGGGAGGGGAATACTGAGATTGAAGGTAAGACTCCGGTAAACACCGATGGCGGCCTGGTTAGCTGTGGGCATCCTATAGGGGCTACCGGTGGCCGTATGATTGCCGAGCTCTGCTGGCAACTTAAAGGAACGGCCGAACCAAGGCAAGTGCCTGGAAAACCAAAAGTGGCTTTGCTTCACAATCAGGGCCTGGGTGGTACCAATGTGATGATGTTCAAAATGTAGTTACTTGATATCTCGATTAATATAATGGCAGGATATAGGCATTGAAGGAGAGCGCCATGATTGCCGAGTGGTTCAAAACCCGCAGATATGCTGACAGCGCTAGGCAGAAGCGAAATCAGGCTTCTCTCTACGAATTTCCAATTAAATACGGGATAGTTAAACGAAGATTGAGGAGGCCAACACCCAAGATATCTTTCAAGATTGCCCGACCGATAGTCGAGGTAGCACTTAGAAGCATAATCCGCTTCGAGATAAAAGGCAGGGAAAATTTGCCACCAAATGGACACATCATCGCAGTCTTCAATCACCTTAACTTGATAGACCCGCCTCTACATATAATAAGTATCCTGCCTCGCGATAGCATCATTATGGCCAAGGAGGAGCTATTTTATTACTGGCCCATCCCCATCTTCCGCATATTAATGGACAGTGCAGAGGCTTATCCTGTGCGCCGTCGTGGAACTCTTGAAGAGAGACAGTTGGCAATGAGATACGCAGAAGAAGTGCTGGCAAAAGGTCTTGTGTTCGGCATATATCCGGAAGGCACACGGAGTAAAGCCGGCTGCCTGAAAGAAGCTTATCACGGGTGTGCTCTTGTAGCTTTACGTACCAAAGCCCCCCTTATCCCTGTTTCCATCCTCGGAACGGAGAAGCTCAGGGGAATCGGCTGGCTTACCCGCCCAAAGGTAACCATCACTTTCGGCAAGCCTTTCACACTGCCGCCCATAGAGGGTGAGCCAACTGAAGAAAAGCTGAAAGAGCTAACCGACTTCATCATGGGACATGTTGCTGCCATTCTGCCACCCGAATACCGGGGCAGGTATAAAACCTTTTAATTACCAAATTCGGAGGTAAATATGGATTTCGAGTTTACAGAAGAGCAAAGAATGCTGAAAAAGAATGTAAGGGACTTTCTGAGCAAAGAGATCGCCCCCATTGTGGATGAACGCGAGCGACATGGGCCTTTCACCAGAGAAGAGGTGGTGGGCTTTATCAAAAAGCTGATGCCTTTCGGCTTCTACATCGGCGTCTTGCCCAAGGAATACGGTGGCATGGAGCTTGACCGTATAACAATGGGTGTACTCAATGAGGAGCTGTCTCGCGTCTGGGCAAGCCTAGCAGCTACTATTGGCATTGCACAACTAGCGCCACTGAATATCGCAGATGCTCCTGATGAGTTGAGACAGAAGTTCATCCCCCAGATATTGGAGGGTGAACTCATCGGTTGCTCTGCCATAACCGAGCCCAACGCTGGTTCTGATGCTTCGCATATTGAAACCACTGCTATGCTGGATGGAAATACATACGTGATAAACGGCACCAAAACTTGGATTTCCAACGGCACCATTGCTGATGTTTGCATGTTGCTGGCGGTGACGGATAAAAGCAAAGGTCCCTTAGGTATGTCCACTATCTTGGTAGAAAAGGCAGCTTCACCTTGGGAGTCAAAGGAGCTTCACAAGATAGGTTGGCGCTGTTTCCCTACGGGCGAAATGTATTTTACTGACTACCGCGTCCCTAAGATGAACTTGTTAGGGGATGTAGCCACTGGCTATAAAAGAACTATGCGGGAGTTTGAGTCAGCTCGCTCAGGGATGGCGATAATGGCTGCAGGTATCTGCCAGGCAGCTATCGATGCCTCGATAAGCTATGCCCGAGAAAGGAAGCAATTCGGCCGGCCCATTGGCAGTTTTCAGTTGATACAAGAGATGATCGCTGATATGATTGCCGAAACTGAGGCGGCCCGTTTGCTGGGATATCGGGCTTTCTGTCTTATCGATAAAGGTGTCAGAGCACGCCTTGAGTCCTCCTTGGCCAAGGCTTATGCCTGTGAAGCTGCTGTCAGAGTGACCTCAAAGGCAATCCAGATACATGGTGCTGTGGGGCTTTCCGATGAGTATCCCGTGGAAAGGTATTTCAGGGATGCAAGGATGCTCACTATCCCTGATGGGGCTACCCAGATTCAGAAGCTGATAGTTGGGCGTGAGGCTATCGGCATAAAAGCCTTCGTCTAGTGGAAATAAAATATGCACTCGGGGTGGGAGGGCATGTCAAGCTGGTTTAAAGGAGGGTTCGATGAATAATGGTAGGGTGCTAGAGGTGAGTGATATTGCGCTTAGTTTCGGTGGGGTGACAGCCCTCGCTGGGGTATCGCTCCATGTCAACAGGGGAGAGATACTGGGGCTGATCGGACCTAACGGTTCAGGGAAGAGTTCTCTCCTTAACTGTATCAATGGCTTTTACCGACCGGATTCAGGGAAGGTCTACTTTGAAGGCAAGGATATTACGCGCCTCCCGCCCTACAAGATTGCTCAATTAGGCATCGGCCGTGCCTTTCAAGGTATTCAGCTGTATGTAGGTATGACTGTTCTTCAGAATCTCCTTGCTGGACGGCATTTGAAGATGAAGTCCAATCCATTGGCAGCTATTACCTATTGGCCCTGGGTGCACCGTGAAGAAGTGGAGCACAGGCGAGTAGTAGAGGATATTATAGACTTCTTGGAAATCGAGGCAGTGAGAAACTGGGTGGTAGGAGCTTTAGGATATGGACTGCGTAAAAGGGTGGACCTTGGTAGAGCACTGGCTCTAGAGCCTAAAATACTTCTTCTGGATGAACCAACAGCAGGCATGAACGTGGAGGAAAAGGGGGACATGGTGAGGTTTATTCTTGATATTCGTGAAGCGATGAATATCCCTATAGTTCTGGTGGAGCATGATATGGAGATAGTGATGGATATTGTCGATAGGGTGGTTGTGCTCGATTTCGGACATAAGATTGCTGAAGGGAACCCTGAAGCAGTGAGGACCGACCCGCAGGTCATCAAAGCCTATTTGGGAGAGGAGGAAGAGATATGAAAGAAGTAACAGGAAGTGAACTCGGCACCTTACCACAGTATCTGAAAAGGAATTTTGAGCTTTTCCCTGATCGAATAGCAGAGCGAGAAAAAGACTATGGCCTCTGGAAGACGTACACCTGGAGGGAAGTCTATGAGCAAGTCAAGTTTATCTCATTGGGTCTCGTCAGCTTAGGTGTGCAGAGGGGCGACAAGGTTAGCATTATTGGCAGTAACGAACCTGAATTATACTGGTCGATATTTGCCGTAAACTGCGCTGGCGGTGTTACGGTTTGCCTTTATCCCGACTCGATCCCCTCTGAAGTGGAATACATTGTCAAGGATTCTGACTCTGTATTTGTTATTGCTGAGGACCAAGAGCAAGTGGACAAGTTCTTGGAAATAAAGGATAGGTTGCCTCAATTGAAAAGAGTAATCTACTGGGATAGTAAAGGGATGTGGTTATATGATGACCCTATCCTTATATCGTGGAAGGAAGTTCACGAGCTAGGTAGAAAATGCGAAGCGGAACATCCGGGGTTGTTCGAGAAGCTGATCGAGCAAGTGAAGCCTACCGATACGGCGGCTGTTTCGTATACATCAGGCACCACAGGAGATCCCAAGGGGATAATCGGGGATTACCGTGTCACGATGGATAACGTTGAGAGGCTTCTTTCAGCGTATGGGAAGCACCTTAAGGAAGGAGCTCAATACCTCACCTATATTTCCCCGGCCTGGGGTACGGAGCAGCTTTTCGGAGTGAGCATGGGCTTAGTAAGACCTATGGTGGTCAACTTTCCTGAAGAACCTGAGACTGTTTTAGCAAATATTAGAGAGGTGGCTCCGGAGTTTCTAATGTTCGGGCCCAGGCAGTGGGAAATGCTGGTGCGTGCGGTAGAGGCGCGGATGCTGGATGCCAACTGGGCACAGAGATGGTTTTACCGTGTGTTTATGCCGATTGGTCATAGGGTAGCGGTCCGTAGAGCGGAAGGTAAAAAAGTGGGGCTTGGTCTATGGTTTCTTAGATGTCTTGGGGAAATCTTTCTGTTCCGTCCGCTGAAGGATAAGCTCGGTTTGATAAAAGTGAAAATAGCCATCACTGGCGGCACCAGCATATCTCCAGATATATTCTATTTCTTCCACGGTATTGGGGTTGAGCTCCGGCAGGGCTACGGGGCTTCAGAGGTGGGTTTAATTACCACCCACTTCGACGATGCCATCAGGTTTGATACCGTGGGTCAAATATACAGGACCAACCCAAAGTATGGACCGCCACTAGAGGTCAGGATATCTGAGGAGGGAGAGATCCTCGCCCGAGGCGGGTCATTCTTCTTGGGTTACTATAAGAAGCCTGAAGCTAGCGCCAAGAAGCTGGATAGCGAAGGGTGGTATCAAACGGGAGATGCCGGCTACATTACTGAGGGTGGTGACGTGGTAGTGCTTGACAGGCTTGAAGACCTCAGGACCTTATCCACAGGCTATAAGTTCCCTCCTCAGTTCATCGAGGTCCGCCTGAGATATAGCCCCTTTGTCCGAGAAGCCTTAGTACTTGGTGATGAAACTAGGCCCTTTGTGTCTGCCCTGGTAGACATCGACCCAGAGACTGTGGGAAGGTGGGCAGAAAGACGCCGTATTACCTACACCACGTTTCCCGAATTGAGTCAAAAGGATGAAGTGCGCCAGCTAATTCAAGGGGAGATCGCAAAGGTGGCTAAAAATTTGCCGCCTGAATCGAGAATTAGGAAATTTGTTAACCTTCATAAGCCCTTCGACCCCGATGAAGGTGACTTGACACGCACCAGAAAGCTTCGCCGCCACTTCGTAGAGGAACGGTATGCTGATATAGTTGAAAGCATCTATAAGGGAGACGAAGAATTCACGACTCAAGCGCAGGTGAAATATCGTGACGGTCGAACCGGGGTAATTACCGCAAATGTAAAAATCAACGAGGTTTGAGCAAATGGTTGAACCAATTCAGTATGTACTTAGTGGCATTCTCCTAGGTGGTGTGTATAGTGTGGTGGCCATAGCTTTTATAGTCATTTACCGAAGTACCAGGGTTTTCAACTTTGCCCAGGGCGAACTGGTGATGATAGGAGGTTTCTTGTGTTGGTCAGTCCTAAGTTACACACCTCTGCCATGGTGGCTTGCGGTAATTGTCGCTATGGGAGCCACTGCGGGAGTCGGGCTTCTTCTGGAACGGCTAGTCATACGTCCTCTAATTGGTCAACCTCTATTTGCCATTGTGATGGTGACCATAGCTTTGATTCTCGTGTTAAGAGGACTTGTTATCATGATCTGGGGGACTTTCCCCAGAAGATTCACCCCGATATTAGGTGAAACAGCACTATCGGTAGGCCCCTTTGCATTTTCACCCTCATTTCTATTCGGACTAATAATTGTAGGCTTGATAGTCGCCGGCCTCTGGTGGCTATTTAACAAGACCATGGTAGGCCTGACCATGTCTGCTGTCGCTGAGGACCACCAGGTTTCCAGAGCACTGGGTATTAGCGTGAAGCAAAGTATGAGCATAGCCTGGGCGATAGCAGGAGCAATATCTGTGATCGCAGCTATAGCCTGGCTAAGCGGACGCAGCATCGGCCTTCCAGCAGCGGATATTGGGCTGAGAGCCCTTCCCTGTGCGTTGCTGGCCGGGTTGCAGTCAGTGCCGGGTGCATTAGTTGCGGGCATCATAGTTGGAATTGCGGAGAGCTTAGCCATGGGCTACGTGGATCCGCTGACAGAAGGAGGCATGTCCTTAGTAACGCCTTTCCTCATTATGTTGCTGATTTTAATCATAAGGCCTGAAGGCCTGTTTGGCTGGAAACGAATAGAAAGGCTGTGAGAAAGGGGAGATATGTTACCATCTGGCACTTTTCCCGAAAAATATGAACAGGATAAGGCAATCATACGTACCCGGCTTCAGTGGGGCCTATTCTTTGGCTTCCTGGTTCTTTTAGCCTTTGTACCTGTGTTGGTGTCCGATGCCACGCTGGGCATGCTTTCACTAATGGGCATCTTCATGGTCGCGGTTCTTGGCCTGCAAATACTCGTTGGATATTGTGGTCAGATAAATCTAGGACAGTCCTCCTTTATGGGGGTGGGAGGGTTAATGGGGTGCCTTGCCGCGATGAGGCTTAACTTACCCGTCGAAGCGGCTTTAATTATCGGTGGCCTAGCTGGCGCTGTCTACGGGTTAATCTTTGCTATCCCGGCTATCAGGGTAAAGGGTTTTTATCTGGCACTGACTACGATGGCGGCACAGCTAATTTTCCACTTTATATTCACCCGTGTTCCCAAAGAGTTCTTCTTAGGTATATACGGGGGCTTTCCGGTAGCGTCCCCCACACTGCTAACCGGGATGCAGCTCACTTCACCCGGAAGTATGTATTATCTAGTCCTGGTTGTAGTGGCCGTTTCTGTTTTTGTTGCTACAAACATAACAAGAAGTAGGCTGGGGCGAGCTTTTATGGCTATCAGGGACAACGAAGTTGCGGCACAGGTGATGGGGATTAACATAGTTTTGTACAAGTTTTTGGCCTTCGTCATCTGTGCTTTCTTTGCTGGTGTCGCCGGTGTATTATGGGGCTACTATATGCGTTTTGTTGGTGTCGACCAGTTCACTCTGGTGCAATCCGTATTCATGCTGGGTATGCTCATTGTGGGAGGGCTGGGCAGCATTTTGGGTGCAATTCTTGGCACTGCCTTTCTGAGAACATTGCAAGAAATTGTTAATGCTGTTGGGCCCTCATTGGCAATGGCAATCCCGCAACTAGGCGCAGGTATCATTTTCGCTTTGATGAACGTCATGGTTGGCTTGGTAATTATCCTTTTCCTGGTTTTTGAGCCCCGGGGACTGGCTCACCGCTGGAGGATTTTTCAAAGGTTTTATCGATTATGGCCCTTCCCATACTAGGCTGCAAGCTGAAACCGGGACGGTGGAATGGTATATTGGTGACGGAAGTGAGAAAAGGAATTCTGGGGCTATTAAGGGTCGAGTTATTGGACGGTTACTCTAAGGGAGGCTGTTTAAGAATTAGCTTTGAGGTTCGCACAATTTTAAGGCAAAAATAAAGCTGAAAGCCAGAATTTGAATTGGGGGTGAAAATTATGTGTGATATTTGAGCTGAATCTAATTTTGAATCTGAGGCAAAATTAAACAGCCTCTAAGGTGAAAGGGGGTGGTGGATGAGATAAAGAAAACTGGTCAATTAAGAACTTAACTTATGTGTTATTAAAGAAGGAGGTTAGAAGATGAAAAAAGGACAGCAGTTAATTTTAGGTGCAATTTCTACCGTTTTACTTTTGGTTCCTTTCCTTTTTGTTTCCGGATGTGCCAAACCTGCTCCCCCTGCGGCTATCCACGAATACATAATTCCTAACTATTCGGATGTAACCGGGCCCTATTCCGAACTGTTCCGCATTATCGTACCTTCCCAAAACGTGGTATATGGCTGGTGGAATGAAAACGTGGGTAAGAAGCTAGGAGTAAAGCTGGTCAACAAGGTATATGACACTAGATATGATGCCGCGGAGACAGCCTCAATCCATGCCCGGGCGGTGGTTAGTGACAAACCCATAGCTATACTCACCGGCGGTGCTCCTATGGTCTTGCCTATTATGGGAAAAGTAGCCGAGCAGAAGATAGTGGTTATCCATGGCACATGCGGGGTTAGTTTCTTCCACCAGCCGGCGGGGTGGGTTTTCAGCCCACTGCGGGATTATGCAACCCTCTCCACAGCCTCTATAGAATGGCTCTGTGAGGAGTATTGGAAAAAGCCGGGCAAGCCACGAATTGTCATCTCGATATTTGAAGGTGTAGCCGGCAAGGACATAGCTGCCCCAGTCCTGGCCTGGCAGAAGACTTACCCTGAGATGGAATTCGTCTTTGGAGACATCCTGTGGCATCCACCTACCCCAGTTGAGCTATCGGGACTGGCAAGGAAGATTATGGAAGAGGGAAAGCCAGACTACATTTCCTTTTCTGGCACTGCTGTTGGAACAGTCGCCTTTTACAGCGCCATGAGGGAGTTGGGGTATCTGCATAAGGTACCTATTTTAACCCCACCCTATCTAGGTTTGTCCGTACTGGCCGAGATGATGGGTGCCGACATGGTGGAGGGAGACTTTGAATACAACGGCGTAGACTATTCACCTGGAACCGAGGCTCATAAGATATTCGTGAAAAATATTGACAAATATGCTCCCGGAACCCCATGGGGAAGTGCTGGCAGCCAGTATAGCTTTCAAGTCTATATGCTGACCAGGGCTGTGGAGAGAGCTGTGGAGAAAGTAGGGGCTGCGAATCTAACTGGCCAAGCACTCTACGACGAGCTTAATGAAGGGGAGTTCAAGGCGGCGGAGCTCTACGGCCTGACCGGGGACATAAAGTTTAACCCCAATGATAGACTAGCAGGAGTAGATACTGTGTACAACTATCAGATGAAAGGTGGAAAAGTAGAGCTGCTAGGCAAACGTAGTGTGTCTGTCATTTCACTGCCGCTCAAAAAGTAGCTTGGTGAAGGTTGACCAAGAGGGCAAGAGAAGGTCAAGAAGGTATTGGGGGTATGCCCGCCTGCATGCCACTTCGCTCTATGCAAAGTAGGGGGCATGCCTCCAGGGAGCTTCAGAAATATGTTGCAGTTGAATAACGTAGAGGTAATGTATCAAGGCACTATTTTGGTTCTAAAGGGGGTATCCATGGAGGTACCTCAGGGAGCGATAGTAACCCTTATCGGAGCCAATGGTGCAGGAAAGACTACCACTTTGAAGAGTATTTCGGGGCTACTTGCAGTAGAGGAAGGCGAAGTCAGCGACGGGAGCATAGTGTTTGATGGGCAGCGTATAGATCATGCTGAGCCCTCGGACGTCGTGCGAATGGGGATACTGCAAGTTATGGAAGGGAGAAGAGTGCTGGAACATCTTACCGTGGAGCAGAACCTGAAAGTGGGAGGTCACCTTCGCCATGATCCTCAGGGTATTAAAGACGATTTAGAGATGGTTTACGATTACTTCCCCCCTCTTAAGAGATTAAGAAATAAGATTTCCGGCTGGCTTTCTGGCGGGGAACAACAAATGCTGGTCATAGGCAGAGCCCTTATGGCCAAGCCAAAGGTAACGCTTCTCGATGAGCCGTCGCTGGGGTTGTCGCCGATCTTAGTGAGGGAAATTTTCCACATTCTGCGCCGTCTTAACAGTGAAGAGAAGATAAGCATGCTCCTAGTGGAACAGAATGCCAGAATAGCGCTGCAGCTCGCTCAATATGGCTATGTCCTCGAGAACGGACGGGTTGTTTTAGATGGTCCCTCTCCAAAATTAAGGGACAATGAAGACATCAAGGAATTTTATCTTGGGCTGAGCCGAGCAGGTGAGAGAAAAAGCTATAAGGTCATAAAGCATTATAAGAGGCGTAAGAGATGGTTAGGCTAAGGAGGTAAGGTGTGGCAGACGGAATACAAAAGCTAAAGTCTGACATCTTTGGCCTCCTGTAGTTGGAAGTTTAGCCTTCAGTTGGGGACATAGAAACTACACTAGGCGTATTGATTGGGACAGGCTGCGCCTTAAGTGATACGGAGGGCACGATAGGCGGGGTAAATGAGAGATCGGCAAGCAATTCGTCTTCGAGGACATCATCTTTTCTGCATGGTAGTCGCTAATGCTGAAGCCGGTGATATTTACAATCCTCGCTTTGCTGCTAATGCGCGCGCTTATCACCGGAGAATAAAGGCAAACCCAAATCAGGTTATCAAAGTAGTAGCTAGCGCTGGTGATACGTGCGCCTTCTGTCCCAGCCTGAATGTTGCTGAAAATAAATGTCGCCTCTATGACTATGGATTAGAGGCCAACCAGATTGACCTGGACATACTTCAACCCTTAGGGTTTGAGATCGATATGAAGATTACGGTGTCCGAACTCAGGAATCGGATAAGAAGCGTGTTCACCTCTTTACCCGCAATGTGTTATCTGGATTGCCCGTTTGGTGAGGTGTTGCATTGCGACGAAGGATTCCATCGGCTGCAAAAGGAAAGTGATGCTGAGTCACAGAGATAAAGTTGGAGGTCAACAACCTTTGCCCAAACTTCAGGTTGTGAAAGCTGTTGCTTAAGTAAGTTCTGAATAGCGCTGCTAATTCAAAAAGTTCACGGGAGGTAAAGAGATGGCCATGCCAGAAAATAAATTCACGGAATTCAAGGAAAAAGCGTTTAAATTCCTATGGGATGAGGTTGCCCCACTGGGAGACGAGATAGAGAAGACTGGTCAATTCCCCAGGGAGAAGCTATGGCCAAAATTTGCTGAAATCGGAATGCTGGGACTGCAGATACCAAAGGAATATGGTGGCGCAGGTCTATCTGAGGTTCAGTACCTTGAATTTGAAAAGGAGTGGTCTAAGGTACACGGCGGAATGAGAGTCATTCTCCATGTTCACAATGGCGGCAATGATGCCTTTGTATACGCGAGCGAGGAGCGAAAGAAGCAATACTGGCCAAAACTTGCTCGAGGAGAGATGTCATGTGGTTTTGGTCTCACTGAGCCTGATGGCGGCACCGGGCGTGACATACATTCCAGAGCTAGAAGGGACGGCTCAAATTTCATATTAAATGGCCGTAAGCACTTAATTACCAATGCTGATTTCGCTGACATCTTCCAAGTAGTCTGTTGGACTGAGATGCAGTCTGGTGAGTACGAAATCAGTAGCTTATTGGTAGAGAGGGGAAGGCCGGGGTTTACCATTACGGATATGAAGCCATGTATGGGGTGTACCGGGAGCCATCATGGGCGATTGAATTTCAAGGACTGTGTTGTGCCAGTGACAAACCTTATTAGTATGGAAGGGAAAGGCTTGGAGGTTGCTTTGCACGGCTTGAATATCAGCAGGGTGCGGATAGCGGCCAATGCGTTAGGCACCATGGAGAGGTGTCTCGACCTGTCGATTCCGTTTGCTAAACAGAGGGTAACCTTTAGCAAACCCATCGCTGAAAGGCAGGCAGTCCAGAGGTACCTCGCCGAAATGGCTATGGACATATACGCGTTACAGTGTGTCTTGGAGGATACGGCAAGGAAAATTGATGAAGGCAAAAAGGACATATTCCTAGAGGCGAACCTGTGCAAAATGCTGGCTATAGAAGGCTTGCGTCGTGTAACTGATAACGCCCTTCTCGTATACGGTGGCGTTGGCTATACTCGTGAGTATCCTATTGAACGTTTGTACAGAGAGGGCAGGCTCAACTGGTTGGAGGAAGGCACACCAACCATACATTATCTGGTGGCTGCTAGACGCTTACTTGATGGAGAGCGGACTTATAAGGCATTTCATGAGGAGACAGTAGAAAGCCCGCTTGCAAGGCAAATAAGACTGGGGTAGATATTGCACGCCATTCTAAGGGCAGGCACTAGGATTCACGGTGAGTATTGCGGGTGGCCCGAGGTCGGAAGCGACAAATAGGGTAGAAGGAGCAGATTGTGCCATTAAAGGAGTTTGATTTAACAGGCAAGAGCGCCGTTGTCATTGGAGGCGGCAGAGGTATCGGCAAGGGTATAGCTTTGGCTTTGGCTGAGGCCGGTGCTGATGTATTGGTGGCAGCTCGCACTGCCGAACAGGTGGAGCAAACTGCTCTAGAGATAAGAAATCTTGATAGAAAGGGCATCGCCCTGTGTGCCGATGCTACCAAGGACGATGATATAGACACGGTGGTAGCGGCAGCAATCTCAGAGTGGGGAAGGATAGATATACTGGTCAACAGCGCAGGTGCTGGTTCCAGAAAGCCGATTGTGCCTCTTCCTGATTACAAACCTGCCTGGGGGCAGGCTGTAAAGGACTTCTTTTCGCCAACGAGCGATGAGGAATGGCATCACATGGTAGATGCCAATTTGACCACCATATTCCTGGCGACTCGAGCGGTAGGTCCACATATGATTAGACAGAATAAGGGGAAAATTATAAACATAACGTCTATGACTGGTGCCAAAGGCCTTTCTTATCAAGTTGTCTATTGTACCACCAAAGCAGCGGTAAGCATGTATACCCGTGCTCTAGCTTTGGAGTGGGCAAGGTACAATATCAACGTTAATGCAATTGGTCCAGGCTATGTGGCCACCGAGATGACAGCCATGTTCTTTGAAAACGAGACTGTTCGGGACAAGTTGTTGCGGTCTGTTCCGCTGGGACGCCTTTGCTTACCCAGGGAAGTAGGACTTCTAGCGGTTTACCTGGCTTCGGAAGCTTCCGATTACTTGACCGGGCAGACCATCTATCTTGATGGCGGTGTTTTAGCTTGACACTTAGGGCGTGGATTTCGGCTTTGGTTTAAAGTAAAAGAAAGGATGGTGAATACAATGGCTAACAGAGTTCCTATCCGGGAAGGTGCATTTATGGAAAGCCCGGCGGGCGGTATACTATTGGCCAACAAGTGCAAATCGTGTGGGGAAGTTTTCTTTCCAAAAGCAGTTTTTTGCCTATCTTGCTTTAATGAAGACATGGAGGATTTAAGACTGAGCCGAAAGGGCAAGTTGTATTCCTATACGATTGGGCTCATGGCTTCAATGCACTTTGAGCCGCCCTATGCCATAGGTTATGTAGTTCTGCCTGAGGGAGTGCGAATCTTTGCCCCGCTGGAAATAGTGGAAAGCAAACCCTTTCGAATAGATATGGAAATGGAAGTAATTATTGACAAGCTGTGGCAGGAAGATGATAACGAAGTCATTGGCTATAAGTTTAAGCCAGTTTAGCCAGTTTGAATTGATTGCAAGTTTCCAAAAAGGAGGATTACTATGAGAGAAGTTGCTGTAATAGGAGTAGGGCAAAGTACATTTGGTAAGTTTCCCCAGAGGAGTGTTGTTGAGCTGGGTCGAGAGGCTGTCCTAGCGGCGCTTAATGATGCTAGCGTAAGTCCCAAAGATATTCAAGTTGCTTACGCATCACGGCTCTATGACGTGGGGACTATGGCTCAGGCTATATTAAAAGAGGTGGGTATAAGTGGTCTTGAGATGGTAAACGTCGAGAATGCCTGCGCTGGTGGAGCTACTGCTTTCAGGGGAGTGTGGAAAGATATAGCTACTGGTCTGTACGATATTGGCATTGCGATTGGCGTGGAGTCAATGACTACCAGCCCCATAGCCCGCAAGTTGATCCCACCAGCTAAAGATGATTTGGAAGGTCAATTGGGATTAACTATGCCCGGCATCTTTGCCATACTTGCCCGAAGACAGATGCACGAGTATGGGGCCACTTTGGAGGATTTTGCCATGATATCGGTTAAGAATCACCACCATGGCTGTTTGAATCCTTTCGCCCAGTATCGGAAGGAATTCACTGTGGAAGAAATCCTTAATTCGCGGATGATATGCGACCCGATTACCTTGCTTCAATGTTGCCCTAATACCGACGGGGCCGCAGCTGCGATTTTGTGCTCTATGAAAATTGCCAAAAGATATACTACAAAACCAATAAAAGTCATTGGCTCGGCACTGCTGTCTGGTGACTACACATACCTTCAGAAAGATATCACTATTTCTCCTCTGGGCAGTAAAACAGCTAAGATGGCCTATGAGATGGCAGGCGTTGGGCCTGAAGATATAGATGTGGTTGAGCTTCATGATGCATTCGCCAATGAGGAGATGTTGCGTTATGAAGAACTCGGCCTGTGCAAGCCCGGCGAGGGAGTGCGCTTGGTGAGAGAAAAGGCGACGTGGGTAGGCGGCAAGACACCGGTTAATCCTAGCGGTGGGCTGCTTGCCTTGGGGCATCCGTTAAGTGCTTCTGGTGTGCGCAACATAGCAGAGATTGTTTGGCATTTAAGGGGACAGGCTGGTGACAGGCAGACCCCCAATGCTAAGATTGGACTAGCTCACATGCTGGGAGGTGCAGTGGCTGGCCTTGAAGCTGGTGCTTGTGGTATCCATATACTGGCACGATGATATTGCAGCTTTATCTTGGCACTAAGATAAAAGGAGGCTAATTGTGGATTTTGAGCTAAGTGAAGAGCAGAAGTTGCTGAAGGCAAGTGCTCGTGGGTTTATGGACAAGGAGATAATACCTTTGGTAAATGACTGGGAACGCAAATACAGGCCTTTGCCTAAAGATGTGGCTATAAATATTATGAAGAAAATAGCTCCTTTAGGCTATACAGGTGGCATGGTGCCGGTGGAGTGGGGTGGCGGGGGTATGAATTTTGTCTCCTATGGCGTATTGATAGAGGAGCTGAGTCGTGCCTGGGGAAGTCTTAGTATTATGGTTGTAGTTCATCATGGGGGTGCCCTTGACCTCTCCAGATCAGGTACTGAGGAGCAAAAGAAGAGATATCTGCCCCTGTTAGTATCAGGAAACGTAATAGCCAGTGGCGCCATAACTGAGCCTAATGCTGGGTCTTCTAACCGTGAGATGGAAACTACAATTGTGTGTGATGGCGACTATTACATTGTAAATGGAACTAAAACTTGGATTACAAACGGAGGGGTTTCTGATTTTTGTGCAGTGGTAGGTTATACTGACAAAAGCAAGGGGGCTAAAGGAATATCCCGGATCATTGTAGATGGAACAGAATCCCCCTTTGAGGCAAGGGAATTGCCGAAGCTTGGTTTTCGTAGTTGCCCTACTGCGGAGCTAACATTTAGCGATTGTCGCGTGCCAAAAAGAAACTTGATCGGGCAAGAAGGCGCTGGCTACGAAGCCACTATGGTTGCGTTTCTTTTCCCTCGAGCTATGATAGGTATATCATCCGCTGGCCTGGCTCAGGCAGCTATTGAAGATGCTGCGAAATACGCCTTGGAAAGGAGACAGTTTGGCAAGCCTATTGCTAAGTTCCAGCTTGTTCAGCAGATGCTTGCTGAGATGGTGGTTGAGACAGAAGCGATACGTTTGTTGGCTTACAAGGCTTGTCATCTTCTGGACAAAGGTGAGGTGTGCTTCAAAGAGTGCTCTGGCATAAAGTTTTTTGGTTCTGAGACAGCAGTCAGAGTTTGCTCCACAGCTATGGAAGTTCTCGGCGCTTATGGGATTTCTGAAGAATACCCGTTGGAGCGCTACTTCAGAGATGCTAGGACATTGCTCCCTCCGGATGGGACAAACCAGATTCAAAGGCTGATTGTCGGGCGGGAAGTATTTGGCATGCCAGCATTTGTTTAGCTGAGGGGAGCTCAGCTAAAATAGGGAGGGCTGGATGTTAAAGACGCGAGTCACTGAAATGCTGGGGATAGAGTTTCCCATCCTTCAGGGAGGTATGCTGTGGGTATCTCGGGCTGAACTGGTAGCAGCCGTTTCCAATGCAGGAGGGCTGGGTATTCTCAGCTCTTGGACTTTTCCTACTCCTGCTGAATTGAGAGACGAGATACAGAAGACAAAAGCCCTGACTAGTAAGCCGTTTGCTGTGAATATTCCTATTGCTCCTGCGCTTCGCCCGCTGAATATAGAAGGGGTTACAGATACGGTCATTAAAGAGGGGGTAAAGACAGTTGAGACTGCTGGTAGAATCAGCGAGCCATTCATAAGGCGCTTTAAGGAAGCTGGGGTAAAAGTATTGCACAAGTGTACTGCTGTGCGCTTTGCGCGTACTGCGGAAGGAATGGGGTGCGACGCTGTGATTATCGACGGTTTTGAGTGTGGTGGTCATCCCGGAGAGGAAGATGTCACCTCTCTTGTGCTGATCCCACTTACCAGAGATGCTATTAGTGTTCCAATCATAGCTGCTGGTGGTTTTTCAGACGGGCGTGGTTTGGTAGCTGCTTTGGCTCTTGGGGCTGAGGCAGTGCTTATGGGAACACGTTTTATGGCTACAAAGGAGAGTCCACTCCACGCCAGGGTTAAAGAATGGCTGACTCAATGTTCTGAGACGGATACCTTATTGGTGCTGCGTTCTCTGCGTAATACTGCTCGTGTGCTACGAAATAACGTAGCCCAGCAGGTGATAGAAATGGAGCAACAAGGTGCAAAACTTGAGGAGCTAGCACCTTTGATATCAGGGCAAGGAGAAAAGAAGGTCTTCGAAACAGGTGAACTGGAGAAGGGGTTAGTTCATTGTGGCCAATCAGTTGGCTTAATCAGGGATATCCCCACTGTGAAGGAGCTTATAGATCGCATTGTAGCAGAGGCTGAGGAGATAATGCGGCGCTTAGCGGGTAAATAGGTCTTTTGTCCCGTACTTATATTTTATTTGTCCATTGAAGGTATTTTCTGTGTTGCTATTACTCTTGCGCAATTGCATACCACATTACCATGGGGAATGAACATTACACCTGCTATTGTAAAAGAGGCGATACTGCGAATTCAGCAACAGAAGCCCGCACATGGCGAGCATACGTAAACCCTGAGTCTGAAAGAAGCCAACGCAAAGAGTTCACAGGCAAAAAATTAACTGTTATCATAAGGTCGGCCGCCCACGATATTTGGCTAGCCTTGCCATATAGCTGGTGGAAAGAGAAAAAGGGAAGCTGAAAAGCTCAAATTTTGAAGCCACAACGAGGTTCCTGGAATTTAGTGGCTTCAATTTGTACAGGAGGTAAATGGACCGTGGTTATCGAAGAAAAAAAGAACGCGATCCACCGACTAAGTTCAATGTATCCTCTTCGAGCTAAGGCAAATGAGACCTACCGCAAGAGCACCGAAGCCATAAAGGCGGGTAAGCCCACGGTCTGGGCTATGCTCAATATCTACTATGCTGACCCCATCTTTAAAGCCATGGATATAGAAGTGGTCTATCCCGAAAACTATGGCGCTGTTGCCGCTGCTGCAGGTCTTGCTCCACAATATCTTGACCGGGCTGATGCCGATGGTTTTCCTTCCCATCTCTGTGGCTACAGCCGGATTACCTTAGGCTATACTTCGAGGATGATGAAAGAGTTGAAAGGCCAGGTACCGCCAGAGGCACCATTGGGGGGAATGCCAAAGCCCGTGTTCCTCCTGGCTTCAGCAGCCATTTGTGATGCCAGGTACAAATGGTTTCAGGCGCTAGGCCGCTACATGAATGTCCCCGTATGGACATTGGAAGCACCTGCCCCCGGGGTAAGAGAATTTTTTATCGAAGGCTGTTACGAGCAAATGGTTAAACTAGGGGTCAATCAGCTCAGGGATTTCGTTGCCTTTGTGGAAAACACAGTGGGCAGAAAGATGGACTGGGAAAAGCTGGATAAAACAGCGAAGCTCATGATAGAGGTTAACCGAGTTTGGCATGAAGTCAATGAACTGCGCAAGGCAAGACCATGTCCCATGCACAGCCGGGATTTCTGGAGCGCCATGCCTGCTGCCTTGTTCCTGGCTGGCGACCTTGAGGACTCACTGCGACTCTACCAGGACATGTACAAGGAGGTCAAAGACAGAGTCGATAAACACACAGGCGCCATCCCCGAGGAGAAATACCGGCTGGTATTCGCCGAGCTCCCCCCCTGGCATAGCCTGGGCTTTTTTGACAAACTGGCTGAGAGGGGATGGAACTTTGTCGTCGAAAGCTTCGCCTACCATCCACCCATACCCATTGACCTCAGCAAGGTCAACGATCCACTAGAACGGATTACTAAATTCAGTTTCCAGGTTTTTGTCGGATATTATAAAGATGCCTGGCAACAAAACATGTTTGGTAGCCCCTTCGCCTATCCTTATCTGAAGTATGCCAGAGAATGGAAGTGCGATGGGGCACTCCTTCATCCTGTTATCAGCTGCCGCAGCGCCTCCACACACCTGCCATACGTCTCAAACATGCTTATGGACAAACTTAGGGTGCCTTCACTATCTGTTGAAGGAGATATGGTAGATCTTCGTTTATTCAATTCTGAGGATGCTTTAGCCAGGGCAGAGCCATTCGAAGAAACCATGGAGCATTACAAACGAGTTAGACGGCAAGAGGGATTTGACTGGTGAAAGAGGAAAAATCGGTGTTACACTCCTCGCCAAGCGACTAGGCTACCAAGCGGTTCACGAGTAGCTTGTACCTTGTTAGCCGGGAAGTCCCAGTCTGGATAGCCGATGGCTATTCCGATGACAAGTTTCTTGGACTCTGGTATGTCGGCGATTCGCCTCACTATATCAGGATAGTACGCGAGTACACTCTCCATGCAGGTGCCTAACCCATAGTTGACTGCCAGCAACGCGATAGTTTGACTTATTGCTCCCATGCTGAATATCGACATATCGCTACTGGCCTCCTCATCCATGCTGACTATTATGACATTCGGCGCTTCGAATGCACGTAACATTTTCAGCATCCATTGGTCCCTCTTTTCTCTGTCTTCTCGAGCGATGCCCATGAGTTGATAGAGTGCGATACCTAGTTCTACCTGGCGTGCCCTGTACGTCCCCGTCAGCATGTGGATAGGAAAATCAGGACGAGGCTCTGTTTTGGCATAGAACTGGTCTTGTATAGCCTGTTTCAGTTCTTCAAGTACCTTACCACCTAAGACGGTGAATTCCCAGGGTTGAGTATTAAGCCCTGAGGGAGCAAACCTTGCTATCTCTAATATTTCGGTCAAAATTTCCTTCGGTACCGGGGTTGGCTTGTAGCCCCTGATGCTCTTCCTGGATTTGATAGCTTCTACGAGTTCCATTTTCACTCCTTTCAAGAGGTCAGCACGCTCAATGCTATTTTTGGTGCAGGGTATTTTACCATAGCTGCGTTCACCGAGTCGATTCGCCGCACTCGTGGCTCAACCGAAAGTTGACTGTCAGTGAACACAAGCCTGCATTGTTCAGGGTGGGCAAGGGCAAAAGACAAAAAGAGGGTTGGGAATCGAATTCCCAACCCCATCTAGTTGCTGAGGCTCAATCTGCTAGAAGTCAAACAATGACGGTTGCATCACCTCTAGCTCGGCTTTAGCTGCCTCTACCTTTTGGCGTTTTTCAGCCCGGTCTCTTTCGAGTCTCGCTGTGGTCCGCTGCTGGTAGAGCCACTTCTTAAGCCGATCGAGGTCTGCCTTCTGGTCATCTCTGAGCGATTCTGTTCTAATATCCTCGGGTATCTCGCTCTTACCCCATCGACTGTAAACCTTGGTAGCGATGTAGAGATATATCTCTCCCCAGTCGTGGTCCATCGGCTGAGTCAAAGCAGCCGTGTAGAGGTAAAAAGAAGGCCAAGGTCTGACTCAAATATTCTCTAATTTGTTCTCAAATTAAACTCATGAAGTTCGCGCATTCCTTAGGACCCGTTTCGCAACAAGCTAAAGGAGCATCCTGTTGAATATCAATAGTTGGCCTGACAAGAATAAAAATAAATAGGTTGATATAATAGACACTACGCTTAGACGGTACTTAAACAAAGGGAATAGGAAAGCTAAAATGCCGATCTATGAATACAGGGCGACTGGAAAAGGCTGCAAGTATTGCCGAGATAGGTTCGAAATCAGGCAAAGCATAGATGCGAAACCTCTCACCGAATGTCCTAAGTGTCAGGCGCCGGTCAGGAAGCTGGTGTCACGGTTTCGAGCATGCGTCAGTGAAACTCCCGATGAGGTAGTCGAAACAGAAAGGAAAATACGCGACCATGAGGAAGAAGGGAGGTGGAGCCATGCAGCCGAACTTGCTGATAAAGCCGGGTTAGAAGATAGGGCTAGGGAGAATTACAAAAAGGCCGGATATGAAATGTAATGACGAGACGAAATTTTCGAAAATTAGTAATTCTGTCCACATAACCCCCTTTACAAACAAAATCGATTATGCTAATATAATTAGCAGTCTTAGCCAGAGAGTGCTAAAATCTAATAAAGAAGGAGGTAAAGATGGCGGCTAAACTTGAGCCTTTAGGAGACAGAGTGGTGGTGAAACCGATGCCCAAAGAGGAGGTTACTAAGGGCGGCATCGTGATACCGGACACAGCCAAGGAGAAACCTCAGGAGGGCAAGGTCGTCGCTGTTGGTCCCGGCAGGATGACCGAAGATGGCAAGCGGATAGACATGGATGTAAAGGTCGGTGATATAGTGATTTACGCCAAATATGGCGGTACCGAGATAAAGGAAAACGATGAGGAACTTATTATCCTCAGGGAAAGCGACATTTTGGCTAAAAAGAGCTCTAAAACCGTGGTTTCCAGTGGACCAAGGATATCACATTCGAGAAGGCATTAAGAAGAGTCTATGAATATAAACAGGAGGTTTTAAAAGATGGCGAAACAAATTCTTTATGGTGAAGAGGCGAGGCGAGCCTTAAAAGCCGGCATTGATGCCCTGGCTAATGCGGTTAAGGTCACCCTGGGGCCGCGGGGTCGCCCTGTAGCTCTGGACAGGAAGTTCGGCGCGCCTAACGTTATTAATGATGGTGTTTCCATCGCCAAGGACATCGAGCTTCCCGACCCCTTTGAGAATATGGGGGCACAACTGGTCAAGGAAGCAGCAATTAAGACAAATGACAAGTGCGGCGATGGCACCACTACAGCTACTGTGCTGGCTCAGGCAATTGTTACTGGTGGCTTCAAGAACATAGCTGCCGGAGCTGACGCCATGGCACTCAAGCGGGGGGTTGAGAAGGGGGTGGATGCTGTAGTTGAGGAGCTGAAGAAGATGTCGACCCCGGTGACCACAAAGGAGCAGGTGGCTCAAGTGGCGACGATATCAGCGGCTGATGCTGAGATAGGCAATCTCATTGCTGAGGTGATGGAAAAGGTAGGTAAGGACGGGGTAATTACCGTTGAGGAATCAAAGGGTTTGCTGTTTGAGAAGGAGTACGTTGAGGGCATGGAGTTTGATAGGGGTTATATCAGTCCTTACTTCATCACCAATCCCGAGATCATGAAAACAGAGCTTGATGACCCCTATATCCTGATTACGGACAAGAAGATCTCGGCTATAGCGGATATCCTGCCGGTTTTGGAAAAAATACTTCAGGTTTCCAAGAATTTGGTGATTATTGCCGAAGATGTGGAAGGTGAGGCCCTGGCTACTCTTGTCGTCAACAAGCTGAGGGGCACTCTCAACTGTCTGGCGGTCAAAGCGCCGGGCTTTGGTGACAGGCGCAAGGCGATGCTTGAGGACATAGCTATTCTGACGGGAGGCAAGGTTATCTCCGAGGAGGTAGGTAGGAAGCTGGATTCAGCAACGGTGGCTGACCTGGGTCGAGCTCGCAAAGTGGTGGCGGACAAAGATAATACCACCATTGTCGAAGGCAAGGGTTCTGAGGGGGATATCCAGGGTCGAATCAAGCAGATTAAGGCGCAAGTTGACGAGACCACCTCAGACTACGATAAAGAGAAGCTTCAGGAGAGGTTAGCCAAGTTAGCTGGTGGTGTGGCGGTGATTAAAGTAGGAGCTGCCACTGAAGTTGAGCTTAAGGAGAAGAAGCACAGGGTTGAGGATGCTCTCTCGGCGACCAGAGCTGCTGTTGAGGAAGGCATTCTGCCTGGCGGTGGCGTTGCCCTGATTAATGCCAGCCCGGCTCTGGATAAGGTTAAAGCAGAAGCGGATGAGGCTACAGGTTTGGCTATTCTGAAGCGAGCCTTGGAGGAACCGATGCGCTGGATTGCTGAAAACGCCGGACAGGAAGGCTCGGTGGTAGTGGATAAAGTGAAGCGCAGCAAGAAAGGTGTTGGCTATGATGCTTTGAAGGGTGATTACGGCGACATGGTAGCCAAAGGCATCATCGACCCGCTTAAGGTCACCAGAACCGGTCTGGAGAATGCTTCCAGTATTGCTAATATGATTCTGACCACTGAATCTTTGGTGACCGACATTCCGGAAAAAGAAAGGGCCCCGATGCCACCCATGCCAGAGTATTAGACTTAAAAGGCTGCAGAAGGTTCTAAAGAAAGAGCTGTCCAACCGGACGGCTCTTTCTTTTTATGCCGTTTTCTAATGTAGTGCGAGGCTTTAGCCTCGCTATTAAAGCGACCCTTCAGGGTCGCAACTACATTGAAGAATAGACTGTTGCTAGATACTCTTTCTTGCGGAGTTTCTACAGTTTGAGTAGCCTGGCTAGCGGCTTTTCTTCTTTGACAGGTCCCACGATAGCAAGATTCAGTTTTTCGCTGGTCAGGAGTTGCTGCGCCACTCGCTTAAGGTCTTCGATAGTAACAGCTTCGACCAGTGATATCACCTCATCTGCGGTGAGTATGCGGTTGATGAGCAGCTCTTGAGCTCCTAGCCAGGCAGCAACATTTCGGCTGCTCTCCAGGCTCAGCAATAGCCGCCCTTTGGCTATCTCTTTAGCCTTACTGAGTTCGGCTTCAGTGATTTGCTCCTTGAGCTTGGAAACCTGGTCAATGATTGCCCTCAAGGCACTGTCGACCCGGCCGGGGTCAACCCCGGCATAGATGACGACAGCCCCTGAATCGGCGAAATGGTCGGCGTAGCTGTGAATATCGTAGGCAAGTCCTTGTTGCTCCCTTATCTCGGTGAAGAGGCGGCTGCTCATGCCTTCGCCCAGTATTATGCTGAGCAGGTCAACGGCATAGCGGTCAGGATGGAAAAAGGATAATCCGGGAACACCAAGGCAAAGATGCGCCTGTTCGGTGTCTCGGAACTCAATGTTTAGCCTGGCTGCTTCTTGATTACCCTTGGTAGGGAAGCCTGCCGATACTTTGTTGGGTTTCCACTCGCCTAGAGCCTGACTGATGGTGTCCTGCACTTGATTCGGTTTGATGTCGCCGGCTACGGCGACCACAGTGTTGTTGGGGAGATAAAGGTTGGAGAAAAAGTCGAGCATTTGTTGGCGGGTTAGAGCGGTTACCGTTTCCTTGCTTCCCGCAATGTCACGCCCCAGCGGTTGACCTGGCCACAAAAGCTCGTCTATCAGCATAGCCACCCGCTGTCTTGGCGAGTCAAGGCTCATGTTTATTTCCTCAATGATTATCTGACGCTCTCGGTCAATGTCTGTGGCGTTAAAGCGGGAGTGTCGTAACAGGTCAACGAGGATATCCAGAGCTAAAAGAAAATGCTCGCTGGTTACCCGACACCAGAAGGTGGTCAGTTCTTTGTCGGTGCCACCGTTGATTATGCCACCAACACTTTCGATAGCTTCGCTGATTTCCTTGGAGCTCCGGCGCTTTTCAGTACCTTTGAAGCAGATGTGCTCGATGAAATGGGAAATACCAGCTTCAGGTTCGACCTCATAGCGTGACCCGGCGGCGATGAAAAAGACCACAGAGACCGAACGAGTGTGAGGCATTTCGCTTGTTAGAAGGCGTAAACCGTTATCCAGTGTGATTTTTTCGTGCATGATGTTAGCATTTTACTCGCCACCAATGTCTACAGTCAATTTGGTTGCCGATGACAGTTTATCGACATAGATAAAGTTGACTTCCCCTCGGAATTCGTTATATGCTGTTCAGAATATAGATTGTGTTGGAGGGTATGGTATGAGAATACTTCTGGTCTATCCTAAATATCCGGATACTTTCTGGAGTTTCAGGCATGCCTTAAAGTTCATTTCTAAAAAGGCAGCTTTTCCTCCAATAGGCTTAATAACGGTAGCAGCGATGCTCCCAAAGGAATGGGAGAAAAAGCTCGTAGATATGAATGTAACAGACTTGAGTGACCGGGAGATTGAATGGGCGGATTACGTCTTTATTAGTGCCATGGCTGTGCAAAAAGATTCAGTCAAAACTGTTATCAAACGATGCAAGAGATTGGGAGTTAAGATTGTTGCTGGCGGTCCTCTTTTTACTACCGGACACGAGGGGTTTGATGAGGTAGACCATCTTGTGCTTAACGAAGCTGAGATCACGCTGCCATTATTTCTGGAAGACTTGAGGAATGGATGTGCCAAGCATATCTATACATCTGATGTATGGCCTGACTTAACAACAACTCCCATCCCGTTGTGGGAGCTTGTTGACATGAGGAAGTATTCGTCAATGAGTGTTCAGTATTCCAGGGGGTGTCCCTTCGACTGTGAGTTTTGCGATATCGTTGTACTCAACGGACACATGCCACGAACTAAAGATAAGGAGCAGCTACTGAGGGAACTGGATGAATTGTACACTCGTGGGTGGCGGAACAGTGTCTTCATTGTAGACGACAATTTTATAGGCAACAAGAGGAAATTGAAGGCAGAAATCTTGCCGGCGATAATCGAATGGATGAAAAGGAGGAAAAAACCCTTTTCACTTTTTACCGAGGCGTCTATTAACCTCGCGGATGATGAAGAACTCATGCAATTAATGGTGGAGGCGAATTTCAATATGGTATTTGTAGGTCTTGAAACCCCCAATGAGGCGAGTCTAGCCGAGTGCGGGAAATTTCAAAATAAGGATCGTGATTTGGTAGCTGCTGTCAGGAAACTTCAGAGCCACGGTTTACAAGTACAAGGGGGATTTATTGTAGGCTTTGATAGTGACCCTCGCACGATTTTTGAAGACCAAATCCGTTTTATTCAGAAGAGCGGAATTGTTGTGGCGATGGTCGGCCTGCTTAACGCACTCCCGGGTACAAAACTGTACCGGCGTCTCAAAAAGGAGAATCGTCTACTGATGGACTTTTCAGGCGATAATACCGACTGCTCGATAAACTTCATCTCCAGGATGGACATCGAAACTCTTATGAATGGCTATAAAAGCATTCTCAGTACTATTTATGCACCAAAGCAATACTATGAACGGATAAAAGTCTTTCTGAAGGAATACAGACCACGGCAGAGACAGCGATTTCGTCCTCAGATTGGGCATTTTGTAGCATTTGTTAAGTCGCTGTGGGTCTTGGGGGTAGAAGCAAAAGGGAAAGGGTATTTTTGGAGGTTTCTTGCCTGGACGCTGGCAAGGCGCCCGCAATCTCTTCCGATATCGATAACGCTTGCAATCTATGGATTCCACTTTCGTAAAATTGTGGAAAGATACGCTGGTGTACCGGTTTGAGTTAATGCTTCAACGCTGAGAAAGTCTGCTGGAACCAAGCGCCTATGGTCGTTGACCATTTCCAACCCCTTTGATATACTTTTCTTTTAGTTATCGATAACAAGGAGGCATTATCAAGATGAAAACGTCAACCGCTCGGCTTACCTTTATGGATGTTGCTTTACCTAGAACTGGTTTTCTTTGGGATGTGGTCTTGGTGGTTGGCTTTGCTTGCTTAACTGCTGCCTTTGCCCAGATAAGTTTCTGGATCGGTCCGGTACCTATCACAGGGCAGACCTTTGCCGTTCTTCTAGCTGGTGCTCTATTAGGAAGCCGTCGTGGGGCGTTGAGCCAGCTCAGTTATCTGGCTATAGGGGCTACTGGCATTCCATATTGGTTTGCCTTGGGTGGTCCTCCGGGCATCGCTCGCTTGGTCGGACCCACAGGCGGTTACTTGATAGGCTTTGTGGCAGCTGCTTTCGTTGTCGGTTGGTTAGCTGAAAGAGGCTGGGACAGACGGGTGTGGACAGCAATCCCAGCTATGCTTGGTGGTAGTCTTGTTATGTATATCTTTGGACTTTCCTGGCTGGCCCACTTTGTTCCTGAGGGCGCTGTGCTTCAGGCCGGTCTTTACCCCTTCGTCATTGGTGATTTGATAAAGATAGCCGCAGCAGCTTTAGCCTTGCCTTCGGGATGGCTGATTCTCCGACGATTTAAGGGTTGAAAGCTTTAACCCTATCAAATAGTTCTCACCGAGGTTGTTGGCTTGGAAATCACCTGGCTAGGTCATTCTTGCTTTCGCATTAAGGGTAAGGAAGTTACCGTTATCACTGACCCATGCCACCCGAGCTTGGGTTATTCCTTGAGCAAGCTCCAGGCTAACATAGTGACCTTGAGCCATTTCCATCCCGGCCATTGCTACACCGAGGCTATAACCAGTGAATTCAGAGTGATTAAAGGGCCCGGTGAGTATGAACTGAAGGGCACGTTTATTACCGGTATCGCTACCTGGCATGATGCTGTCCAGGGTGAGAAGCTGGGCAGAAACACTGTTTATCTCTTGGAAATGGATGGGATGACATTGTGTCATTTAGGCGACCTTGGCCATCTTCCGTCGTCTGAACTTATAGAAGACATGGACGACATTGATGTGTTATGTTTACCTGTGGGTGGTGTATCTACCATAGGTGGCTCGGCGGCTGCCGAGATAGTAAGGCGTTTGACGCCTAAGGTTGTTATTCCTATGCACTACAAGACAGCAGCATTGGCCAAAGAGCTTGAGCCTGTAGATAAGTTCTTGAAAGAAGTGGGAATAAAGGAAACGGTCTCTCAATCTAAGCTTTCGGTTAACCGGTCAACTCTGCCCACCAGCACCCAGATAGTGATTCTAGATTATCCTCATTAGCCAGCCTCTCCTCTTTGACAGACTTCATACTTCTCACGTAGAATGAGCCTGGTTATGATTTTAGCCAAGAGACTCTATGATTTACAACAAATCGACCTTGACATTCAGAGGGAACAAGAGGCTCTAGATGAGATCAGCCGCCAGTTAGGTGAGAGCGAAGCTTTGCTCAAGGCTAAGGCTGAGCTTCTCGCTGAGCAGACGCATCTGGCCGAGATGGAGAAGCAGCAGCGGGATGTGGAGTGGGAGATTGAAGACCTGCGAAACAGCATCGCACAAGTAAATGATAAACTTTACAGCGGTGCAACCAAGAACCCAAAAGAGTTGGTCAGCCTTGAGAAAGAGGTGGAGATTTTCAAGGCCAAGTTGAGGGAAAAAGAAGATAACCTGCTGGATTTAATGGCTGAGACAGAAACGACACAGGACAAGATAAAGTTAGATAGCGAGCGGCTTAAAAAGTTAGAGGTGGAATGGAAGCGGGAGCAAAAGGACTTAACTCAAAAGCAAGCTAAAGTGAAAAATCGGCTCTCAGACCTCAGCCAGAAACGGCATGCAGTAGCCTCGGAAATCACATCGCAAACACTCGAGCTTTACGAGGGGATTAGGCTGAGGAAGGGGCAGGCGGTGGTTAAGATAGAGCAAGGGAGATGCCATGGGTGCCATCTTACTTTGTCAATGAACGAATGGCAACGAGCTAGAGCCGGGGCTTTAGCCCAATGCAGTAGCTGTGGCAGGATACTCTATTTAGGCTAGAGCCTTGTAAAGAGCAGAGGATGCAGCTGAATATCTACGTTGACGGAGCTTCCTGGGGTAATCCTGGACCGGCAGCCATGGGCGCTGTTATCAAGGATGGGAAGCAAAAAGAATTGGCTAATATCTCTCAATACATCGGAGAGGCTACTAATAATCAAGCGGAGTATCAGGCGGTCATCGCCGCTTTAAAGTCGGCCGCTAGGTTCAAAGCAACTGAGGTTACGCTTTATCTGGATTCAGAATTAGTAGCTAGACAATTAGCTGGTAGTTACAAGGTGAGGAACCTTTTTCTCTTTCCTCTCTACAAAGAAGCTGCTGAGCTGTGTAAGAAATTTGATAATCTATCCATCGTCCACATTGGGCATGATGAAAATGTTGAAGCCCATGCCTTGGCTAAAGCAGCGCTGAGGAAGTTTATCAAGCAGGAAATTTGACAGTGATTAGCAATCACTGCGTGTCGTTGCAGCCCTTTGTCACTGTCATTCTGAGCGAAGCGAAGAATCTGAAACTCTTTATTTCAAGAAGTTCACCCTGAGCGAGATTCTTCGGTCGCTGCGCTCCCTCAGAATGACATGCTGTGTGGGGCTCCCTTGGGATGACCGAAGGAGTTCTGGGTGCCCAAAGTTAAACACTGTCGAGCATTTAGATTTGACGGCTACTTAGCCAGGGTGTAAAGTGGATAATGGGCTAAGTAAACCGGGTGACCGCTCTGACCTAAAAATCAGGGAGGAAAGTCCGAGCTCCACCGGGCAGGGTGCTGGGTAACGCCCAGGAGGGGTGACCCTACGGAAAGTGCCACAGAAACATACCGCTCTTTGTGTTAAGAGTAAGGGTGAAATGGTGAGGTAAGAGCTCACCGGCAGCTAGGTGACTAGCTGGCTGGGTAAACCCCACCCGGAGCAAGACCAAATAGGGGGCGAGAGGGACGCCCGGCCCTAACCCCGGGTTGGTCGCTTGACCTTGGTGGTAACATCAAGGCTAGATGGATGGTCGCCGCTCCGAAGACTGCTTCGGGGTACAGAACTCGGCTTATAGGTTTACTTAGCCCTCTATTTTGCGAAGAAAGATACGTTTCAGATCTTTGTTAACAATCTATTTCCAATGTAGCCGCGGCCTTTTAACAAGCTGTCCGAAAATGTAGTCCCGACCCTTTAGGGTCGGGCTCCCGAGGCTAAAGCCTCGGGGCTACATGTTTAATGTGTATCACCGATGAGCTATAATTTTTCCCACAAAGTGGGAGAGACAGATTGCCAGTTAGAGTTTTCGGACAGCCTCTTAAGGTCGCCTTTTATAGCGAGGCTAAAGCCTCGCAGCTACATAAGAGTAAACAACTTGTGCGTTTACCTCTTGACTTCTGGCGTTTTATTCTCTGAGCAGTCAAAACTTTGATAAATTTTTTATTCTTTTGAGGTAGGAAACAGGGTTGGATGCCTTAGACTGAGCATTAGTCAAGGCAGAAGCAAGAAGAGAAAGACTAGCTCAATGGCTGCCAGCAACTTTGCTTGAGTCCACTTCTGGTAGTAAACTTTTTGTGGCTCTAGACCGTTTTATTTTTAGCAGCCATGAATTCTCTAGACCCTCAACTGCGTGATTTCATTTTGTTCTGTGTAGAGAGGCGCGGTGCTGACTGGCCAGCCCTTTACGACGAGATGGCAATGGTTGCCGGGCAGCATCTGTTTAATGGGTTGGGCCGCGCCGAGCTTAAGCAGCTGGGACTGTCTTTAGCTCTCGACAGTGTGGACAGGACCCTTGAGATAGTGAAACAAGCCATTGCTCAAAGCCAGCAAGCTTAGCCTTCTTATTTCCCCCGTAAGCTGCTACAATATCTGCCGTATTTCTGCATTATTTCCTGGATAGACGGAGGTAGATTATGCGTATAAAGAAAGCTATTCCTGTATCTGTGGCATTGGCTATTCTGTTGTTTATATTGCCGATATTGGGTGCTGGCTGTGATTTTGTTACCGAGAAAGTCGTCCCCATCATTACATCTCCTGAAACGAATAAGCCTCTCTCTTCTAATACTGCATTGCCTCCTGAGTTCAATATTCTCACTGAGGCCTGGAAACTGCTCTCTGAGGACTACGTAGACAAAAGTAAACTAGACCCGCAGAAGCTGAGCCAGGGCGCAGTGAAAGGCATGATTGAGGCGTTAGACGACCCGTATAGCGGCTATGTTGACCCGGAGACTAAAGAACTGGAGTTGAGCACCTTTGAAGGTAAATTTGAGGGCATTGGTGCTGTTATCAGTATTAAAGATAAGCAGCTAACAATCGTGGCACCAATTGCTGATTCCCCTGCCGAGAAAGCAGGCATCAAGGCCGGGGATAAGGTCTTGGAAATTGATGGTCAACCTACTTCAAAGATGGGTCTGATTGAAGCCACCCTCAAAATCCGGGGGCCGAAAGGTACTCCGGTTAGGCTTCTTATACTTCACGAAGGGGAGAGCGAACCTGTGGAGGTTCAGGTAGTCCGAGATGAGATAAAGGTGGAGAGTGTTTCCTTCGAGATGCACGGTGATATTGCCTACATCAGGATTACCCAATTCTTAAAATCTACCGGCGGTGAGTTGCAAGGTGTTCTAAAAGATGCCATCGGTAAGGGAGCCAAAGGCATTGTCCTTGACCTTCGCAATAATCCCGGTGGATTGCTTAATGCCGCTGCTGACGTGGCCAGTCAATTTCTGGCTATGGGATTAGTAGCTAAGGTTGTGGATGATGAAGGAAGGGAAAGCCAGGTGCCGGTGAAGCGGGGTGGCATAGCTACTAATCTGCCGCTTATCGTCTTAGTAAACAAGGGCAGCGCCAGCGGCAGTGAGATAGTGGCTGGTGCTCTTCAGGACTATGGCCGGGCTAAGCTAGCTGGCGGCCAGACTTTCGGCAAGGGCAGTGTTCAGCTTGTCCGCGACCTCAGCGATGGCTCAGCTTTGCATATAACCGCTTATCGCTGGTTGACTCCGTTCGGCAGGCCAATAGACGGTGTTGGGCTGAAGCCCGACTTTGTACTTGACCTCGAAGATGAGGAACTCGTGGATTGGGCCATCGATTATTTGAAAGGCCAGATTAAAGCTGAGTTGCTGCCGGCTTTTTGCTAGCGCATTTAATTTGATAGTCGCTTAGTGAGTAGAGTTTGGTGCTAAACTCCCCGCCAGGTAGCTATATTAGCAAGCGGTTCGCGAGTGTTCTGTAGCTTGTTCGCTGGGAAGTCCCAGTCGGGGTAGCCGATGGCTATCCCCGTGGCGAGTTTCTTGGACTCAGGAATGCCGGCAATTTGCTTTACCACTTTGGGGTAGTAGACCAGCGCCGCCTGTATGCAAGTTCCTAAGCCGAAACCAACCGCTGCTAGTGCTATGGTTTGAGTTACCGCGCCGAGACTGAAGGTCGCCTGGAAGCCACTGACTTCTTCATCCATGCTGACTATTATGACGTTGGGAGCGTCGAGGGCACGCAACTGCTTCAGGAACCATTGGTTTTTCTTTTCGGTGTCTTCACGAGCAATACCCATGAGTTGGTACAGCGCTATTCCGAGCTCTACCTGGCGCTTCTTGTAGACTCCGGTAAGAGCCTCAATTGGAAAATCGGGATTAATGGCAGCACCAGCTCGGAATTGTTCCTGCAGGGCTTGTCTCAAATCGTCCAGCACTTTGCCGCCTAGGATAGTGAATTCCCAGGGTTGTGAGTTGAGTCCTGAGGGGGCTCGCGTTGCTATCTCCAGGATTTCAGTCAGAATTTCTTTGGGCACTGGGGTTGGCTTATAGTCCCTGATGCTCTTTCTCGACTTTATAGCTTCGATTAGCTCCATCGGGTTTTCTCTCCTTTCAGAGACCTAGCTCTCGATAGTATCCTTGGTGCTGGGTATTTTACCGCTGATTCGCTCATCGAGACGAGTTGCGGCATCGAGAGCTCGGGCCAGGGCTTTGAACAGTGCTTCGGCTTTGTGATGGTCATCGATACCGCTGAGGACTTTGGCGTGGATATTAAGCTTCGCTTCAGAGGCAAGGGAAACGAAGAAATGGCGAATTAAGTCAGCGGACATTTTTTCGATTCTGGTGCTGTTGAAGGAAGCTTCGAAGGCCGCATAACCTCTGCCACCGATGTCTAAGGCTACCATGGCCAAAGTTTCATCCATAGGCACCACAGCGTGAGCCATCCTGACTATTCCTCGCCTGTCTCCCAGGGCTTGATTGAAGGCTTTACCCAAGGAGATAGCTACATCTTCGACCACGTGGTGCTGGTCAGCGCCTGTAGCTGAGAGCTTTATATCGAATATTCCATGCTGAGCCAATTGGCTGAGCATGTGGTCGAAGAACCTGATCCCGGTGGTGATTTCGAACTGTCCCTTGCCATCGATATTCAGCTCCACCTTCACGGAAGTCTCTTTGGTTTCCCGGGTCACTGTAGCTTTTCTTTCAGCCATTTTTTAACCTCGCTGTATTCTGATAAGTGCCACATTAACACATTTCTTTTAATGTGGCAATGAGTGTATCAGTATGTTCTGGCTTGCCAATGCTGATACGCAAGCAGTCTTTTAATTGCGGGGTATCGAAGTAGCGGACAAAGATACCCTTCTTTTGCAGTCCTTTATGTATCGTCTTTGCTTTGCCGTTGAGCACCGAGCAAAGGATGAAATTGGCTTGGGATGGATAGACTTTCAGCCAGTCAAGCTGGCTGAGCCTGGTTAACAGCCGTTCCCGCTCATCAACAATAGCCTTAATTGTGCCACGCAGATAGTTCATGTCCTTCAGCGATTCTAACGCTGCCACTTGAGCCGCGACGTTTACATTGTATGGCTGTTTTATTTTCATGAGATATTTGACCATATTAATCGGGAAAATGCCGTAGCCGACTCTTAGCCCAGCCAGTCCTGCCCATTTGCTGAAGGTGCGAAGGACTATTAGATTCGAGTATTTTGGAACCAGAGGAGCCACAGTTATGCCGCTGAATTCAAAATAGGCTTCATCGACTACCACTACAGCGGCGCTATTCAAAAGCTCCAGAATTACCTGTTCAGGTGTTACATTGCCCGAAGGGTTATTTGGTGAAGCGACAAAGATAACCTTTGTTCGCTTATCTATAGCTTCCTTTATAGCCGTAACGTCGATGGAGAAGTCTCGCTTCCTCGGTATACTGACCACCTTGCCACCGCTGACGTCGGTGCTAAAAGGATACATACCGAAAGTCGGCGGGCAATTGATTACCTTATCTCCGGGTTCAACAAATAGGCGCAGGACGAGGTCAATGAGCTCATCGCTGCCGCTGCCAGCTATAATGTACTCTGAGCTTATCCCTGTGTATTCTTCCAGAGCCTTCCTTAATTCTCGCTGTTCGGGGTCGGGATAGAGGTGATAATAGCCATAATTAGCCAGGGCCTGTTTTACCCTAGCTGAGCAGCCATAGGGATTTTCATTTCCATCGAGTTTGATTACTTTTTCTTGGGGAATTTCGACACGCTGGCTCAATACGTCGGTTGGCTCAATTGGCGTATAGGCCTTCATGGTTTTGAGTTCCGGCCTCAATAATCCCTCGATATCTTCAGGTGAAATCATTTGAGTTCTTTCCTGTTGGTTATAATCTTATCCTGATTGCTTGGGCATGACCTTTGAATCCTTCAGCCTCAGCTATGGTTATGGCTACTTGCCCCAGTTCTTTCCCGGCGGCTTCATCCAAAGCGATAATATTGGTAGCCTTAAGGAAATCCTCTACGCCGAGGGGGGAACTGAAGCGAGCACTGCCTCCTGTGGGCAAGACGTGGCTCGGTCCGGCGATATAATCACCCAGGGCTACTGGGGAGCTGCCGCCGATGAAGATACAGCCGGCATGGCGGATTTTCTGGATATAACTGGCAGCATTGCGTAGCATTAGCGATACGTGTTCAGGAGCATAGAGATTAACCAGTTCAATAGCTTCATCCGGACTATCGACCAGCACAATCATACCTCTGGAGTTCAGGGCTTCTGTGGCAATGGTTTGCCGTTCCAGCTTTGCCAACTGTTTCTTGACCTCGCTGTCAACATTGCTAGCTAACTTGGATGAGGTGGTGATTATGATTGCTGATGCCTGAGGGTCGTGTTCCGCTTGAGCTATAAGGTCGGCGGCACAAAAAGAGGCATTGGCAGTATCATCGGCTACAATCACAATCTCGCTGGGTCCCGGAAGGCTCTCTATATCCACTATTCCATAGGCCATTTTCTTGGCTGTAACCACAAAAACGTTGCCCGGACCACAAATCTTGTCCACCTTCGGTACCGATTCAGTGCCAAAAGCCAGGGCGGCAATAGCTTGAGCCCCGCCTATCTTAAAGGTGCGATTGACCCCGGCGATGTCAGCTGCTACCAGGGTCGCTGGCGGAATTGTACCATCTTTTTGTGGTGGCGTGACTACAAAGATTTCTTTTACTCCGGCTACCCGGGCCGGGATGGCGGTCATCAGCACTGTAGATGGATAAGCAGCGGTGCCACCGGGCACATAGATGCCTACCCTGTTTAATGGGCTGATTTGCCGCCCCAGACCCTGGCTGAGGAAGCTTGATTCAAGTCTTTGCTTACACATGGAATGAAACTGCTTTATTCTGTTTGCCGCTAGCTTTAGCGCCGACACTAGCTTCTTATCCACCTTCTTATAAGCATCCTGACTTTCGCTTTCACTCACTTCTAGCGAGCTAAGTTCAGCCCCGTCCAATTTCTTGGTATAGCTGAAAAGTGCTTTATCACCTTTTCTGCGCACCTCAGCAAGGATGCGTTTAACTATCTCCTCCGGGGAGGGTTCTTTTCTCCTTGTCTTGGTTCTAGGCTTCGGGGGCAGGATAAGTCCCGAGTAAGGGACTTCTCTGGTCAACAGGGATTTTGCCTTTTGAAAACCTTTGACTACTCTCATTTCAGTTAGCCTCGGCTGCCTGACGGAAGCTCTCAACCAGAGAGGCTATTTTCTCTTTTTTGGGTAATGACTCCACACTGTTCCTGTTGCCGATAAGGCAAGCTGTGGATTGAAAAAGTGTGTCCATGATTTTGAGATTATGCTTGGCCAATGTCTTTCCAGTCTGAGTGTTTTCTATAAGTAAGTCGGCATCTTCAGGTAAGAAGGCTTCACTGGCTCCCCAGGTAGGAATCAGTTTATACCGGCTGACATGGTTGTCATGAAGGTATTTGTCAGCGATATTGACGTATTCTGAAACGACTCTAAGTGGTGATAAATTGACATCTTGTACCTGCTTCAATTGGTCGATATTAGCCACAGGTAAGTCCTGGCTGACTACCGCCACTACTTTTACTTGGCCGAAGCCGAGGTCAACAAGCTCTACAACTGGACTTGAAGGAAAGCGACAGAGATGGTCAAGGAGCCAGTCTTTACCTGTTATAGCCAGGTCGAAATTCCCGTTGGCTACCTGGAGTGGCATATCCTGTGGTCTGATCACCTTAACATTAACCCAATCCAGATTGAGACGTGGACGACGATTTAGCTTGTTCTCTGAATAGCCCTGTAGTTTCAATCCAGCTTTGTTCAGGAACTCTGAAGTTGGGGGTTGCTGATGCCCGTCGGGAAGAGCCAGCCAAACCTTTTCCTCATTAAAATCAGGACGAAAACTGTTGGAGCTTTTGGCCACGTCTGGCTTGATTTTCAGCCACGGCTTGGCTTTCATCTCAAGACCCTGGCTGAAATAGGCTATTACCTGGCTGAAATTCTTGGCTTGCCAGCTTTCTTGATTGGCGATAAGAAAGGCAGTGGAAGAGAGCAAAGTCTTCAGCGGAAACAAGCTCTGTGCCCTTATTTCTGAATCATCTCTTGCCCATAGTAGAGCCAGGTCAGCGTTTTCCGGTGGATAGACTTCGGCAGCGCCCCACACGGGGAAGATCCTGAACCTCCTCAGTCTGAGATTCAAAGCTGCAATCTCTGCCAAATTGGGATACTCAGTCACTATTCGCCAGCTATATTGCCCGGTTGACAATTCCTGTAGGCTGGATATGTTTCTGTAGCGGCTGGCGGCTAGATATAGGTTTCCTTTGCTGTATTCCAAGTCGGCTACCTTGATCAAGGCACTGGCCGGGTACTTAGCCAAAAGCTCTTCAATCCAGTCCAGGCTGCAGATGCCCAAATCGTAATTGCCTACAGCTACCTGGATGGGGATGTCTTTTTCTTGAAATATCTTGGCTGAAAGATAAGGAAGCTTTGTTGATTTGAGCCGATAGGCTCGTGTCCCTTGAGTGTAGTCTTTGAATTCAAGCTCCGTCTCTTTCAATAGACAGGCGGTAGCCGGCAGAAGTCTTCCCTTGGGTAAAGCTATCCTAACGTAGTCCAACTGTCCTCCAGTTAGCAAGTTATGCGGAGCCTCCTACCGTCTTGATGGCGTCAGCAATTGAGGACGCCTCTTTCTTCTGGTTTCGGGCTTGGTCAATAACAAGAAATGGTGGCGGCTTTTCTTGAACAGCGATTATCCAGCGCCAGTCTGACTGGCGACCGCTGAAGTCAAGCTCAGTCGCATATCCAGCCTGGCGAAGTGACTGAGCTAACTGAAAGCTGGTTTTTATTGAATCCGGCGTCGTTTTATCGCATTTAACCAGGATTCCCTGTCCCGTCTTTCGTTTGGCTTGAGGTTGAATCAAATTAATAATAGGGTCAACATAGAGAGCGAAACCACAGGCTGGCGTGCTCTTCCCACCTATGAGCGGGATAAGGTTGTCATACCTACCACCGCTGCCAATTTTTTCTCCCCTAGCTGAAAACTGGAAGCAAAGTCCGGTGTAATACTCGAAACCCCGGGTGGATGTGATGTCAATCCGGTAATTACAGCTAAGGGCATCGAGAAGGCTGGCAATTTCAGAGAAATTGTCGAGCGCAGGCTTCAAGGTAACGGGAATCTGAGGCAGAGCCTTCAGGTTTTCTAAGAAACCACTGGTTTTTCCCCTCAAATCGAGAAACAATGATATCAGCCTGCCGATATCTGAGTTGCTCGGCTTCGTTTCCGTCAGCACTTGCCAGTTGCCGTCAAAAACCTGGTCCAGCAACCTGATTTCTTTGTCGGGATTCAGCTTCAACTCCTTGAGCAAAGCCTTCAGTACTCCGGCGTGGGATAATTGTATCTGAACATCACCGACATTTAAGCTGCGTAGAGTTTCGATAGCCAGCAGAATCAATTCTACATCTGATGCTGGTTTGTCACTGCCTATAAGCTCGACCCCGCATTGCCACCGTTCTCTGTTCTCCTTGCCTGTCTCTTCAAAAGCGAAAACATTGGTGACATAAAAAAGTCTGGCTATTTCTTGCTGGGACAAGTTCTCTATGTATAGCCTGGCGATAGGTATAGTGCCATCAGGTCTCAGCACTACCCTTTCACCACTCCAGCCATCCCAATCGAGAAAAGAATATACTTTGCTCAGCATATTGGGAGTAAGTGTGCCGGCGGCGGTGAACAGGTACAGATATTCCAGAGTTGGAGTCCGCACTTCCTGATAACCCCAGCTGAGACACGACCTGCGAAAGACATCCTCTATAAAACGAAAGGCCTCTGTGTCTTTGGGAAGTAAATCTCGAGCCCCTTTGCATTTTTGACTTGTCATAATTTTAAACCTTACCTAGGTTGACCTATTCTACACTAACGAGCTTTCTCGTTCAATTTAGATTTCTTGAGGTTGTTTAACTAATGTGGTGGCGAGGCTTTAGCCTCGCTGCAGAAAGGCGACCCTAAAGAGTCGCAGCTACATTCTTGTCATTATGAGTCCTTCGCCGTTGTCATTCTGAGCCCTTCGTTTTCTGTCATTCTGAGGGAGCGAAGCGACCGAAGAATCTCACTCAGGGTAAACTCCGCGAAGAATCTCACATAGCTCAGGGCAGGCTCCGCTAAGAATCTCGAAACCCATCGCTGTCACCGCAGTCGTGAACGGACAACCTGTTTGCTGTTAGCTATTGCGTAAAGTATAATTGAGCTACGCTGCTAACAGATGCTCAAAACTAGGCTTAGATTCGCCCTTATTCTTTTTCTGGCTGGCTTGTCAGTCATAGCCTTCATTTCCAGCGTGGTCAATGCTGACTCGTCGGATATAGAAATCCTCAGTGTTGATGGCACAATTGTCCCTGTCGTTGCCAATTATCTAGACCGTGGTATCAGCCGAGCCGAATCCGAAGGTGCCGTCGCCTGCATCATTGAATTGAATACTCCTGGAGGGCTTCTTAATGCCACAGAAGATATTGTGCAGCGGATTCTGAATGCTAAAGTGCCGATTGTAGTCTATGTCTCACCTAGTGGTAGCTGGGCAGCTTCAGCCGGAACTTTTATCACCGTAGCCGCGCATGTAGCGGTTATGGCTCCGGGGACAAGTATCGGAGCGGCACATCCGGTAGCTGTCGGCCAGGAGATGCCTGAAGAAGTAAAAAAGAAAGTAACCGAGTATTCGTCTGCCTGGATCAGAAGTATCGCTGAAATACGAGGGCGTGACCCTGAACAGGCCGAACTAGCGGTTACAGAAAGCAAGTCGTTCACCTCGTCCGAGGCGTTAGAGGCCAGACTTATTGATTTCCAGGCTGATGACTTAGAGAGTTTAATTCGGCAAATAGATGGCAGGAAAGTAACTTTAGCCACTGGCGAAGAGGTCATTATAGATACTACCGATTATGTACCAAGCAGGAATGAGATGAATCCGGTTGAGCGCTTCCTGCATGTCATCAGTGACCCTAATATCGCTTATATCCTGCTCAGCCTGGCTACGATAGGCTTAATTACCGAGATTTCAAATCCCGGGTTGATATTTCCTGGAACTGTCGGTGGCGTTTGCCTTTTGCTAGCCTTCTATTCTCTGGGTGTGCTCAATGCTTACTGGGCTGGGGTGTTGCTTATACTTCTTGCCTTTGGACTATTTGTCGCTGAGCTTTTCACGCCGGCTTTTGGTATACTGACAGCCGGTGGGCTTACCTCTTTGGTTTTTGGCTCTCTTGTCCTGTTCAGTCATAGTTCGCCAGCAATGGAAGTAAACAGGGGCTTAATTGCCGGGGTGACTATTATTATGGCTGCTTTCGTAATCTTTGTCATCGGTGCTATCGTTCGCGGTCAGAGGCGGAAAATAGCGACTGGTGCTGAGGGGTTGATTGGCAGAGTGGCCGTAGCTAAGACGCGTCTTGATCCCAAGGGTACAGTTCTTGTCGATGGTGAGCACTGGACAGCCATGGTCGACAGTGGCAAAATAGAGCCAGGAGAGGAGGTGACGATAACCAAGGTCGAAGGACTGAAACTGTTAGTGACTACAAGGAAAACTAAAAGGAGGAGAAGATGAATTTAATTCTTATTTTCGCCATTGTCATATTTGTGATAATAATCCTGTCAGCAGCTATAAGGATTGTCAATGAGTATGAGCGCGGAGTCATTTTTCGCTTAGGCCGATTTGTCGGTGTCAGAGGGCCTGGGTTTATCCTGCTAATTCCGTTTATTGAGCGTATGGTGAAGGTTGACCTCCGTGTTGTCACCATGGATGTTCCAAGCCAGGAATGCATTACACTGGACACGGTAACCGTTAAAGTAGATGCTGTAGTATATTTCAGGGTCATGAAACCTGAAGACGCTGTGCTCAATGTGGAGCAATATATTAGGGCAACTTCGCTGCTGTCACAGACCACTCTGCGAAATGTGGTGGGACAATCGGAGCTTGAAGATTTGCTGGCTCACCGAGATAGAATCAATGAAAAACTGCAGACGCTGATCGACGAAGGCACAGAGCTGTGGGGCATCAAAGTAAGCATGGTGGAGGTTAGAGATGTGGAGATGCCTGAGACGATGAAGCGGGCAATGGCGGCTCAGGCTGAAGCGGAACGGGAAAGGCGAGCCAAAATCGTGCATGCTGAAGGTGAGTTCCAGGCTGCAGAGAAGCTGGCTGAGGCGGCGAAGATTATTGGCAGGCAACCTGCCGCCATTCAACTTCGCTATCTTCAGACTCTGACCCAGATCTCTACCGAAAAAACTAATACTATAGTGTTTCCCTTGCCGATAGATTTGATAATGCCAATGCTCGGCAAGCTCAGTGAGTCGAAGAAGTAGTTGACCTGTACTCCTGAGGCTGTCCGAAAACTCTATGTGATAATTTTTCTCTCCACTTTGTGGGAGAAGTTATAGCTATATTGGTGATACACATTAAATATGTAGACCCGAGGCTTTAGCCTCGGGAACCCGACCCTAAAGGGTCGGGGCTACATTTTCGGACAGCCTAAGGGGAATCAATCTTTTATTACCGTGACATCGCCGGCCACGATTTCAGTTAGGCTGCCGTCGGACCGGCGCAAGATGAGATTGCCGTGTTCGGTCACGGTTTCGGCTTTGCCCTGCTCGACTGCTTCCCCAGTTTTGACCTGTATCCGCCTGCCCAGCGTCTCCATATTCTCTTGCCATTCTTTGTATACAGGTGCTCCAGCTTGAGCCTCTAAATATAGTTGTTCCAGTTCAGGTAACAGGGTACTGATAAACGCAGCCTTTGATATCCTTGCTCCTAGCTCATGTGACAGGCTGGTAGCTATGTCTGAAATGTCGGGGAAAGCCAGGGGGTCGAAATTAACATTTATTCCTATGCCTATGATGGCAAAATTTACTCTGTCTCCTTTTACTTCGCTTTCTATCAGGATGCCGCAGACCTTTTTGCCTTTAATTAGGACGTCGTTGGGCCATTTGATCTGTGTCTCGAGGCCAGCGACTTTTCTAATAGCTCTGACCACAGCCAGAGAAGCTATCATGACAAGCTGTGGCAGGTTATCCAGAGAAGGCTTGAGGATAACCGACATAGCTAGACTGCCTTCAGGTGATAGCCAGGCTCTACTCAGGCGTCCTCTACCTGCTGTCTGCGTATCAGCTATTATCACAGTTCCCTCAGCAGTTTTTTTCTTTGCCAGTTCCTTGGCCGTCTCCATGGTCGTGGCAAGTCGGTGATAGTAATATAGCTGTCGCCCAACAAATTTGGTGTTCAAATGGCTTTTGATGTAGGTTTTTATATCTTGGCCATTTAGCATATTTACCGTTTCCTCAGACAATCTAATTTCCTAGTTAGTATAGAGGCTGTCCGAAAACTCTAACTGGCAATCTGTCTTTCCCACTTTGTGGGAAAAATTATAGCTCATTGGTGATGCACATTAAACATGTAGCCCCGAGGCTTTAGCCTCGGGAGCCCGACCCTAAAGGGTCGGGACTACATTTTCGGATAGCCTGTATAGCGATAGCCTTAGGTTATGTCTATTGACTTCAAGGGAGACATCTTGACATTATAGCCGAAGCGAATTACTATTGTTTTTAAGGCGTAAAAAGGTAGAGGTAAGCCGTGGAAACAAAGGAGTTGGATTATCTGGCTGATAAAGTTGCTACCTTGATTGTGGAGGCGAGTAGGATTGTAGTCTTCACCGGAGCTGGTATCAGCACAGAGTCAGGAATACCTGACTTCCGCAGTCCCGGCGGAATCTGGACAAGGTTTGACCCTGATGATTTTACAATTCAGAAGTTCATGAGCAGTGAGAAGACACGGAAAATGCAATGGCAGATGCTGGCGGAGGGTAGCCTTCTAAAAGCCGCTGAGCCGAATCAAGCTCATCATGCTGTTGCTGAACTCGAGAAACTTGGCAGGTTAACCTGTGTCATCACCCAGAATATTGACAATCTCCATCAAAAGGCAGGAAACTCTCCGGACAAGGTCTTTGAGCTCCATGGTAATATGCAATGGGTGAGATGTATGGGCTGCGATAATCGCTTTCCTATCGAGAGTATTCTCCCAAGGCTGGAGAAAGAAGAAGTGCCTGATTGCCATCTCTGCCGTGGCATTTTGAAGCCAGACGCAGTTTTCTTCGGTGAGGCATTGCCGCAAAAGACGCTAAATGATGCTATCCACCATTCTCGACACTGTGACCTTTTCATCGTTATTGGTTCCACTCTCATTGTTTATCCGGCAGCCTATATGCCCATGTATGCTGTTGAATCTGGAGCTAAGCTGGTCATTATTAACCTCAGTCCTACACCCATGGATTCTAAGGCTACGGTGCATATTGATAGCAAAGCCGGGGAGGCAATGGCCAGGATTGTGGAAAGGGTAAAAAGTCGGTTATCAGCTTGAAACAGGGTTCATTAAGAAATGGAAGACAACGTTGAAAAGAAGGGCAAAGCTGAGCGAAGGCAGCAGAAGAAAGCCAAAAGGAAATTCAGGCTCCACGGCGGCAGCCTTAGAGTTATATACCAGAATGTTATCCGGCGGAGGCTAAGGGAAAAGAAGTAACTGTGCAAGACAGTCTAAAAGGCTTTTATGATATTACGTTTAGACAATTTAAATTTTGTTTGGAGGTAAGGATATGAAAAAGTTGTTATTTCCAATCGTTATGGTTTTGACTGTAGCTGTTGGTTGTCTGCCTTTTGCTCCACCGTCGCCGAATGAACCGCCCACTGCTTATATAGATTTGGTATCGCCGACCAATGTCGCCCCGGGTGAAACGGTGACTTTCACCGGCCACGGCATTGATCCCGATGGCAGCATAGCCGCTTATAATTGGCTGTCGAGCTTGGACGGAGATTTGAGCACTTCGGCGAGCTTTAAAACTTCATCTTTATCGCCGGGGACTCACACAATTTGGTTTAAGGTTCAGGACGATAAGGGAGAGTGGTCAAAGCAGGTTTTAGCAACCGTCATTGTTGTTCCTATTGAGGTTGGCCAGCCGGTTGTGAACTCCTTTGATGCTAGCCCAGGGCGTATTGTTCCAGGCGGGTTCTCCACGCTTAGCTGGAATGTTTCCGGTGCTGCAACGGTCAGCATAGACCAGCAAATCGGCAACATTGCCTTGAGCGGGACCAGGGTGGTATTGCCGGCCAAGACAACGACCTATACATTGACGGCTACCAATGTGGTTGGAACTGTGAAGGCTACCGCTCAGGTTGTGATTGCTGAATCGCCTGCGCATAAACTGGAACTTTATTCCATTGCTGCAGAGGATGGTCAAGTAAGACGAGATGGCTATGTTGGGCAGGAGCCGGATGTTGGCGACACAAAGTCAGGTGTTGCCATACAGGCATTTTTGAGCTTCGATATTTCTATGATACCGAAAGATGCCATTATTACGTCGGCCACGCTTGATTTAACTGCCGCTTCTTTGTTCGGCGATCCGTTCAATAAGCTCGGTATGGTTTTGGTTTACGATTGCCAATATCGGACTTTAAGCAACCGCGATTTTGTTATTGGTCCAGCACTTGGAGCTTTACAGACTATTCCCGTGCCACCGTCGCAGCCTATCACTTCTTATCTATTGGCTACCGCTGTTCAGAAGCAAGTTGACGCTGGAAATCCCCGCTTTCAGCTTCGCTTTCAGTTTGAAAAACCTCAGTTCTATAATAATCAGGCTGACTACATGGCATTGGGAGAAGGTAGAACCCGGCTTATCATTGAGTATCAAGATTGATATGTAATGTGAATAGCTTGTTGTGATTATGGTCTTTGAGCATTTAAATTATTTGGGGAGGTGAAACATGAAGAAGTTAATTCCTTTGCTTTTGCTGGCGGTGCTGTTTACTGCCGGCTGCCTACCGGGTGGCCCAATTACTGTAACCACTTCTGGTCAGCCGCCGGTCATAAACTCCTTCGACGTTAGTCCGCCAAGCATTTCGGCCGGAGGGTCTTCAACGCTTACCTGGAAAGTGTCTGGGGCTACCACGGTTAGCATAGACCAGGATATAGGCAATGTGGCTTTGACCGGCAGTAGAGCCGTAATGCCGAGCGTGACCACTGTTTATACCTTGACGGCGACCAATGCGGCCGGTATGAGCGCTACGGCTACGGCTCAGGTCATAGTTTCCGGAGCACCATTGCCGCCAACACCTGCTGTTCTGCCGGTTGTCAATTATTTCACGGCTAGCCCGCCTGGTATCACTGCCGGCAGTTCGGCTACTTTGAGTTGGAATGTGTCGAATGCGACATCGGTGACTATTGACCCTGGTGTGGGCACATTTGCCTCTTCCGGAACCACGATAGTCTTACCAGCAGTGACCACTACTTATATCCTGACGGCTACCAATGTGGCTGGAAGCACTACGGCAATGACGCAGGTTACAGTTTCGGGAACGCCATCACCGCCTGCCGGTCTACCGATTGTCAATTATTTCACGGCTAACCCACCTGTTATATCTGCTGGTGGTTCGAGTATATTGAGCTGGAGCGTGTCTAATGCGACATTGGTTACTATTGACCCTGGAGCAGGCTCTGTTGGCCTTGTGGGGACAGCACCTGTATCACCGGCGACGAGCACCAATTACACTTTGACGGCTACCAACGCCGCGGGATTGTACAGCCTCACGATTGCGGTTCTGGTTACTGGGGCACCGCCGCCCGTAGGGCAACCTGACCTTATTATCGAAGATGTTTGGCAGTCAGGAAACACAATTTATTATAAGATTAAGAATCAAGGTGCTGTGTCAGCAGGTGCAACGACTTCAGCTCTAGTTGTCGATGGCGTTGTAAAAGGGTTTGATGCTGTGGGTTCTCTGGCTGTTGGCGCCTCAAGCACCGAGAGCTTTGCTTATTCGTATGCTTGTTCCGGTGCTTCGGATACCATAGTGGTGCATGCCGATAAGGACAACGTGGTGGCTGAAAATAACGAGGGCAACAACGCATTTTCTAAAACATGGTCATGCCCTGAAAAGACAGTGACATTGAATACAATATCGGCTGAGGATGGGGGAGTGCAAAAGGAGGGGGCTACATACACCAGATATGCCGGCCCTTGTGCTGGCGACACTCCGGCAAATGGTACGAGAAGAGGATTCCTTAGCTTTGATATTTCAGGGATACCAGCGGGCTCAACGATTACAGAAGCCATGTTAGACCTTAGTGCCTGGACTAAAGACGGAGACCCGACCTTTGCCACATTGGGGTTCTTTGAGGTTTATCATTATCAGTACGGCACATATGCAGACCTCGATGCAACTGACTACGAAGCAGCAGCTAAACTGGTAAAGGGAGGGCGCTTTTCAGCCTACCCGTTTTCTCCATGGAAGTGGGATGTCAAAGAGTCGTACGATGGCACGCCTGTGCTGCAAAACCTGGTAAATGGTGGAAATCCTCGTTTCCAGCTCAGGTTCCAGTTTAGTATACCAACCGATAACGACAATAATATAGATTTTCTATGCTTTACCGGTGCAACACTGGCTATAAAATACAAGTTACCATAGAGTGGAGCACAAATGAAGGAGATGGTTCAGAGTTTCAGCGATAGCATGGGGCCAGAGGCCCAGGGGTAAACGACGAAGGATAGGCTAAACCTTCTCCAGGTCGAAGCTGTATTTTTCGATGACCGGGTTAGCTAATAGCTTGCGGCACATCTCATCAACCTGTTTGCGGGCTTCGCCGATGTCGTTTCCATCAATTCGGACTTCGATATACTTGCCGGCACGGACATCCTCTACTGAGGCAAAGCCGAGATTGTGCAGTGCCCCTTTTATGGTCAGGCCTTGCGGGTCATTTACCGTTGGCTTGAGCGTGATATAGACCTTAGCTAGGTACATTCTACAGTGTCTTTCCAGTCAGACGGTGATAAGCCTCGCGGTACCGGCGAGTTGTAGCCTCGATTACTTCGGGTGGCAGCATTGGTGCTGGGGGCTCTTTGTTCCAGCCTGAGGCTACCAGCCAATCGCGAACTGGCTGCTTGTCGAAGCTGGGTTGTGAACGTCCGACAACATATTGGGCGGCATCCCAGAAGCGGCTTGAGTCCGGCGTCAGCAATTCGTCAATAAGGATAAGCTTGCCATCAACAAAGCCGAACTCGAACTTGGTATCGGCGATGATAACACCTCGTCCCCGAGCATAGTCTCGGGCGTATTGGTAAACGGCAAGGCTCTTTTCCTCCAAATCACGAGCTAAAGTTTTTCCCACCAGATTTTCCAGCTCTTTTTTATCGAGGGGCAGGTCGTGTCCACTATCGGCTTTGGTAGTTGGAGTAAACAAGGGTTGAGGTAATTCCTGGCTCTCTTCCAGCCCCTTGGGTAGGGATATACCTGAGATGGTGCCAGTTTCCTTGTATTCCGCCCAGGCTGAACCTGAAAGATAGCCCCGAACCACGCACTCAACGGGGACGCGCTCAGCTTTGAGAGTAATCATTGACCGACCAAGGAGATAGTCTGGCGGAGTGATTCCTGGCGGAAAATAGCGCTTAAGCGAATCCGCTGTGTCAACAGATACTACCAAATGGTTGGGCATAACGTGGCTCGTCTTTTTAAACCAGAAGCATGAGAGCTGGTTGAGAACCAGACCTTTATCTGGAATAGGGCATGGCAGGACAACATCGAATGCGGAGAGACGGTCGGTAGAAATAATAAGCAACTTATCGCCCAAGTCGTAAGTGTCCCGTACTTTTCCCCGACAGAATAGAGGAAGGGGTAAGTTGGCCTCTGATAAAATTATTGACATAATGTTAACGAAGCTCAGAATGCTTGCGGTGCCAGTTCCGCTGCTTTAACCGCTTTAGCCCTCTTTTTCTCGGTTAAACCTAGCCTGCGAAAGACCTTGTCAACATGCCTGATGAAGTAGTTATAGTCGAAAAGGGATTCGAGTTCCTTCTCTGATAGATGAGCCTTTACCTCAGGGTCAGCTTTGAGCAGCTCTAAGAAGCTGGTTCTCTGTTTCCACGCTTTCATGGCATTGTGCTGGACTAATTCGTAAGCTTTTTGCCGACTTAAGCCTTTATCTATTAGTGCTATGAGTACTCGTTGGGAGAAAACTAGGCCTTGAGTAAGCTCAAGATTTCGGCGCATGTTCTCGGGATAGACCTGAAGTCCTTTAATCACTGAAGTGAAGATGTTCAGGATGTAGTCCAAGACTAGGCAGGAATCAGGGAGAATGATGCGTTCGTTGGAAGAATGGCTGATGTCCCTCTCATGCCACAGAGCGACATTTTCCATAGAAGTTAAGGCATGTCCTCTTACCAGCCGTGCCAGTCCGCAGACGCGCTCGCAGAGCTCTGGATTGCGCTTATGCGGCATAGCCGAGGAGCCGGTTTGCCCGGCTGCGAATGGCTCTTCGGCTTCCAGAACTTCAGTTCGCTGGAGGCTTCTGATTTCAGTGGCAAACTTCTCTAGTGAACTGGCGATGATGGCTAGAGTAGTGACAAACTGAGCGTGGCGGTCGCGCTGGATTATCTGACTTGATATCGGTGCTGGAGCAAGCCCAAGTTTAGCGCAAGCTTTCTCTTCGACTTCTGGCGGCACAGTAGCGTAAGTGCCTACAGCTCCAGAGATTTTGCCAACGCTGATAGCTTTTTCAGCTTCGGCTAGGCGGGCGGCATTGCGTTTCATCTCCTGTGCCCATATAGCTAGTTTGAGGCCGAAGGTAATGGGCTCAGCATGAACGCCGTGAGTCCGCCCTATCATTATGGTGTGCTTATGCTCAATAGCTTTGTCTTCCAGAACTGTGGTAAGCTCAGTAACGTCTTGGGCCAAGAGTTTTGAAGCCTCTTTTAGTTGGAGGCTGAGTGCAGTATCCATGACATCGGAGGAAGTGAGGCCGAGGTGGATAAAGCGAGATTCTTCACCAAGGCTTTCGCTTACGGCTTGGAGGAAAGCAGTCATATCATGGTGGGTCACTTTGAGTATTTCAGCAATGCGCTCCAGGTTGTAGTTAGCCACATTTATTTTGGGGATGGCTTCTTTAGGTATAGCGCCTAGCTCAGCCCAGGCTTCACAGACAGCTATCTCTACCTGAAGCCATTTATCGAACTTGCTTTCTTCAGACCATACCTTTTTCATTTGTGGCCGAGAATAGCGCTCAATCATGTTTCTCTCCGGTACTGTCTATTTTGCCACCCCTAGGTGAGGGCTTGAGATTCTTCGCCTCGCTCAGAATGACAAAGACAGCTCAGCCCTGACCCTTTAAGGTCGGTAATTTACCACACCAATGTAGCCCCGACCCTTTAGGGTCGGGTTCACGGGGCTAAAGCCCCGTGGCTACATGTTTTGATTTATTCCCAGCCAAACCAATGTAGGGACAAACCTTCAGGTCTGTCCCTAACCCATATCGGACAGGTCTGAAGACCTGTCCCTACATGTTTTCGAGATTCTTCGCTTCGCTCAGAATGACAAAAAGCGAAGGGCTCAGAATGGCAGGAAAAGTCATTATGTTTCAGCCAGTTTCCTTTTGTATTTCTCATAGGCGTCTCTTATCTCTTCGTATTTTACGCCGAGGATTTGGGCGGCCAGCAGAGCGGCGTTTTTGGCGCCAGAAGTGCCGATGCCAACGCATGCCACAGGCACTCCGGCTGGCATCTGGACAATAGAGTAAAGCGAATCCACACCTTTGAATTCGCTGGTAGGTAGCGGCACGCCGATGACCGGCAGTGTCGTCCAGCTAGCTAAAACTCCGGGGAGATGAGCGGCGGCACCGGCAGCGGCAATAATGACTTCTATTCCATGTTCTCTGGCTTTAGAACCGTATTCGCGAACCTTCTCAGGGTTTCTGTGTGCTGACAGGACTGAGAATTCATATTTGATATTTAGTTGCTGTAGCATATCTAAGGCTGGCTGTATTGATGGCTCGTCGGTTTTGCTGCCTATGACTACGCCGACTAAAGGCATTTTTAGTTGACCTCCCTGGCTGCAATGTCCTTGCGGTAATGGCAGCCATCGAAGTGGATATGAGGCAGATTTTGGTAGACTTTAGCTCTGGCTTCAGCCATGTTTTTGCCAGTAGTTGTTACTGTGAGCACTCGTCCTCCATCAGTATATACCTGTGAATTATCGCCAAGCTTAGTCCCGGCATGAAAGACCAGGATATCCTTGTCCAAGTTGTTCAGCCCCGTTATGGGGAAGCCTGTCTTGTAGTTTCCCGGATATCCGGCTGATGCCATTACCACCCCAACGCAGGCATCATCAGTCCATTTTATGGTTGCTTCACCGAGCCTATTATCTATTACGGCGAGAAGAATGTCTACTAAATCAGTCTGCAGACGAGGTAAAATCGCCTGAGTCTCCGGGTCACCGAATCTGGCGTTAAATTCTAACACTTTTGGCCTATCAGACGCTATCATCAGTCCGGCATAAAGCACCCCTTTGTAAGGTATTCCTTCGTTGGCCATTGCTCTTACCGCCGGTTTTAGGATTGTCTCCATTACCCGCTGAGTCAGTTTAGCGTCGAAAAATCCAGGTGGGCTATAGCTGCCCATGCCACCGGTGTTAGGGCCCTGGTCATTATCAAATATCCTCTTGTAATCGCAAGCTGGAACCATAGGAACGACCGTTTTGCCATCGGTGAAAGCCAGGAGGCTTACCTCTCTGCCGGTGAGGCATTCCTCGATCACTACACTGTCACCAGCCGAACCAAAAATCTTAGCTTCCAAGATATCTGACAGAGCTTTTAAAGCTTCTCCTCTCGAACCAGCTACTATTACTCCCTTCCCGGCTGCCAGCCCATCAGCCTTAACCACGATCGGTACTGGCTGAGACTCAAGATATTTCTTACCTTCGGCGTAATTGGAGAAAGTGACACCTTTGGGGCAGGGGATAGCATATTTTTGCATTAGTTTTTTGGCAAAGACTTTGCTTGATTCTATCCGGGTAGCGGCTTTTGTTGGCCCGAAAATAGGTATCCCGAGATGCTCGAAGTGGTCTACAATGCCTGAAGCTAGGGGTGCTTCTGGGCCAACAACAGTGAGGTCAATACCGATGTCTTGGGCAGCTTTGGCTAAAGCCTCTATATCATTGGGGCGGATGTTCAAGTTGCGGGCGATGGCCGCTGTGCCAACGTTGCCTGGGGCTACATAGAGTTCGGTGACATTGGGGCTTTGGGCGATTTTCCAGGCAAGTGCGTGCTCCCGAGCCCCACTACCAATAACCATTACTTTCAAACCGATCTTCTCCCTATTATGTATACGCTGTTCTGATCACAGGATCCCTTTGGTGAATTTTTCTGCCTGAACTGGGTCAAGCATTTGAATCAATTTAACCAGTTCGGCGACATGTTCCTTTTCATCATCTCGTATATGTTCCAGAGCCCTTATAGCCTCCTCATCTTCTAAGGCCTCGATATGCTCCTGGTACTGGTTTATGGCCTGCAATTCGGCTATCAAATCTTCACGAAGCATCTCCAAGTCAAGCTCTCTCCCATCCTCGATACCAGTTTTTTCATCAAAAGAATAACTCATCTCTGCCTCCTTGAATACTTGGATGTAATCTTCCCGGCCTCCGCCAGTTTAATTGAGTATATCTAGTGTGGAGGGTAAAATCAAGAGGAGTTTTTGGAGAGTGTTTATGAACAATCCATTTTCAATGTAGTTGTGACCCTGAAGGGTCGCTCTAGCGAGGCTAAAGCCTCGTGGCTACAGCTCCAGAAAAAACCGCCCTGCTAATGATAACAGTTGTTCAGAGACTGTCCGAAAACTCTATGTGACAATTTTTCTCTCCACTTTGTGGGAGAAGTTATAGCTACATTGGTGATACACATTAAACATGTAGACCCGAGGCTTTAGCCTCGGGAACCCGACCCTAAAGGGTCGGGACTACATTTTCGGACAGCCTGTTCAAAAGAAAAGCCTGAATAGATGATACACAATCGTTGCTCAAGGCGGCACTCAAGCACCCTATGATACAATGTAGGGGGTGCAAGCCTTGTTCTATATACTCTACGGAAAAGACGATTTCTCTCTCCAGCAGGCGCTGGAGGAGATAAAAAATGAGTTGGGTAACCGAGAGATGCTGGAGGTTAATACCAGCATATTAGATGGCCAGCAGCTAAGCTTAATCCAACTCAGAGATGCTTGTAGTGCCATCCCATTCTTGTGCCCAAATAGGCTAGTCATTGTTAAAGGCTTGCTGGGACGCTTCGAACAGAGATCTGGGCTAGAACGGAGGGTGACCCGCTCTCGAGCAAAACTCAATTCAGGGCTGGAAGAATGGATGGGTCTGGCTGACTGTGTTAAGCAGATGTCACCGACCACTGCGTTGGTTCTAGTTGATGGTGAAATAAAGGCTAATAATCGTCTATTGAAGTCTCTGGCGGCGCTGGCCAAAGTCATGACCTTTCGCCCACTAAAAGATAAAGAGCTAAGCAGCTGGATACAAGACCGGGTAAAGCAAGGCGGTGGTGACATATCTCCAGTAGCAGTCAAGCTGCTGGTTGGGCTGGTTGGTGCAGATTTGTGGGCTATGAGCGGCGAAATAGATAAGCTTCTTGCCTATTGTGCAGGGCAGGTTATCACTGAGGACAGTGTCAAGCAGGTAACAAGTTATGCCAGAGAGGCTAATATCTTTGCTCTGGTGGATGCAATCCTTGAAGGGCGAATGAAGGTGGCTCAGCAGATGCTCCATCGGTTAATTCAGGAGGGGGCATCTCCTTCTTATGTTCTGGCTATGATTACCCGACAACTTCGTCTGATAGTCATGGCTAAAGAGCTTGGCCAAGGATTGTTTCGGCCGGAAATTCGGGGTAGGTTGGAGCCGGCTTCAGACTATGGTTTGGAGAAAGCAGTAAGGCAATCCAAGGCATATACTTTAGAACGGGTAAAGAAGACTTATCATAAGCTTCTGGAAGCTGATGTTGCTATCAAGACGGGGAAATATGATGGTGACCTCGCCCTTGACCTTCTGGTTGTCGAGCTAGGGCAGGGTTGAGATACTCTTTAAGCTTCTACTTTAGTCTGGCGGGAGTTTTCTGCGTCTCTTTCTCTTGCTTGGTTGTTGAGCAGGCGTTGTCAGTGGCAATTCTTGCTCAATAGACCCCTTGATACCTATTTCAGGAACATGACCGAAGAAGACTTTAATATGCGGCCAGGGGATTTCGATGCCTTCCTCATCGAAGACTTTCTTTAATCTCAGGCGCAGTTCTCCCATTACATCCCACTGGGCCAGTGGTCCAGTTTCACCAAGTATCTTAAGGGCAATTCCCGAGTCTCCGAAATCATCGACTCTAAGCACTTGTGGCGCCTTGAGAATCCGCGGTGCCCAGTCAGGGTCTTCCGCCAGCTCTTTACCTACCCTGTTGATGACCTCAATAACATGGTCGAGGTTCTCGCCGTAGCCCACCGAGATATTCATATTCACCCGCGCCCATTCTTTAGTGTAGTTGCTGGCAACCCCAATCTCGCTGTTGGGAATACTGTGGACTATGCCGTCCAGGTCTCTGAGGACTGTTCTTCGCATGGTTACGTCCTCGACTAACCCGGCAATTCCAGCGATTTTGACAACGTCGCCTATGCCGTACTGGTTTTCCAGCAGTATGAGAACGCCGTTGAATATATCTTTGACCAGGCTCTGGGCACCGAAGCCGACGGCGATACCAGCGATGCCAAGTCCAGCCAACGCTGGAGCGATATTTATTCCCAGCTCTGCGACGATTGTAAAAATCGCCACTACGCCGACAAAAACCATCCCGGTCTGGATGAATACGTTGCTTAGAGTATCAGTTCTTTTCTTAATAGCCGATTTTGGCTTGCCCACCATGGTGCCCGTGACGGTTCTCTTTACCACGATGGGTACAAAATGACGCAGAAGGTAATAGACAGCCACCGATATAGCGATGATGAACAGGATACGTGGGCCGTGTTCTAAGAGCCAGTTTATGATGGGATTCCAGTCCATAGGCACTCTCCTTCTTGTCTGGATTGTAACAAAAAGTGATACAGTTTGCCAGTTGATAAATTGAGTTCGCTCAGACAGATGATGAATTTAATATTGGACTGTGGTTAGATTTAACTTTCAGGTAGCGTCTCGAAAAGGACTAGCAGCTGTTAAGCATATTACGAAAAATGAATCTAAATGGGGCGTGTGCTAAAATAGAAGCCATGAACGAGATGAAAACAATTTACCTGGTACCGCATTCTCACTACGACGTCGTTTGGGCTTTTACCAAAGAAGACTATTACTTTATCAATGAGATGATTTTGACGAATGCGGTTAAGATGATAAAAGAGTCAGATTTCAAGTTTCTGATAGAGCAAACTTACCTTTTGGAGATGATTGAGGAAAGGAATCCCAAGCTTTTTGCCGGCATCAAAAAAGCTATCGCCGTGGGGAAAATCGAAATAGCCGATGGTCAATACATTATGCCTGACCTAATGATACCGGCTGCAGAAGTGCTCGTCCGGGAGATACTATTCGGGAAAAGATATTGCAAAGAGAAATTCGGTATAGATGTGCCAGTAGCTTGGGCGGCTGATGGCTTTGGTCTTAATGCTCAGATGCCGCAGGTCTACAAGAAGTCTGGATATAAGTGGCTTGCCTTCCGGCGTGGATTACCAGAAACCATTGGTTACCGAGTGAGCGAGTTCATGTGGGAGGGGCTCGATGGTTCGCAAATCCTCAGCCACTGGATGCCTCTGGGGTACCGTGCTGGGCTGGACCTCGATAAGTGGGATGAGGCCTACGAGAAGTTATCAGCTTTTGCCATAACCTCCCATATGCTTATGCCGTGCGGGAGTGGCGGTGTCCCGCCTCAGGAGGAGACTCCAGATAAGGTAGCCCAATGGAACAGGGAACACGATGATTCGAGGATGATAATCTCAACACCGAGTGACTTCTTCAAGAACTTGGAAGAGGATGGTGACGAGTTTGCGACGTTTCACGGTGAGCTATATAGTTCAGATTTGCAGAATATTTTTCCTGATGTGGTTTCCAGCCGGATAGGACTTAAATTGGCCATCAAGAATTGTGAAAACTTACTGCTTACCTCGGAAAAAATATCTACGGTAGCCTGGATTTTTGGCATGCAGTATCCATCAGATGCGATGACAGAAATGTGGAGAAAGATGCTCTTTTTGGCTAACCATGATGTCTTACCAAGCTGTGGCATTGATGAAATCTATGAGGAGGCCTGGGACTATATCGCCGATATGAACAAGATGGCAAAGGTTCTGTTAAAGGATGCTGCAGAGCATTTCTTAAAGGACAGTGGCCCTGGAAATGGTATTGTTGTTCTCAATCCGAATAATTGGGAGGTTACAGATTGGGTAGAGACCGAAGTGCAGCTTGGCGAGGGTTGGAATGAGGAATTGGGTGTAGCGCTTAATGGAGAAGAGATCGCCAGCGAAGTGATTCAGGTTCAGCGAAGGGAGGATGGAAGTGTATGTAAGGCCAAGCTCTGCTTCGTGGCAACCGTTCCATCACTGGGGTACCGTGTCTACCAGATAGTTAAAAAGAATAAGCAATTTCAGTCCGATGTAGAAGTTCGGGGAAATGGGGTGGTAAACAAATACTTCAAACTGGCGATAGATGACAAGACAGGTGTTCTAGAGGTGTTCGACATGGATGACAGAAAGATTCTTGAAGGGAACGAATTAGTAATAGACCAGGAAATCGGTGACCTCTACTTTCATAGGAGCGAGTTTGATGGCTTGATCCATTCAGAGAGTGGTGAAGGCATTCATTTCGGTACCTTTAAGCCGGATGAATGCAAAATAGAAACAAGCCCGGTACGGACAGTTATTACTTTCAAGGACTCATTCTATTGCCTGCAATGGCCTTACTACCTTACCAAGAAATTTGGTTCGATATTGCAGCGACACAAAACCATAGACGTTCTTAAGAAAGTCATTGTTTATAATGACATACCTCGAATTGATTTCATCACGACCATAAACTCCCAGCAGTCTCACATACGAATTCGGTTAAAATTTGACACCTGCATGGTGATTCCTGCCTATTGCCGTCAGACTCAGTTCGGTGTTATTGACTTGCCCTTGCCGACCAGCTTGGACTACTCCATTAAGGCTCCATCAGTCAACTGGGTCAATTGTCAAGAGGGGAGGCGTGGTCTGGCATTTTTCACCCGAGGGGTACCGCTAAACGAGATAAAGGCCGGGGAAATCTACTGCACATTGTTGAGAAGCGTCTCTGTCCTGTCCACCGATGGTTCGAGTGGGCCACTAATACCCACCCCCTATGCCATGGAGCTAGGCGAACACACTTACATCTATGCAGTTTATCCCCATTCCGGCGATTGGAAAGAAACGGAGATTCACAGGCGAGGCCATGAATTCACCTATCATTTACTGGCTTTTCAGATGGACACTACGGCTTTGGACAAAGAGCTACGGAGTTTTACGCTTGAACCAGACAATTTAATCATCTCTGCTCTCAAGAAGGCGGAGAAAGAAGATGCTGTAATTCTGAGGTTCTTCGAAACCAAGGGGCAGACGTGCCAAGCACAGCTGCAAATGCCGGTTCAGATTAAGGCAGCCAAATGTGTTAATCTACTAGAGGAAGAGGAATCCGAGCTGAAAGTTGAGAATGGGGAACTGAGGATGGAAGTTAATCCATTTGAGATAGTCACCTTGAAGCTACTATTTGACACCTAGCAAGTGTTTTTGTTTACCATGTCATCTTAGGTTCAAGTGGCAGTATTTGAAAATCTGCAAGGCTCGCAGAATTTCCCTCCCCTCAGCAAGCGCTCATCCCCTTCACGGCAAATACGGATAATTCGACAAACGTGGCGAATTTGGGTTAAAATGGGAGACGAAGCCAGCGGGGAGGTGATGACATGAACCGGGTAGTAGCTATGATTTTGGCCGGCGGTGCCAGCGAGAGATTGAGTATTCTGTCTGCGGAAAGAGCTAAACCGGCAGTGCCCTTTGGTGGCAAATACCGTATTATCGATTTCAGCTTGAGCAATTGTGTTAACTCCGGTATTTATAATGTGGCAGTGCTTACCCAATATAATCCTCGCTCATTGACCCAGCATATTGGCATAGGCAGACCCTGGGACTTGGATAGGGCTACTGGTGGGGTCGTCCTGCTTCAACCTTTTTTAAGTCGGTCAACTCGAGACTGGTACAAAGGCACGGCTGATGCTGTCTACCAAAATCTTTATTTTATCGAAGACCAGAGAGTAGACGAAGTCCTTATTCTGTCTGGCGACCATATTTATACCATGCGTTATGACCACATGATATCGACTCATCGTACCAGGCGAGCTGATGTTACTGTGGCGGTAACCGAAGTGCCCTTGTCAGAAGTTTCGAGATTTGGGATTATCACCCTGGACCATAATGAGCATGTAATCAGTTTCCAGGAGAAGCCGAAGACGGCTAAAAGCAATCTTGCCTCCATGGGAATATATGTCTTTGACAAAAGTGTCCTTGTTAATTGCCTTGAAGAGTATGCTCAGAGGGAAGGTGGTCATGATTTTGGTCATGATATTCTGCCGGAAATTATTGGAAAGCATAAAGTCTATGGCTACAGATACCGCGGCTACTGGCGGGATGTGGGTACTGTTGAGTCTTACTGGCAGGCCAATATGGATTTGATTGTTGATTTGCCTGACCTGAACCTTTATGACCCGGCAGCTGAAATACGAACTGTGCACCGAGATAAGCCTCCAGCAAAGCTAGGACTAAATGCTCAGATATCGAGGAGTCTGGTGTCTAACGGTGCCATTATTAATGGGCGTGTGGAAGGGTCTGTTATCTCTCCTAGTGTATTTATTGAAGACGGTGCAGTTGTAACGGATTCGATCATTTTTGATGATACCACTGTGGGCAGAGGGGCTGTTGTTGACCGGTCTATTGTTGATAAGCAAGTTTGGATCAGTCCCGGATGCTATATCGGTTATGGTGATGACCTTGCACCTAACAAAGAAGAGCCAGAGAACCTGAATGCCGGCATAACTATAGTAGGTAAAGGCGCCAGAATACCAGGTGATGTGAAAATCGGCCGAAATTGTAAGATCGGCTGTTGGGTGGAAGGTGCTGATTTCCCATCTAAGGTCATCCCTAGTGGAGAGAGTGTGGCCAGTAAAGCACCGCGACGTCATCCGTTGTAGGAGGTGAAAATGAAAGTTGGAGGATTTACCTTTGTCTTACATAGTCATCTTCCTTATTGCCGTAACGCCGGGCGCTGGCCGCATGGTGAGGAGTGGCTTCATGAGGCAGCTTCAGAAACTTATATTCCCTTGCTTGATGCCCTTTATGACCTAAAACAGGAAGGCTGCCCTTTCAAACTAACCTTAGGCATTAGTCCAGTTTTGGTTGAACAGCTAGCCGATTCACTAGTGATTGACCATATGGCGGCATTCATCGAGGACAAAATCCGTCGGGCTCAAAAAGACGTAAGCCGCTTCGAGAAAGCCGGAGAAGGTCATCTCCTTTACTTAGCTCAATTTTACCTTGACAGATATCAGCATATATTGAATAGCTTCAACGAGAGGTTCAGCCGAAACATAATCTCTGCCTTCAAACAACTGCAAGACGAAGGGCATATAGAAATAACTACGAGCGCAGCCACGCATGCCTACCTACCATTGTTAGAGCGTGATTCTTCTATCTACGGTCAACTGAAGGTGGGGAAAGAAAGCTATCGGCGCCATTTCGGTATAGCCCCGTCGTCGGTCTGGCTTCCTGAGTGCGGTTATCGACCTGCCTACTATGTTGACAGCCAAGGCAAGCGCTACGTTAAGCCAGGTGTGGAATCTTTTCTATCCCAACTCGGTATGAGCTGTTTCTTTGCTGAAACTCATACGGTTGAGGGTGGTGAGCCAGTCGGCAAAGCTAGGGAAGAAGTTATCGGACCTTATGCTAGTATACCAAGGCGCTATGTGGTGCCGCTGGCTCAATATCCTGAGCCGACGCAGAGAACTACCTATTTGCCTTACTGGGTGCAAACTCCAGAGGTCGCTGTCATTGGCAGGGATAATCGAACCAGCATGCAGGTGTGGTCCGCTGAATGGGGTTATCCCGGCGACTTCTATTACCGTGAGTTTCATAAGAAGGACGGGATCTCCGGGCTTCACTACTGGAAGATTACCGGAGCTAAATTGGATCTGGCATATAAGGAATATTATGATCCGTATTGGGCAGGTCAGCGTGTCGCTGAACACAGCTCTCATTATGCCCATTTGGTCGACGAGTTGGTGACCAACTTCTATCAGGAAACTGGAAAATTTGGCATCATCGCTGCAGCTTATGATACTGAACTTTTTGGGCATTGGTGGTTTGAAGGCGTTGACTGGATCAAAGAAGTTCTACGTCAACTCAGCGGAAGTGAGCTTGTGGAATTGACCACTGCCAGCGAGTTCATTAAAAAGCATCCGCCGGAGGACGTGCTGGCTTTGCCTGAGAGTTCTTGGGGATTGGGTGGTGGTCATTTTACCTGGCAAAATGCTGATACCGACTGGATATGGCCGATAATCCACTCAGCCGAAGTGAGGATGGAAAAGCTGGTAGCCAAATATCCCAAAGCCAATCGAGCGATAAAGGAAATCCTGAATCAGGCAGCCAGGGAACTGATATTGCTGCAGTCCAGCGACTGGCCCTTTTTAATAACGACGGGCCAGGCTCGTTTCTATGCGGAGAATCGTTTTTTGGAGCATGTCAAACGCTTTCAGCAATTGGCTGATATCGCTGAATCAGGGAAGCCGGATGAAGCCGCCTTGGCTCTTTGTCACCAGTTATGGGAGCTGGATAAAATCTTCCCCGATATCGATTACCGTTCCTTCGCTGAGAGGGAAGGCCAAACCCCATAATGAGAATCCTGTTTGTCGCCGCTGAAGCCACTCCGCTGGTCAAGGTGGGTGGTCTGGCAGATATTGTTGGCTCTTTACCCAAAGCTTTGAACAGACTGGGACACGATGTGCGAGTTATAATGCCGAGATATGGCATTATCGATGCTGACAGATTCCCCCCATCACCAGTAATTGATAATTTGAACGTACAGGAAATGAAAACCACCAAACCTGTCTCTTTAAAGTTAACCGAGCTTGATGATAAGGTCAAAGTTTACCTGGTAGATAGCGATGAATTCTATAATTCTACGGAGATATACGGTAAAGACGAGCTATGGGATTTTTTGTTATTCTGCCGAGCTGTTTTGGAGATATTGCCCAAATTGGACTGGCAACCTGAGATAGTCCATTGTCACGACTGGCACACAGCGTTGATTCCTCTGCAGTTGAAGAAAAATAACTATGCTTATCCCTCGATTTTCACCATTCACAATCTAGCCTATCAAGGATTCTTTGACCGCGACTTTCTGGTTGATTCTGGGCTGGAGCAAGACTGGCAATGGCGCTCAGCCGGTGCACCTGAGCCCCCACTCAATTTCATGGGCCAGGGAATTCTTTGGGCTGACATGGTAACCACGGTCAGCGAGACCTATGCAAAAGAGATCTTAACCCCAGAATATGGTGCAGGGCTTGACCATCTTTTGCGCTACCGACAGGATAAACTCTTTGGTATAGTCAATGGCTTGGATTATGACGAATATAACCCAGCAACCGACCCTTTCATCCCGGCTGAGTATGACGCTTCAACATTGAACAAAAGGCTCGCCAATAAACTAGCTCTTCAGGAACGAGCTGAGTTTGCTAAGAATGCTGAGACGCCCCTTATCGGCATGGTGTCTCGCCTTGATGAGCAGAAAGGCCTGGACATTGTGGTTGGGAGCCTTGATTCTTGGCTTCCGAAAGCTGAGGCTCAGATGATTATCCTGGGCAGAGGCAGAGAGCAATATCATAGTCTGCTCAGGCAAGCGGCGGCTAGATATCCGCAGCACTTGGCTGTGTTTATCGACTTTGATGATCCTTTAGCTCATCTTATTTATGCTGGCTGCGACATGTTTTTGATGCCGTCTCGATTCGAGCCGTGTGGTTTAGGGCAGCTTATTGCCATGCGCTATGGGGCAGTGCCTATAGTCCGCCGTACCGGTGGTCTGGCTGATACTGTCCAGGATTTGAGTAGAGACCTTAATAAGGGCACCGGCTTTGTCTTTCAGGAGTATGATTATAAGGCTATATCAACTACTATTCGGCGTGCAGTAAATAGCTACAAAAAGAAAGCTTGGCACAATGTGATGCGACGCATAATGACGCTTGACTTTTCCTGGCAAGCTTCTGCCAGGAAGTATGAGTCTCTTTATCAAAGGGCTCTGGAGTTAAAAGAACATGCTAGCAAGTAGGCGGCGGTCGGTTCTGGCTATAGATCTGGGTGGGACTAAGATTATCGCGGCAGCCGTTCTATCCACCGGCGAGATCATATCCCGCAAATATTCCTTGACGCTGGCCGACGAAGGCCCTCGGCCAGTAATCAATAGGCTGTCATCTGCTGTGGCTGAGACAATGGCTCAGGCAAAGCTGAAAACATCATCTGACGTAGTCGGCATCGGTATTGCTGCTGCTGGGATTCTAGATACCAACGAGGGTATTATAACTACCTCTCCTAACTTACCCGGCTGGCGCGACGTGCCATTAAGGGATATTATCGCTGAAAGGTTGGGCTTGACCACCTATCTCATTAACGACGCCAGCGCTGCTGCTCTAGGGGAGCATCGTTCTGGAGCCGGAAAGGGAGTGGATAACCTTATTTATCTAACGGTAAGCACAGGGATTGGTGGTGGAATCATTATAGACGGTGAGCTCTATTCTGGGGCTGATGGCTGTGCTGGTGAAATAGGCCACATGATAATAGAGACCCATGGCCCCCAATGCAATTGCGGTAAGTTCGGTTGTCTTGAAGCTTTGGCTTCAGGCTCAGCCATGACCAGAGAATCGGTGAGACGTCTCAATCAAGGCGAAAAAAGTTCTATTGTTGAGCTTGTTGCTGGCAGGCTCGAAAGCATTACTGCTGAGACGGTATCTTTAGCTGCTAGGCAGGGGGATTCCTTAGCCTGTGACATAGTGGCTAGAGCTGCCAATTACCTCGGCATCGGCCTGGCGAATCTGGTTAACATTTTTAATCCTGAGCTAATCGTTATTGGTGGTGGCGTGTCAAAGATGGGGAATATGTTACTTGCTCCCACACGAAAAGCGGTAAGGGAGATAGCCTTCAAATTGCCAGCTCGGACGGCGCGTATTGTTCGAGCCCGCCTCGGCAGCAATGCCGGGATAATAGGTGCTGCTGTTTATGTTTTCGAGCAACAACCAAAGGGAGGAAGAAAGGCATGATTTACTGGGCACCCCTTTTCCATTTCTATCAACCTCCAACGCAAACCGCCAGCATGCTTATGAAGATAAGCAATGAGGCATATCGTCCATTACTTGATGTCTTCAGTGAATTTCCGCATTCCCGAGCTACTGTGAATATCAATGGCGTCCTTACGGAGATGCTGGGGCAGTGCGGCTATTCTGATGTACTGACTAAGTTACGCAAGTTAGCCGAAGACGGGCAGGTTGAATTTACTGGCTCGGGCAAATATCATCCGGTGCTGCCCCTGATACCAACGGAAGAGGCGGAGAGGCAGATAAAGCTCAATTATCAGACCAACCGTAATTTCTTGGGTGATGTTTATGTTCCCAAAGGTTTCTTTCCCCCGGAGATGTGTTATTCCCATGATATGGTTGACCCGATTATTGAGTCCCGCCATGAATGGATTATCCTCAGTGGAATAGCCTGTCCCATGGCCTGGCCAATGGACGTGATTCATGAAATCAGTTGCGAGGAAAATAAGCTAGCCGTCTTCTTCCGCGATGATGTATTGAGCAATAAAATTAGCTTTCGGGATATTGACGGTGCAGGCTTCATCGAGCATCTAAAACGGCTGTATAACGGCGAAGATGACATATATGTTGTTACTGCGATGGATGCTGAAACCTTTGGGCATCATATCCAGCACTGGGGCAAGCTGTTTTTGTCACCGGTCTTTGAGACCTTGGAGCCAATGGCAAATCAAGACAAAACCATGCATGAACAGAAGCCTCTTGCCGAACAGCATCGAAGACTATTCGAGTTTGAAAAAGATAAGGAAGATAGGCAAATAAAAATTGTCACCATGAGTGAGCTGCTCGAAATTTTCCCCAGAGGAAATCGGATTGAACCGAGGCCATCGTCGTGGAGCACCTCAGCCGATGATATAAAGATGCAAAACTACTATCCTTTGTGGAAAGACAAGAATAACCCGATACACCAGATGCAATGGGAGCACCTTTCGATTACTATGCATGTAACTCACAAAGCGGTAGAACTGGCTGATAATGATGCCAGCAGTCAATTCGCCAACATCGCTAGGGCAACTCTGGATCCGGCACTTCACAGTTGTCAGTTCTGGTGGGCAAGCAAGAAGCCGATGTGGGATATAAATATGGTTTACCTTGGTCTAAATCTTCAACGTTCGGCGTTGCTGAACGCTTATAAGGCGATATCTACCAGTGGCAGTAAACCGGAGGTGAAAAAGGAATATTATTACAAGGTGGTGGCGGCAAGACATATCTTTGACCAGATTACAGACAACCTGTATATGGATTAAGATTCCAGGGAATGTTAACGCTACTCATAGATGACATCGCTGATAAGGAGGGAAGAAATAAAAGCCAAGGAGTTATTCGGGAAAGAAGTTATTGATGTCAATGCTAAAGTGGTAGGTAAGATTGTGGATATGGAGTTGAATATAGGTAAAGCGACAGTTCTTGGCATTGTGGTAAAGTCGGGTTTAACCAAGAAAATGTCAATCCCACCAGGAGATATCGATAAGATCGGCGATAAGGTTGTGCTAAAGGTTGCCAAGGAGAAGATACGGAAAGCATAATTGCAATTTCAGATATGACGAGAAATTGGGAGCAGAAACCTCTCATATTCGTCACTTATCTAAATAGAGGTGTTTATCTGTCATTACGAGGGGGCGCAAGCCCCCGAAGCAATCTCAGAGATTGCCACGCTTCGCTCGCAATGACAATGACGGATGCATGAAGCAGATTTATCTTGGCCTGGCCATCCATAATCATCAGCCTTTAGGTAACTTTCCCTGGGTTTTTGAGGAAGCTTACCAGCAAGCCTATCTGCCTATGGTTGAGGCGCTAGAAAAATATCCAGCTATCCGCCTTTCTCTACATTACAGTGGTTGCCTTATCGACTGGCTGGAACAAAGTCACCCCGAATTTTTGGACCGGCTGGCTGCATTGGTAAGCCGAAAACAGGTGGAAATCATGGGTGGTGCCTATTATGAGCCTATTCTGCCGGCTATTCCAGACGCCGATAAACTGGGGCAGATTGCTAAAATGAGCACCTTCGTCAATCGGAGGTTTGGCTTTAAACCGGCAGGGCTGTGGCTCGCCGAGCGAGTTTGGGAGCCGCACCTGGCCAAGATTCTGGCAGAGGCAGGCGTGGAATGGACGTTGGTTGATGATATTGCCTTCAGGGCAGTGGGATTAGATGATAAAGACCTCTTCGGCTACTACATTACCGAGGAGCAAGGTTACTCTGTAAAGGTATTTCCCATCAGCAAGCAGCTACGCTATTCCATCCCTTGGCATGATGTGGAGGAAGTTATAGCGTATTTGGACAAGGAGGCTTCGGACAGGGGAAATAAGATAGCTATATTGGGTGATGATGGCGAGAAATTTGGTATCTGGCCGGGGACTTATGAATACTGCTGGCAAAAGGGGTGGGTGGAGAAATTCTTCACTGAATTGGAAGCCAACCAAGATTGGCTGCAGACTATCCTGCTGGGTGAATATGCCTGTCGGTTTCTGCCTCTAGGCAGACTTTATTTGCCCTGCGCTTCTTATGATGAAATGCTGGAATGGTCTCTGCCAGCCGACAAGTCCTGGGAATATATTAACCTCAAACGTCAGCTTGAAGCCGAGGGGCGTCAGAATATAACTCAATTCATGTACAGCGGTATCTGGCGTAATTTCTTAGTTAAGTACCCGGAGATAAACCGGATGCACAAGAAAATGCTCCGCGTTCATCAGAAGGTTTATCAAGCTCGTACCATCAATAAAGGCGACTGTGGGCTGGAAGAGCTGTGGAAAGCGCAATGCAACTGTCCTTACTGGCACGGTGTCTTCGGCGGAATTTACCTGGCTGATATTCGAGCAACCACCTACAGCTATCTCGTTCAGGCTGAAAGCAAAGCTGACAGCATAATCCATCAGCCTCGCTCATGGTTAGGGAAAATCTTCCGTTCAAGCCGCAGTTGGCGGGAATGGCAAAAGGGCGACTTTGATGGTGATGGCAATGAAGAGTTACTTGTTGATGGCGACGCCTTTTCTGTTTACTTAAGCCCTGCGGAAGGTGGCTCTATTTTTGAATGGGACCTTCGCCGTCATAGCTATAATCTATATAGCACGCTAGCCAGGAGGCCAGAGGCTTACCATCGAGTATTAACCGAGCCACCCCCCGAAAAACAGACAGGGGAGAAAAGCGCTGTTCCCAGCATACATGACCTGATAAGAGTAAAAGATAAAGACTCCCTTCGCTATTTAGTCTATGATAAATATCTTCGTTCTAGCCTCATTGACCATTTCTTCAGCCCGGGCACGAAACTAGAGGAATTCGCCAATCAGTCTTATAGCGAGTTGGACAACTTTGTCGGTAAACCTTATAAGTTCTCGGTAGAGAAGAAAGGTAATGAACTGAAGATTTTGCTATGGCGGAGCGGAATTCTACGGATAAGCCAGAAAAACCTGCCTTTTGAGGTGCAGAAAGAAATCAGGCTGGTGGCTGGAGAAGAGAAGATGGATATAAGCTACCAGGTGAAGAACATAAGTGGCTCATCAATTCAGGCTGTTTTCGGCAGCGAGTGGAATGTTAACTTGCTTGGCGGCGGACATAATGAACAGGCCTATTACCGCGTACCGGGAATTACCCTGGATGACTATCATCTCGATTCTTGGGGTGATCTGGCAGATATTGAACAAATAACCCTGGGCAATCGGCATTTGGGCATAGAACTGGAACTAACAGCAATGCCAAGGGTCAGTTTGTGGCGTTTTCCTGTGGAAAGTGTCTCCAATTCCGAAGGTGGCATAGAAAGGATATATCAGGAGAGTTGCCTGGTTATGCTGCTGCCGCTCGATTTGCCGCCAGGCGGGGTAGCTAAGTTTAATCTTGTCTGGCAGGTTAACCCACTTGGTGCCGCAAAAGATAACATGTAGCTGCGAGGCTTTAGCCTCGCCCCCTACAATGGGAAATTCGAAATACTAAACCCCAAATAATATCAAAATTCAAATTCTCCAAATTCGAAACACCCGAAGTTTTGGTCTTTGGCAATTGAACTTCCGAGCCTTTTCCCCTGTCATCCTGACCCTGAACGAAGTGAAGGGGAAGGATCTCAAAGTTTCACTCAGATTCTTGGCTACGAGATTCTTCGGTCGCTTCGCTCCCTCAGAATGACAGCTTTTTGTATGTTTTGTTCATTGGAATTTGTGATTTTGAATTTGTTTAGGGCTTTTTCCCTTCTCGTCATTGCGAGCGAAGCGAAGCAATCTCACCTCACCCTCCCGCCACCTAGATTGCCACGGCACCCCGTGCCTCGCAATGACAAATTGGTTTAGGTGGGCGGCTCACCGAGATTTTAACTCAGAAATGCAGTCAAGTGCTCCCATCGCCACCATTTTCTGGGTGAGACGCTTTCCAACTTGTTCCGGGGCCAGGGCATCTCCCTCTTCGGTGGCACGCAGAATGTGGACACCATCGACACTGGCCACCATCCCACTTAGCTTCAAGACACCGTCTGACACAATGCCGAGAGCAGCTATAGGGGCGCGGCAGCCGCCACCGAGGGCTCGTAAAAATGTCCGCTCGGCAGTAACATTCTGCCATGTCGGCGCGTGATTTATTGCCGAGGCAAGCGATGCTGTCTCCTTGTCTTCGGAGCGTATCTCTATTCCCAGCGCTCCCTGTCCTACCGCCGGAGTGAAATGTTCTATGGGTAAGTATTCTGCTATCTTGTCTTGCCAGCCGAGACGTATCAAGGCAGCAGCTGCCACGATGATGCCATCAACTTCTCCCTCAGAGACCTTTCGCAAACGGGTATCAATATTTCCTCTTATCCCGCATATTTCAAGGTCAGGGCGGAGGGCAAACAGTTGAACCGAGCGCCTAAGACTCCCCGTGCCTATCTTCGAGCCTGGGGCAAGTCCGGCAAGCTTACCGGCTCTGGAGATAAGGACATCCCTCGGATCAAGCCTGGCAGTTGCTGCCGCCAGAGAAAGCCCGTAGGGGATTTCGGTGGGCAGGTCCTTGAGGCTGTGAACGGCCAGGTCGATCTCACCATCAATCAGAGCTTTTTCCAGCTCTTTAACGAACACTCCCTGCCCAGCGAATTTATCAAGGGCAGTGCCGCTGTCTCGGTCGCCTCTGGTTGTTATTTTGACAAGGCTAGCTTCTAGTCCGGGGTCAGCTTCTCTGAGCTTGGTCAGTATCCATTCAGCTTGAATGACAGCCAGTTTACTGCCGCGGGTGCCGATAGTGATCTTCCTCATTCGGGCTTATCCTTGTCGAGCTGGAAAATGTCATTGACCAGCGTAATGTAGTCAGCTCTCCTGTGGGCATTGTTCTTAAGGTACTGAATAGGGTCATGGAGTATCTTTTGCACTATGGCTTTAGTCATAGCCTCTAAGCTCTGTTGCTCTTCTGCGGAGAGGTGGCGTAACTTTTTTAGGGTCATATCAAGCTGTGTTTGGCGTATGTCTTCCGCCTTTCTCACCAGACTGCTGATTACCGGCTTCACTTCCATAGCCTGCCACCAGGTGGTAAATTTCTTCACTTCGGCCTCTATAATCTCCATAGCTTTTTTAATCTCGGTTTCCCTCTGTTTGCGGTTGAGCTCTGAGAGATGGGTGAAGTCGTCAATGTCGTAGAGAAATACATTGCTAATCTGACCTACTTGAGGTTCTACATCCCGAGGGACAGCGATATCAATAATCACTAGGGGGTGATGGGAACGAGCTTGCATGGCATTCTCCACTGACTTAAGGTCAAGTATAAGGTGGGGTGCTCCAGTGCAACTGATGGCTATATCGCAGGTAGCTAGCTCTCGCCCAAGGCTACCTATATCGACTGAGCTTCCGCCCAGTGCTACAGCAAGAGTTGAAGCCTTGTCATAGGAACGGCTGGTGGTCGTAATCTGTGAAATACCTCTTTCTTTTAGCGCCTTGGCTACTAGTCTTCCGGCTTCGCCGGTGCCGATGACAAGGGCTTTGCATCTGGTCAAATCTCCGATGGCTTTGGCAGCTAGCGCCACTGCCACAGAGCTCACGGAAAGAGCATTTTTGCTGATTCCTGTCTTCTCCCTGACACGCCTGCCTACTCTAAGTGCTTGGTGGAAAAGATTCCGTAGTGGATGTTCCACCATGCGAGCCTTCCTGGCTTCCTCTAAGCTCTGATTCACCTGTCCCAGGATCTCGAACTCACCGATAATCATCGAGTCAAGGCCGGAGGCTACGCGGAAGAGATGCCTGACTGCTGCTTCACTATGGTAGCAGTAAACGTAAGGTGACAAATCGGCATTGGAGATATTTGCCCAGGCTTTAAGGAAATCTATGCCCGGTTGGGAAGAACCGCCGCTGTTGGGTATGGAGTAGACCTCAGTCCGGTTGCAGGTAGACAGTATGAGTCCCTGGGATACGTATTTTCGAAGCAGGGACAAGGCATCAGGGACATGGTCGCTGCTAACTGCCAGCTTCTCTCTAATTTCAATCGGCGTTGTGCTGTGATTCACGCCCACCACATGAATCTGCATTTCAAGTGGCTTTTTCATGGCTTATTTTGTTCCAACGTCTTCAATCTCGTAAGCATGATTTCTTTGGCTTCTTGGTTCTTGCCCTGTCTCAGCAGTTCCATAAGTGAATTTAAGCTCAGGACTTCTTGCCAGGCGTCGCTGCTGACTGTAATCCCCTGTTGCTTCAGCTTAGAGCGAACTTCGTCAGCAACTACGGCTAGCTGTTCATATTCGGCTTTGAAGTCATTTTCCAGTTCGCTCCTGATTTTGCGGGCCAGCGCCGGGCTTCTGCCAGATGTGGAAACAGCGATGATGACATCACCACGCTTTAAGTAAGAAGGGACAATAAAGTCGGAGTTTTTTGGGTCGTCTGCCACATTCATCAAGACTCCTTGCCGTCTGGCCTCGGCAGCCACGCGTTCATTCGTTTTGGCATCATCGGTTGCAGCTATGGCGATAAAGGTGTGCTGCAAATCTTCTGACTTGTAGTCTCTTTGGATGGCTCGTATGGCTCCATCTGTTGCCAGCTGATTTAGCTCCGGGCAGAAGGTGGGACTGACAATCTCCACATTAGCACCGTGCTCTAGAAGTGCCTTTACTTTGCGCAAAGCTACTGGCCCCCCACCGACCACCAGGCACTTCCTACCTTGAATATTCAGTAAAATAGGGTAGTATGTAGATGCTGGCTCATCCCTTTTCATACCGTATATCGAACCCTCGTCTTTTTTATCTCTTTGGTGCTGAAAAGCAACACCAAGTCATTTTTACCAAGCCCGGTCTCTGAGTGTATCCGGTTAGCTATGGCTCGGCAGGTCTCTTTGGTGGCGGTATGTATCATGGCAAATAGGTTATAAGGCCAGAGGGGGCTTGTCTGCCTTTCATAGCAGTGGCTTATCTCCGGAAACTTGGCTATCTTATTGCCTGCTGCCTCTATTATATCAGGTGGCATGTTCCAGCAAGCCATAGCATTGGCCGTAAATCCAAGTTTGTTGTGGTTGATAGAGGCACTGAAGCGTCGCATAATTCCGCGCTGCAAAAGAGCCTGGCAGTGGCTGAGAAATTTGTCCACGTTCATAGAAAGTCTTGCTGATATTAGGTCAAACGGTTTTTCACTGAGGGGTAGGTCTTGCTGTAATTCATTGATGACAGCCCGGTCAACGATAGACAGGTCGGAGCACGTGTTGAGCGGGCTATGGTATTCGATTTCAGGTTCCGGCACTTTTAGATGAAAATGTTTATTGTCATTGCGAGGCACGAAATGCCGTGGCAATTCTGGTGGGGGGAGGGATTGAGATTGCCACGCTTCGCTCGCAATGACAGTGGAGTGAAGAGCTCGCAATGACAGGTGGGAATTACTTCTGCTGAGGTTAAAGAAAGCTCCTATTTTGAAAACTCTCACTGCGGGTAGGTTTAATATTTCCTCGGCCTTGGTTCTGCTGCCTAGCTTGTGTACCTCGCTCTCTATGTCCTCGGCTACAGGCATGGCCAATGTGAACCAAAGGTTGAAGTCATGGTCGCGTTCGTAGCAATGGCTCACCATCGGATGTGTGCTGACGATTTGTTCCGCCTCATCCAGCCGTTCCACGGGTACTTTCACCGCTACCAAGGTAGTCCGGTAGCCGAGCCTTCTTGGATTAAAAACGGGACCTATCAGGCGTATGATTCCTCCTGATTTTAACCTCTCTATTCTCTGGATTACCTCATTACAGTTAACGCTTAGGTGTAGTCCCAAGGCAGTGAACGGCTCTCGGCTCAGGGGGAACTCTGCCTGGATGATGTTCAGCAGGTTTTTGTCAACATTGTCGATCTTTGTCGGCATTCTTATGTTTACCTGTTCTTTCGTAATGTGATCGGCTCATAAATGCAGTAAGGCTCAGCTTCGAGGTAATCGCCGGTGGATTCGTAGGCTCTGGCTCGGCAGCCGCCGCAGACCCCCTTGTATTCACAGATGCCGCACTTCCCCTTGATGTTCGACAGGTCTCTCAATTCACGGAACAGCGTGGAATTCATCCAGATTTCGCCGAAGTTCTTGTCTCTTATGTTCCCGGCTTCCACATCGAGATAGCCACACCCCTGCACCCTGCCCCGATGGGAGATGAAGCAAAAACCAGTCCCAGCCAGACAGCCGCGTGTCATAGAATTCAGGGCATCTTTTCTAGCCTTCGTTGCTGATTTCTCACCAAGCAATACTCCTTGCGGATCGGCTCTGCTGCCTCTCTGTCTGACTATCCGCTGGTAATGAGGGGCGTCTGTCGGCTTAAAGAATATCCTGTTTCCCAGCCCTTTCTGCTTATCATAAACCCAGTTTAGAGTTTGCTCATATTCTTCTGGGGACATCTCTACCGCTTCAAGCCCTCTGCCCCGACCTGTCGGCACCAGCATAAATGGATGGAAAGCCGCGGCCCCTGCTTCAAGGGCAAGGTCCAGCAGCCCATTCAGATACCTGACGTTTAGCCTGGTGATGGTGCTGTTAATCTGGACTTCGATGCCTGCCTGGCGTAATCGGGCAATCCCTGCTATAGCCGTCTGGAAAGCTCCTGCTTTGCCACGGAACTTGTCCTGAAGTTCGGGCGTGGGAAAATCTATACTGACAGCCACCCTAGATATGGGGATTGTCTTCAGTTTAGCAGCGACCTCCTCGGTGATGAGGGTACCGTTGCTGCCCATAACTACCCGCAGCCCTTTCTCCACCGCGTATTTTGCTATCTGGAAAAGGTCGTGGCGTAGAAGGGGTTCGCCACCGCTGAGGATTATGACAGGTTTGCCCACCTCCAGTATGCCATCTATCAGGTGGAGACATTCTTCGGTGGAAAGTTCGTTTTCATAAGCGCCAGCAGTAGAGGAGGAGCGGCAGTGAGCACAAAACAAGTTACAGCTTCGTGTTATCTCCCAGGCTACCATCTGTAGTCTAGGGGTGATGTTTTCCTCTTCCACTTGGCTCTCTCTAACCATGTCTCTTGTCATTGAACCAGTTCAATCTCGCTATCTGTCAGATAACATGCCGGGTCTTCAGCCCAGACATCGCCAAAAACTGCCTCAGCTCGCACCCGCAGGTTGCCGTTGCACAAGTCGAGGTACTGGCATTTGGCGCAGCGTCCCTTAAGCAATCCCTTTCGGTTCTTAAGCCCGCGCATCAATTGGTCTGATGTATCCAGCCAGATATCGCCGAATTTCTGCTGGCGCACATTGCCGAAGGAGTAGTGTTGCCAGAATTGGTCGGCGTGGACATTCCCCAATTCGTCAACTGCTCCTATGCGGATGCCCGAATTGTTGCCGCCATTGGCCTGTAGCAAAGCCAATACTTTCTCAGCACGGGCGGGGTCTTGCTTTTTCAGCTTAAGGTAAAGGTAAACACCGTCGGCGTGATTATCCACGGTAAGGACTTCTTTGGGCATACCGCGTTCATAAAGGTCTACGGTGCGGTCACAGATTAGGTCGAAAACTGCCCTGGTTTGGGAATGGTTCAAGTCGTCTGTGCTCAGGGCACTTCCCCGACCAACGTAGACGAGATGATAAAAACAGACCCGCTTTACATCTTCTCTTTCTACAAGGTCGAAGATAGCAGGTATTTCCATATAGTTGGAGAGAGTGATGGTCAGTCTCAAAGATACTCTTAGTCCTAGAGCGATGCAGTTTCGGATACCCTGCAAAGCCGTTTCGTAGGCACCTTTTTTGCTGCGGAATTGGTCATTTTTGTCACCGATGCCATCCAGGCTGATGCCCACCTCGGCAAAGCCAACATTCCTTATTTTCTTGGCCACTTCCTTGGAGATAAGAGTACCGTTTGTGGATAGGACAGTCCTTATCCCTTGTTCCCTGGCGAAGTTGGCAAGCTCAAAGATATCCTCTCTGAGCAATGGCTCACCGCCCGAGAATAATATCACCGGCACGCCGAAATCTGCCAGGTCACGTATGAACGATTTTGCCTGCTCAGTGTTTAAAACTTCAGCGGGGTCTTTATTGCCAGCGCTGCTGTAGCAATGGACACAATGGAGGTTGCATTTTCTGGTGCAATTCCAGACGACGATAGGTCGTTGCCTATCGGCGGCTGGATATTGCCTGCTGTAGCGAAGGCTGTCGCCTGGCCCAACTGCATCGCACAGCAGTCTTGAAACAGATATCATGTCATGGTTATTATACTTCCAAATCTTGCCTTTCGGCTATTTTCTAGACCGTGTATCATCTATTGAGGCCTTTCTTTGGAGAAGAAGGAAGCTGTCCTAAACGCATGTAGCCACGAGGCTTTAGCCTCGTGGGCACGACCCTAAAGGGTCGTGGCTACATTAGTTGGAGCACAACCTGTGTCAGATTACAAACACGTAGTTGTGGGGTTTTAGCCCTTTGGAGTCAGAAAATTACGGCACGACCTGTTCGAGGCGGACAGACCTTGTCCCTCCTGAGCGAAGCGAAGGATCTCAAGGCAAGGGATGAGATTCTTCGGCCGCTCCGCTCCCTCAGAATGACAAAGGGCAAAGGGCTTGCAATGACAGGAGAGGGAGCTTTTGGTCATTGTTAGGGGCTTCTTTTGTTATGTCATTGCGAGGAGCGTTAGCGACGTGGCAATCTAAGGGAAATCATGATAGGGATTGCCACGCGAGGTCGGTTGGGTTTCAGAGAGTCACCCTCTGGCTAATATGCGGTTTATCTCCGTCTTCAATTGCTCGGCATCAAACGGCTTCATAATGTAAGGTGCTTTTGTCTTGGCGAGAAAATCCGTGGTACGTTTCCCCAGGACATCGCCGGTGATGAAGACTACTCTCTTCATCAGAGACGGAGCTATTTCTTGAAATTGCTTATACAACTCAATACTGCTTATGCCCGGCATCTTGATATCAAGCAGGATGAGACGGTACCTCTTACTCTTAATCTTTTCCAAGGCATCTTCAGCTTTATCCACAGCTTCCACCTCATGCCCTTCTTCACTCAGCACACGGCTGACAAACTGCCTTATCACCGGCTCATCATCTATCACCAGTATCTTAGCCTTGGTCACCTTCTTAGGCTCTTCGACTGTCGGCTCAAGCAGCACCAACTGGCTGTCTTCAGTGACTATGGGCAACTCCACAATGAAGGTAGCCCCTCTACCTAACTTGCTTTTAACCCATATCCTGCCTTTATGTTCGGTTATTATCCCGTGGCAGACGTTCAAGCCAAGCCCTGTCCCCTGACCCACCTCTCTGGTGGTAAAGAAGGGGTCAAATATCCTCTCCAGGTTCTCCTTAGCTATACCCGGACCGTTGTCTTTAAAGGATATCAGGATGGTGTTATCCACCTGCTCTGTCTTAATCGACAGCTTGCCCCCACCTTTGGTCAACTTCATCGCCGTCTCGGCATTTATGATTAAATTCAGGAACACTTGCTGAAGTTGACCAGAGTCGACGATGGTCATGGGTAAGTCGCGAGCCGGTTGGAAAGCCACCCTTATACTATTGGATGCTAACTCATAGGCTCGCAGGTCGAGTGTGGTACTTATAATTTCGTTAATGTTGGCGAATCTTTGCTCCGGTTTCTGCTGCCGGGCAAAGGTGAGCAGTTTCCTTATAATAGCAGCCACCCGTTGGGCGCCTTCATTGATAATCTCTAAGTCGTGTCTGATGTCCTGGGATATATCTTTTCTGTCTAATAGCAAGTGGGCATAACCGATAACCCCGGTCAGTGGATTATTTATCTCATGGGCGATACCCGAAGCCAACTCGCCGACAGAAGCCAATCGGCTGGCAAGCTGAGCTTTCTGCTCAATTTGCCTTCTTTCTAGTTCTGCCTGCTTACGTTCGGTAACATCACGGCTAATGCCACGGAATCCAATAATATCGCCCCTCTCGTTTCTTAATGGCCAAATCGAGTCCTCGGTGGATACCCTTGTCCCGTCCTTTCTAATCTGGTCTATAGGGAACCATTTAGTTATATCACCTGTACGATACACACGATTATAGGTCTTAAACACTTTTTTGACATGCTCAGGGGGTATGTAAACCCGATAGTTCATCCCCATCAGCTCTTCTCTGGAATAGCCTAACCCGCGGCACAGTGCATCGTTGAAGAAAGTAAAGTTGCCGGTAAGGTCAACCTCAAAGTAACCATCCTGCATCTCCTCCAGAATAGTCCGATATCTTTCCCCCGAGCGCCTTAAGGCTTCAATCATCTGCAGGCGTTCGGTAACATCACGGCTGAGCCCCCGAAAGCCGATTATCTCGCCCCTCTCATTTTGTAAGGAAAAGACCGATGATTCAGCAAATATTCGTGTTCCGTCCTTTCTAATCCGTTCCACAGGAAACGATTTAACTGGCTTACCTGTACGATACACACGATTATAGGTCTCAAGCACTTTTTTGACATTCTCAGGTGGTGTGAAAACCCGATAGTTTATTCCCGTCAGCTCTTCTCTGGAATATCCCAACCTGCGACACAGTGCATCATTGAAAAAAGTGAAGTTGCCGGCGAGGTCTATCTCATAGTAGGACTCCTCCATATCCTCCAGAACAGTTCGATATCTCTTCTCTGATTGTCTCAGGGCTTCCTCGGCCTGCTTGCGTTCACTTATATCACTGCAAGCCCCGAACATTCTGTGAGCATTTCCTTTCTCATCCCAGAAGGCAGCGCCGCGGTCTATCCAATAGCGAATACTCCCATCTTTCCGTATCACGCGGTACTCCTCAAAATAAGGTGTCCGTGTGGTTAGATGCAGGTCAAGTACTGCCATTACGCGGTCATGGTCATCGGGATGAATTGCCTTTTCCCAGGCGTCGATTGTCCTAGGGAATTCGCCCGGGGCATAGCCAAGCATTTCATCTATATTGCCGAACCAATCCAGTTTTCCTTCTACAATGTCCCAGTCCCAGACCAAATCGCTGACGCTAGCAGCGGCAATACGGAATTTCTCCTCGCTTTCGCGCAGCGCCTTCTCCATCTCCTTGCGTTCGGTAACATCACGGGTAACTCCACGGAATCCGATTATCTCTCCCGTGTCATTTCGCCTTGGAAAAACTGAGGTTTCGGCGAATCTTTCGCTCCTATCCTTTCGGATAGTTTTGTAGAGCATGTTCTCGATTGGCTTATCTGTTCGATAAACTTGATTGAAGGCCTTGTACACTTTATCCACATCTTCAGCAATGATATAGGCCCGATAATTCATCCCCATCATCTTTTTCTTGGAGTATCCCAGCAGATGGCATACTGCGTCATTGAAAAAGGTGAAATTGCCGGCAGGGTCTGTCTCCCAATAGCCTTCTTTTATGTCCTCCAAGATAGTCCGGTACCTCTCCTCCGACTGTCTTAAGGCTTCCTCTGCCTTTTTCTGACGGGTGCTATCTCGGGAAGAAATCAGGCCTGCTGGTTTTCCTTTTGGTTTATTGCCTTTCATCTTTACATCCCCTGTCTAACTCCATCTCGTCTGACGCCATAATTCTTGTCTTTCTTTCTCTCTGACGTTTTTAATTTAGTAATCAACCTCATAGTTTTTTACCTTTGCTTAGGAGCCTCAGAAGAGCGTCGACTATAATTGGGTCAAATTGTTTTCCCTTACCCTTCTTTAGTTCGGCGCAGGCGGCTTCAGAGGTCATTGCTGGTCGATACGGACGGTCTGAGGTCATGGCATCATAGGCATCGGCTACAGCTAAAGCCATAGCTCCTGGTGAAAATATACTAGCGTAGACCTCAGCAACTGCCATAATGCTAGCCTCTTTTGTTATCTGCCTGCCTGATAGCCCATCAGGATAGCCAGTGCCATCATAGCGCTCGTGGTGATGCCTGACCATCTCCAGTATTTCTTTATCTTCGACCATAGGGCTTAGGATGCGCTCTCCTAGTTCACAGTGGGACTTTACCTGTTCGAACTCCTCATTGGTGAGCTTACCTGGCTTGTTTAAGATTAATTCGGTCACTCCTATCTTGCCGACATCGTGAAGCAACCCGGCCAGCTGTATCTTCTCGATCATGCATTTCGGGAGAGCTAGTTCCCGAGCTATGGCCACAGCTATTTCTGTCACCCTCTCCGAATGCCCGTGAGTATATTTGTCCTTGGCTTCTAGGGCGTAAGCTAAGGAGGTGATAGAGTTGAGAAATGACTGGCGTATTTTCTTAGTCTGCTCTTTGACCTTCTGTTCAAGATGAAGTTGGTGGTCTCTGTTTTCAATTACCAGCCTTCTTTTCTCCAGGGCTCTGTCCAGGCTAAGCAGGAGCACGTTTAGCTCAACTGGCTTGATCATATAGTCATAGGCACCCACCTTCATCAGGCCTATAGCTGTCTGGGCATCAGCTATGGCAGTTACCATGATGACGGCAGTATCTGGATACTTGGCTTTAATTTCTTTCAATACCTCTGTACCGGATTTACCCGGCATCATAATGTCCAGCAAAACCAGGTCAACCTGGTCAGCTTTCAGCAGTTTCAAGGCGTTGTTACCATTGGGGGCTGTGAGGCAGTGGTAACCCTTATCGGCTAGCTTGCGGGAAAGGATTTCTCTTACCCGTGCCTCATCATCCACGATTAAGATTTTTGCTTTATTTTGTTCCTTTTTCATTGCGCTTACCCTCTATCTATGCCTATACTATTCATGTAGTTGCGAGGCTTTAGCCTCGCCCCAGCCCAACCCAAGGCGACTATATCAAAAGTTAAAAGTCAAAATGACAAATAAAAATGCAAAAATGTTTATTTTTGCCCTCCGTATTCCATTTTGAATTTTGGCCTGTCATTTTGCATTTCGGTATTTGATTTTTATATTTTGCCCAGGGCCTTTTCAATAATATCTATTATCTCTCTTGGATTGAAAAGCTTGCTCAAATATGGTTTTCCTGTTGATACCAGGAAGTCATGGGTATCCGCTGTGACGACATCACCGGTGATAAACACGACTCTTTTGGCCATGTTAGGGTGACTCTTTTTCATAATTTCGTATAGCTCCCTCCCGCTCAGCCCAGACATCTTGAGGTCAACTATGAGGAGGTCATAAACGTTTTTAGCTAGCTTGGCTAAGGCGGCTTTACCGTTGGATACAACCTGCGCTTGGTGCCCCTTATCTGAGAGAATTCTGGCCAAAATATTGCGAATTAGTGGCTCATTATCCACAATTATTATATTGCCCGCTGCCTTTTTTTGGCTTGGTGGCTCAATGATGGAGGTTGCCCCCCTTCCCGGTTTGCTTTCCGCATATATTCTGCCGCCGTGCTCGGTGTTGCTGTCATGGTAGACACTGAGCCCCAGACCCGAGCCGCTGCTTACCTCAAAACTCTCAATCTTTGACATTAGCCCTTATCTCCGACTACAGACTGTTCGACTGCCGACTAAAGGTATGGACTGCTTGTAGTATCTCGTCACCAGTAAAAGGCTTAATCATAATTATAAAAGGGCCTTGCTCCTTAGCTTTTATGAGCAATTCGCTATCCGGATAGCCGGTGATGATGGCTATGGGTACCTGCTTGTCTATTTTCCTGATACGGCGGAAAAGCTCGCTGCCATCAATTTTTGGCATGACCAGGTCGAGGAAAATCAAATCGAAGCACTGCCTAGCGGCGAGTTCCAATGCCTCGAGACCGCTCAATGTGGTTGTTACCTTGCAGCCACTTTTCTCCAGGCTATCTCTGAAGAGCTGTCCGACGACGGGTTCGTCGTCGATGACTAGGATGTGGGCTGGTCTGCCCACTGTCTGGTGGAGCAGCCATTTATCGATCTGGTCTCTATCGAACCGAAACTGCTTGCCAAGCTTTATCGCCGGCATTTCCCCCTTCGCCGCCTTGCGTCTCACCGTCACCGGGTCTAATTTGAGGTAATTGGCTATCTCATTAACGGTAAGAAGTTCACTCATAGCAGCTTTCTTATCCTCCATCCAGTGCATCAGGCAAATGTGACCACTGTTAGATATTTTACAGCACTTTATAATATTTGTCAATACTTTAAGGCACAAAATGATGCAGACAGGAGGGATATTTCACCCTCACCCTGACCCTTTCCCGTTCCCCATATCCCAGCGGGAGTAAATCCTCGCTGGATGCCTGCCCACCCTTCCTCGCGTCAAGGGAGAGGGGGAACGAGACATGTAGTGGTGAGGCTTTAGCCTCGGCCAGCATGACCCTAAAGGGTCGTGGCTTGTCTTCGTGTCATTGCGAGCGCAGCGAAGCAATCTCAATGCCCCGTGCTCTCCACCGAGATTGCCACGTCGCTTGCGCTCCTCGCAATGACGGGAAAGCGCAGGTATTGCTTTGGGGCTTAGGCCCCTCGCAATGACATTTCAAATTCTTGACATTCCGGCGGGCAATGACCTATTCTGCAGGGAATAAGGGGGGAGTGTCCATGAAAGTTGACGTTAAAAGCCTGGAGGGGAAAGAAAAATCTAGGCGCTTCAAGCGCATAAAGCAGGAACTCCTCTCTACCCCGGTTTACTTGTGCCCGGAGCGGGCATATCTTATCACCGACTACTTTAAGCATCACGATGACCCAACCGAACCGATGGTGATTCGCAAGGCTAAGACATTGCGTCATCTTTTGAGGCATAAATCGGTGCACATCTATCCTGATGAGCTTATCGTTGGCAATATGGGCAGCCGGCGCATCTCAGCCCTCATTCAGCCTGAGTTGAGCGGTGTATTCATGGCTACGGACTTGCTGTGGATAGATAAAAGGAAGACGACACCTTTACGCATCTCCTGGCGTGATCGTCTGAAGCTGCTCTTCGGCGTATTCCCCTGTTGGCTCTTCCGTAATATGCCGGTTCAAGCTTTTTCCCCACGGTGGCGAGAGCTGCTGCGCTATGTGTTGGAGCAGCTTAAGGCCACCTGTTACCTGATCAACGAGGCCGGCGGCATTGGACATTTTCTGCCTGACTACGAAAAGATGCTCAAGCTGGGGGTGAAGGGTTACCTGGAGGTTATAAAAGGAAAAGAAGGTGACCTCTACAATGCCGCGCACATTGCCTGTGAGGGGCTGGTTGATTTTGCCAGGCGCCTGGCACAGGAGGCTGAGCATCTAGTCAGTGAAGAAAGGGATGTGGCGCGTGCCGCTGAGCTTAAGGAAATAGCAAGAATATGTCACAAGGTTCCATATAGCCCGGCTGAGACCTTTCATGAAGCTCTGCAGTTGCTGTGGCTGACGCACATGGCAGTGTGTCTGGAGGGGCTTAACTCGGCTATCTCCTTTGGGCGGATGGACCAGTATCTTTATCCTTGCTACAAGCGCGACCTTGAGGAAGGTAGAATCACCTCGGAGCAAGCCCGTGAGCTTATGCTTTGCTTCTCGGCCAAGGCCACTGAGCATGTCTTCCTGCTTTCCGAGGGGGTCAGCCAGTATCATGGCGGCTATCTTGTGGTGCAGGCAGCGATAGTCGGGGGCATGGACAGAGAGGGAAAGGATGCCGTCAATGAGCTTACCTACCTCCTTCTTGATGTAATGGAGGAATCCGGTCTGCGTGATCCAAACTATCAGGCGCGCATTCACGCCGGTTCTCCAGAAGATTATCTTAGGCGGGTGGCAGATGTGGCCAGGAAAGGCAATGGGGTACCGGCGCTGTTCAATGACGAGGCTGCGGTAGCCGCGTTTGTCTCACATGGCTATCCACTGGAAGAAGCACGCGATTATGCCGTAGTGGGCTGTGTGGAGCTAGCCCTGCCGGGAAAGAGCTTCTTTTCCACAGATGCGGCGCTCTTCAATCTTCCTTTCTGTCTCGAGCTGGCGCTTAATTGTGGCAGGCGGCTCAAAGGTGGCCACCAAATTGGTGCTGTCACCCCTGAGGCAACTTCGTTCACCAGCATTGACCAGGTGGTCGAGACCTTCCGTATGCAGGTGGAGTACATGGTGGCGCGCATGATTTATGACCTGCAGGTGATTGAGAAGGGGAATCGTGAGTATCATCCCACCCCGCTTTCTTCGATGCTGGTGGATGGCTGTTTGGAGTCGGGGAAGGATGTAACTGCCGGCGGAGCCCTGTATAACTCCAGCGGCATTCAGGGGGTAGGAGTAGCGGACGTGGCCGATTCACTGGCTGCGCTGGATGATGTGGTTTTTCAGCGGGGTAGGTACACCATGGCCCAAGTACTGGAAGCGCTGCGTGACAATTTTGCCACCGCTCCTGAACTACGAGCTGAGCTGCTCAAAGCTCCCAAGTACGGGAATGACCATCATCTGCCCGATGGCTATGCCAATCTGGTAGTAAATATTTTCCACTCGGCCTTAGCTCAACATCGCAATACGCGTGGCGGTCCTTATGTGCCTGGGTTTTATTCCGTGACCTGCCATGTGGCTTTCGGGAAGCGTGTTGGTGCTTTGCCCAGCGGAAGGAAGGCAAGGGGACCGTTTGCGGCTAGCCTGGGGGCGACCAACGGGTGTGACCGCCTTGGCCCCACCGCTTTGCTGAACTCGGTGGCGCATGTAGACTCTACCCTGTCGCCAAACGGTTATGCTCTGAATCTCCGCTTCGACCCTAATACTCTGGCCGGTGACCGAGGGGTGAACATCCTGGCTGGTCTGGTGAAAGGCTTCTTCGGTTCAGGTGGGCTGGAGATGCAGTTGAACGTGCTCGATCCCGACGTGCTGGAGGATGCCCGCCGCAATCCCGGCAAGTATCCAGATTTGGTAGTGCGCGTTTCCGGCTATTGCGCCTATTTCGATGACCTCCCCGACGCTGCCAAACGAGAGATCATCGCCCGCACTCGCCTGCAGGTATAAGGTGTTGTTATCCTAGTCACACGTGCAAGATGGTGTGCATGGGCTCATCCACAGATTACGCGCCTAATTCGCTGCGAACGCTGATGAAGGAAAGTAGGTTGTCGCGGGCAATCATGCCAATGATGTTGCCATCCTTGACTACTGGCAGTTGATTTATATTCTGTTCCGTCAATATCTTTAGAACGGTGGCCAGGTCTTCATCCGGACTCACCGACTTCAGATTGGCGAAGGGTGTCATGGCTTCCCCCACCGTTTTAGCCGGCCATTGCTCGCGTGGTACTCCTTTAATATCGTGTATGGTAATCAAGCCGAGGACGCGGTCATTTTGTACTACAGGGAAGCAGCGGCGGCCGGAAGTCAGGATTTGGTCGTTCACCAGTTGCTGGATGGTGACCTGTGGCAGTACGACGGAACAGTCTCGAATCATCAGCTCGCTGACACGGTGGCCTCTGAGTATATCCTGAAGGGCTAGCTGGCGGTAGCTGCTGGCAGCGGCGTTTTCCAGAAACCAGCCGATGAAAGCAAGCCACAGTCCGTTGATCCAGTTGCCAAAGAAGATAAGCGCTATGCCAATGAAGATGAGCAGATAACCTATTCCACGGCCGATATTGGACGCTATCCGGGTGGACCTGCGCAGGTCTTGACTTTGCCACCATAATAGTGAGCGTAGCACCCGACCGCCGTCGAGCGGGAAGCCAGGGACAAGGTTGAAAGCGGCCAGAGCGATGTTAATCCATCCGAGCCAGAAACATATTGCTTTTATGAATTCAGACACACCTCCCAGCCAGTACCAGATTGCCAGGAATATACCACCCAGTACCAGGCTGGTCAGCGGGCCGGCCAGAGCCATGCGGAACTCAACCTGAGGCTGTTTGGGCTCTTCGACCATCTGGGAAACACCGCCGAAGATAAACAGGGTTATGGATTGAATCGGAATACCGGCTGCTTGGGCCACCAGGCTGTGCGATAGCTCATGGGCTAACACAGAAGCGAAGAATAGCAGGCTTGTTACCACACCGGCGACTATCGAGGTGGCCAGGCTCCATTGTGGATAAGTATGCAAGAAGTTGTAAGCTAGTGACCAGGTTATAAGCACAAAGACGATAAACCAGGAGTAATGCAACCTTAGAGGTATACCGAATGCCTTGCCTATGGATATACCTTCTGTCAGCATATCAAATTTCCATTTCCACGACCCCGATTACGGTGTCCTTTGCCGGCCTCGAGTCTAAGACTTTCCCTCCTTCTCCTTTTGAGCCTCCCTTTCTCTTTCCTCCAAGATGATTTTCGTTGCCATCTTAGCTATCTCCCCAATAATAGTTGAACATTTGTCCGGCATACCTGCTTTCAGGGCTGCTTCCATTTCGGTTGGTTCGTAGAGATTGAAAAATCTGCCGACAAGCTTTGTTTGAATATCAGCGCATCGGCAGGTACCGTATTTTTCAACAAATTGGTCATGCAGTTTCTTAGATAGTATGCATGCCCTTAATTGTTTCATAATGTTACCAAAATCCTCTTTTTCCCTACCAAAGAGGTAGCTTATGGCCATAGTTCCACCAGAGAGGGCACCGCAATGTCCATCTCCGGTTAGCCCAACTCCGTCGGCGAAACCAGTTGCGGCTCTGAAGACGTCATCATTTTCAATGCCGAGGGTTTCGAAGATGCCGGCAATGGTGCATTGAGGACAGCCGCCGCTTTTTAGCTCATGTTGTTTGGCGCTTTCAAATGCCCTGTTCAAAATTTCGTCTACTGACCTTTCCATGTATTCACTCCTCTTTATTTGAAGATTTGCTTCCATATCGATATTCTGTCTTGTTTTACAATCGTCCTTTGCTTTTCTACCTGCACAGGGACTCCCCGGTATTTTGTAATCTCCTTGTACTTTGTTACTTCTTGCGCCTCAGTCCATTTCATTGCCAGATAGATATAGCAATCCTCTCCCCACATTATGTTCTCCTGAAATCTAGCCAGGTATTGTCCTGGTGAAATCAGTAGATCAATGTTGCCTCGGGAGCCAAATGTTTCCCAAATTATACGATTCGGAGTGGTAATGATTACAAAGCTGCCTGGAATCGGATTTTCGAATTTACCAATAAGCTGGGCATCAGGTCTGTCAATGTAAACAGGTATTATAATCCCGCTGGGAACAACTTTATAGTGCCCATCGGCGAAGACCTTAGTTTGCTCGTAGACTTCTCTGGTTACATACGGTTCACTCACCATATATGGTTCCTGTTTTATTTCGGTAGTGTAATAGGTCTCTGTAGTCTCAGTGGAGACGGTCTTGAGCGGTAAGGCAAATATGATGGCAACCAGAATGAAGCCCGCGATGATGCCAGCGACGAATGGCTGCCAGTTGTTTTCCTTATAATCCCAAAAGCTTGACTTCATGTTGACCTTTTAAAGAGCGTTTAAGAGGCCGTCCGAAAACTCTAACTGGCAATCTGTCTCTCCCACTTTGTGGGAAAAATTATAGCTCATTGGTGATACACATTAAACATGTAGCCCCGAGGCTTTAGCCTCGGGAGCCCCCGACCCTAAAGGGTCGAGACTACATTTTCGGACAGCCTGTTAATAATCTAGGCCGTCATTCTGACACTGAACGAAGTGAAGGAGAAGAATCTCATGTCATCCCCCCGCCGAGATTGTCACGGCATTTCATGCCTCGCAATGACAGAATGGTATAAGGGAGATTGCCACATCACTCACGCTCTTCGCAACGACAGAAAGGGAAAACCGAGATTGCCCGGCACTCTGTATCTCGCAATGACAGGCGGTAATCGGGAAAATCTCTTGTTGACCTGTTCTGAAGTATAGCTTAACTCAGCCGTTTCTGGAAGACAAGTTTATCATCGCCGGGCGCATAGAAGTCGGCAATGCGGCAAGCCAGTTCGTAGCCTTGTGCTCGGTGAAAGCGTCTTGTTGCCTCATATTCTGGCTTGGAAGATGTCTCAATGAGAGCCAGCCTGCCCTGCGTTTCTTTAATGTTACCCTCGGCGAAAGTCAGCAGGGCTTTTCCTATGCCTTGGCTTTGTTGAGTTGGCGCTACTGCCAACCAGTATATGTCCCAGGTACCTTCAGTCAGTGGGGTGGGCCCATAGCAAATATATCCAGCAATTGATGAGCCGACTTCTGCCACGAAGACATGGTAGCCCGACCGAATCGAGTCGCACAGGTAGCTATCAAGAACCTCCTCGGCTATATCTACCTCGACCGGCTTGAATTCCGGAATATTCCGTAACATTTGAATTATGGCTGGTTTGTCTTCGTCGGTCATCGGCCTGACTTTTGGTCTCATTCTCATCTTCTCTCAAGAGCAAGCTGCACAATCTGTTCAATAAACCGGTTATAGGTCATCCCGGCAGCCTGAGCTTGAAGCGCTGCACCGGCGTCAGGGGATATATCAGGATTGGGGTTTAGCTCTATGACTTTCAGCTGCTCTTTGGTATCCAGTCGAAAATCTATCCTGGCGTAACCGCGAGAGCCCAGCAGCCTGAAAGCGAGGAGAGCAGTCTGAATGATGCGCTCTCGTAGCTCAATGTCTATTTCGGCCGGGCAGACAGCTTTGGTATGCTCGAAATAGATGCTTTGGGAGTCCCATTTGGCGGAGAAGGTGAGAATCCTGGGCATCTCAGGCGGCAGTGAATATACTATTTCGGAGATGGGTAAGGCCTTGGGTTCCCTGGTTCCTAGGACTGTAACATTGAATTCACGGCCATCAACGAACTCCTCCACCAGTGCCCTTCTCCCAAAACACTTACTTAGCGTTGTTACCTGTTTTCCCAGTGAGGCGAAGTCGTGCACCACGCTTTCTTCTGATATGCCGTTGCTTCCGTCCTCGGCGTACGGTTTCACGATGCAGGGATAGTCCAGGTGAAACAAAGATATGGCCTTGGGGCCTAACAGCTGGTACCTGGGTGTGTCTATCCCTATTGCTGCTAGGTGTGCCTTTGTTTTTATTTTGTCTAATCCCAGGGACAAGGCAGTTCCAGGGCAACCGGTGCAGGTTAATCCCAGCTCAGAAAGAAACTCAGCCACATAAGCCTCAGTTTCTGGGTTGCCATCAAAGCCTTCGAATAGATTGAACACCAAATCTGCTTCTAAGCCTTTTAGGCTTTCTCTGGCTGACTCGAGTGGTGGTAGCAGGGGTAGGCGAGCAACAGGGTATCCAGACTCAGTCAGGGCTTGGTGGACTGCCTCCACTCCGTCGAGAATAGCGAGCGATGCCTTCTTTTCTACAATGCTCCCATAAAGGTCAGGGGTGGGTTCATTATAGATAATCGCTATCCTCGGACACACTGCGGGTACCTTTGCAAAGCGGCATTGAGTATAGCTGAGATGAGAGTCTGATAGCTCCAGCCCAGTTTGTTAGCCATAATGGGCAGGTCACCGCTCTTCGGGTTGAGCCCTGCCAGCGGATTTATCTCCAGGAAGTAGGGCACCCCTTCGGAGCTGAGTTTGAAGTCAAGCCTGGCAAAGTCACGGCAGCCCAAAACCTTGAAAACCCTGAGGCTTGAATTCGCAATTTCCTCCAGGATGCCTGTCTCCAACTGGGCGGGACATTCGTAGTCTACCAGCTGCTCCCATTCCCGTTTTACTTCAAGCGAATAGATAAAATAGGCACTACTTTTCTTGGCTAGAACACGCATTATGCCTAGAACCTTCGCTGGGGAATTACCGACCATGCCCACCGGCACCTCATCACCGGCGATGAATTCCTCTACCATCACCGGCTGCCTGTAGTGCTCAAGAAGTTCTGCTGCTACTTCGGCTATTTGTGCCGCAGTCTCAGTCCGGGAACCAAGGCGAATGCCCTTGCTTGAACCTTCGTAGGCCGGCTTGACAAAAGCGGGCAGCGGGAACCCGTCGAGGGGTATTTCTTTTAACTGGCTGTAATCCGTAACCAACTGCCATCTTGGGGTGCGAATTCCTGCAGTTGCCACCAACCTCTTAGTTAAGGGTTTATCCAGACATATTGCCAGGCACTGTGGGTCTGAACCTGAATAAGGTATATCGAGCATTTCCAGGATGGCGGGTACCTGAGCCTCTCGGCTTCGATGATTGCCCAGCCCTTCGGAGATGTTGAAGACAAAATCGATGTTATTCTGGAGAATGTTAGTTATGAACTCTCTGCCGCCGCCCAGCTTGACCACTGAGTGCCCCAAGGGCTCTAATGCAGTGGCAATAGCCTCCACTGTTTCAGGTGAGTCATACTCCTCGAGGGCATCCTCGGGGCAGCCTGGTGCAGCGCCGACCGCCTCTTTAAGGTCGTATGCGAGCCCTATTTTCATTTCTGACTCTCACCGGTTGGAGCTGACGCTCTGTTTCGTCAGGCATTTCAGTAGGCGGGTTGTTGGCCAATGCTGCTTCGCCGGCTGGCTCGGAACCGGTTTTGTCTTTAGGGTTTCGGTACCAGACGAAGCGTCCCTGATAATTCCTTAATACCAGGTCTTCCTTTGTTTGCGTCAACACATAGTTCGGCTGGAGAGGAACTTTGCCACCGCCCTCGGGTAGGTCTATAACGAAGGTAGGGATGGCCAGGCCTGAGGTATGGCCACGCATGCCCTCTATTATTTTGATTCCGGTTTCTACAGGGGTGCGTAGGTGTTCCGTTCCCTGAACCTCGTCGCACTGGAAAAGATAGTAGGGGCGCACCTTTATCTTAAGGAGTCCATTACAGAGTTTTGTCTGTGTTTCCACATTATCGTTTATACCACGAAGGAGCACAGATTGATTGCTTATCGGGACTCCAGCCCGCAGGAGACGATCACAGGCTGCCGCTGATTCAGGCGTTAGCTCACGAGGGTGGTTGAACTGAGTGTTAAGCCATATCGGCCCATACTTTGACAGCATGCTGCACAACTCGTCATCTATGCGCTGCGGCAGCACCACGGGGAATCTGGTGCCGATGCGGATTATCTCAATATGGTCTATTTGTCTCAATTTGGAAATGACATCTTCTAAGCGGCGTGTGGAAAGAGTTAAGGGGTCACCGCCGGAGAGAATGACGTCTCTGATGGTCTTGTGCCTGCGGATGTAGTCTAGCATTGTCTTGATTTCGCCCGGGGTGCGTACCCAGCCGCCATTGTGCCATTCTCTTTTCCGTGTACAGTGGCGACAAAGCATGGGACAGATGTCCGTGAGCACCATCAATATCCTGTCTGGGTAACGGTGGACCAGACCTGGGACCACGGAGTCTCTTTTTTCTCCAAGTGGGTCTTCAAAACCTATGTTGCCGAGGGTTACCTCTTCGAAAGAAGGTATTGCTTGTTTCCTGATAGGGTCGTCAGGATCGTATATGTTGATTAGGGAGAGATAATATGGACTTACTGAAAGAGGATATTTTGCGGTTACTAATTTGAGCTGAGCTTTTTCTTTGGCTGAAAGAGGGATAAAAGTTACTAGTTCTTCAACGGTGGTAATGCGGTTACGGAATTGCCATTTCCAGTCGTTCCAATTTTCCTCTGGAATATGGGAAAAGAACCTTTTTCTATTGATAACGGCCGTACCATCGGTAACGGCCATCTTACCTGGAGGTTCTTCTTCCTCAGCCACCACTTCATTTCTTGTGGTGGTGATGCCAGGAGGTTCTTCTTCCTCGACTTGGTTCTTTAATGCCGCTGATTTCGTCATCTATTGATTCTCCTCAATTTATTATAATAGAATGCTGAGTAAATTATGAAACATCATAAATGAAATACATTTCATTAATACGCTAACATACTTTTTTCAGTTTGTCAATATTTTTTGGGGGGTTTAATCTTACCTTTTTAAAAAAGTGAATAAATCACAGTTTGACAAAAGTGGCCACAAGTTTTACGATTTCTTGTCGGCGCTAAAAAACACATTGCGGAGGGTATATATGAATAAAAGATACTGGTTGGTAGTTCAAATTTTTATAGCTCTGATTTTAATGGCTGTTTTACTGACGGGTTGTGGAAAAAAGGGAGTAATCTCCACCAGTGGCCTTTTAACAGAGATAACAATGACAGCAGCCGTGGATGATAATGGTCGGCCGCTCCACCCCACTACTGTCTTTGCTCCCGACGCCGATGCGTTTTACTGCTCCTTCAAAGTCATTGATGCTCCGCCCGAGACGGAAATAAAAGGGGAGTGGACTTACGTAAGTGGGGAAGTAGAAGCGCAGATTGGGAAGAACTACGTTATGGATGAGCTAACTATCACTGTTGAAGGGACGCGCTACGCTTTCGTATCCTATCTCCGTCCTCCTTTGCCCGGCTACAAGTGGCCGAAGGGAGATTGCAAAGTAGTTTTGTATGTTAATGGCAAAGAAGATGCAAGCATACCTTTCACGGTTAAAGAGAAGGAAGCTAGCTCGTCTGATGGCACTGTAACTGATGTTACAATGGCAACAGCCGTCGACAGCAATGATCGACCGCTTCGCTCCACCAGTGTTTTTACTGCCGACGCTGAGGCGTTTTACTGCTCGCTTAAGTTATCCCATTTTCCACCTGGTACCAGGATAAAGGCGGAGTGGGTATATGTGGGGGGCGAGGCGGTAGGTGAAGTTGGCGAAAGCAACGTATTACAGTCGAACACTGGAACTATTGGGGGTGATGGTTACACTTCTATAGCATTGAAGCGTCCTCCAGATAACCCTGACTATAAATGGCCGAAAGGGGATTATAAAGTGGTTCTGTCTGTTGATGGCGAGGAAAAGGCTAGTGCGTCTTTCAAGGTTGAATAGCGGAACTTGCCCTAAATATCAGCTAGTTCTGTGACTTGAAAGGAGCCACCATGACAAGAGAAGCCAGCGTTGTTTATTTCGATTCTCTCGGCCCTGACAACACGGAGGAGACATTTAAGCTAGCCAAAGCCAGGGCTGAGGAGCTTGGCATAAAGAGAATCGTGGTGGCTTCAACGACGGGTGACACTGGTGTTAAGGCTGCCGAAGAGTTCAAGGACTATAAAGTTGTTGTGGTATCCCACACCGCTGGCTTCAAGGCTCCGGGCACTCAGGAACTTACTTCTGAAAACAAGGCAAGGATAGAGAAGCTGGGGGCGGAGATTTTTACAGGCGCCCATGCCTTTGGTGGCATAGCCCATGCCGTAAGAAAGTCTTTTAACACCCATGTCCTCGGGGATTTCATGGCCAATACGCTTCGGATGTTTGGCCAGGGCGTGAAGGTAGCCATTGAGATAAGTCTTATGGCCGCCGACGCTGGTCTCATAAGCCCAGATGAGGAGGTCATAGCAATAGCTGGGACGGCAAGAGGGGCCGATACAGCCATCGTTGTTAAACCAGCCCATGCTCATGATGCCTTCTCCCTCAGAGTGAAAGAGATAATCTGCAAGCCAAGACTGTGACGGCCTACTTCTATGCCATGAGCAGTTCCTGTAAACAGCTCCACAATTATGCGTTTATTTATCCCAAAATGTAGCTGCGACCCTTTAGGGTCGCACTGGGTGGGGCTAAAGCCCCGCAGCTACATGCTAAATGCAAATAAGCGAAATATCACTGATGTACTGAACGAGTACAATACCTTTGCCGTCGGTGGGGGAAGTAGTAAAATAGGGGTGGGTGGGACATGCCGATAACTCCTCTCAGGCGGCAATATCTTAGAATCAAACAGCGCTACCCTGAGACCATAGTCTTTTTCCGACTGGGTGATTTCTACGAGACCTTCGACGATGATGCTAAAACTACTGCCCGAGAGCTGGAAATCACCTTAACTTCCAGGGAGATGGGGAAGGGGCAGCGGGTGCCCATGGCCGGGATTCCTTTCCACGCCCTCGATAACTACTTGGCTAAGCTCATCAATAAAGGCTATAAGGTGGCTATTTGTGAGCAGATGACCCCGCCAGGTAAGGGGCTTGTGGAGCGTGAGGTCATCCGCGTGGTAACGCCGGGGACGGTGGTTGAACCGGGGCTTCTTTCCGATAAAAATAATAACTATCTGGTCAGCCTGATTGTTGACGGCGATGATGCGGGCATCTCTTATGCGGACATAACCACCGGTGAGTTTGCCACTACTCAACTTCCGGCTAGTCAAATTTCCGATGAACTGGAGCGTCTTCACCCGGCTGAGCTTCTACTCCCCGAGAGCTTGGATGCCGGCGGTTTGACGTTGCCAACCTCAGTGACAAGGCTCGATGATTACTGGTTTGATTTAGAAACTGCAAATCAAACTTTAATTGACCATTTTGCAGTGGCTTCTCTTGAGGGATATGGCTGTGCCCACTTACCTCTGGCTATCAGGGCTGCTGGCTCAATCGTCCACTATCTGCAGGCGAACCAAAAGACGGCGCTGGGTCAATTGGACCATCTGGCTACCTATTCAACTCAATCTTTCATGGTTCTCGATGCCCATACCAGGCACAACCTTGAGCTTTTTGCCAGCGCTCGCTGGGGAGCCAGCTCTGGGTCTCTACTTTCTGTAATCGATTTAACTAAGACGGCGATGGGTGGCAGGCTGCTCAAGAAGTGGCTGGGGCAGCCGCTTCTTGACATAAATCAATTGATTAGTCGGCAAGAAGCTGTAGCCTGGTTCTGCGAGAATACGCTGGTTCGTCACAAGGTCATGTCACTCCTCGGAGGCATTGCCGACCTGGAGCGGCTGGTTAATCGCATAAGAGGCGGCATAGCTACTCCCAGGGACCTGGTGGCGCTGCGCTTCAGCCTCGAGAAACTGTCTGAGGTGAAGGCAGAAGTAGAAGAAGTTGAAGGTTTTCCAGCCTTGTTGAGTGCTGAATTGAAGCCGTGTCCTGATGTCATTGACTTAATTACACAGGCAATTGTCGATGAGCCTGGCGCCAGTCTGGAGCGGGGTGGAGTCATAAGAGCTGGTTTTTCTCAAGAACTGGACGGCATCCGACAAGCGGCAACAGAGGCTAAAAACTACTTAGCGAATCTTGAGCGGCAGGAGCGAGAGCGCACCGGCATTAAGTCTTTGAAGGTAGGCTATAACAAGGTTTTCGGCTATTACATCGAGGTGTCTAAGTCTAATCTGGGTCTTGTGCCTGATAATTATATTCGAAAGCAGACGCTCACCGGGGCGGAGCGGTTCTTTACTCCGGAGCTCAAGGAGTATGAGTCGGTAATTCTCAATGCCCAGGATAGGATAGTCGAGCTTGAGACGGCGATTTTCCGACAGGTCTGCCAGCAAATAGCCAGCGTCGGCGAGCGAATATTATCTTCAGCCAAGGCTCTGGCCGAGATCGATGTCTTTTCCAGTCTGGCTGAGGCGGCAGTCAGATATAGATATGTCAGGCCGGAACTGACTGCCGACGAAGCCATAACCATCAAAGGGGGACGACATCCGGTGGTGGAGAGGAGCTTGAGCGGTGATGGTTTTGTGCCCAACGATACTTACCTGTGCAACAAGGACACGCAGCTCATTATCCTTACTGGTCCTAATATGTCGGGGAAGTCCACCTATCTGAAGCAGGTGGCGCTGATTGTCTTACTGGCTCAGATTGGCAGTTTTGTTCCAGTTGATATAGCGACCATAGGCATCGTCGACCGCATTTTTACCAGGATAGGAGCTCAGGAAGATTTGGCTGCCGGGCAGTCAACGTTTATGGTGGAGATGATAGAGGCTGCTAACATACTCAATAATGCCAGTCCAAAGTCGCTGATTATACTCGATGAAATCGGGCGGGGTACGAGCACTTATGACGGGCTTTCTATCGCCTGGGCGGTAGCCGAGTTTATCCACAATCATCCCAGGCTCAGGGCAAAGACCCTTTTCGCCACCCATTATCATGAACTCGTGGAGCTGGCAAGCTTCTTGCCTCGGGTTAAGAATTTCAACGTGGCGGTGACCGAAGAGGAAGGCAAGGTTATTTTCCTGCGCAAAGTTGTACCTGGTGGTGCTGACAAAAGCTACGGCATTCACGTGGCTCAACTGGCGGGGCTGCCGGCATCGGTGGTGCACCGGGCTCAGGAGATTCTGGCAAAATTGGAAAGCGACCAGCCTCGGCAGAAGCAGCATAAAGCCAGTCGACCTAAAAAAGAGCCAGTCCCACAGCTTCCCCTCTTCGGCGATAAGTCGCCGCTTGTTGAAGAAATCAGCCAGCTCGATATCGACTCCATGTCCCCGCTTGAAGCCATCACCAAACTGTACGAATTGAAGCGGAAGGCAAAAGAGGCAGGCTTGCATTAACATTTATTTAACGCTACTAGCCTGTCATTCTGAGCGAAGCGAAGAATCTCTCTGGTGAGTCCTCTGGCTAAGTTGACTCCAAAAGTGCCTATGGTTGATAATTAGCCGATAGTTCAACATGAGCGTTGTCAGGGGCTTTTTCTCAGGCATTTTTGCTTCTTTGCTGGTCACTGCACTTTTTCTCTTGGGTATCACTATTACCATAAACCTGACCATACTTAATCCTGACTTTGTTGTCTCCGAGCTGGATAAATTGGATGTCTATTCGGTGGTAGTTGAGCAGGCGAAAGTGCAGCTGCCAGCTCAGGAGTTTATCAAGCCTGAAGTTGTAGATAGCATGTTGGCTGAGCTTAAGCCGTGGCTCAGAGAGCAAGCTAGCACTGTTATTCGTGCTGTTTATGCCTACCTCAAAGGTGAACAAGAGCTGAATGTGACTGTTCTGCTGGAGCCGGTGAGGTCTGTCGTCAAGCAAAACGTAAGGCAGGCTATACTTGAGTCGCTGCCTCCAGAATTGCAGGGTGCTCCCCAAAGCCAGATAGATGCCTATATGTCACAGGTGTATGTTGAAATCGATAAGGCGATACCGGCAAGCTTTGAGCTTAATGAGGCGGTTGTAGGTTCGCAGATGATAGCTCAACTTGAGCAGGTCAAACAAGCTATCGGTTATGTAGACACGACGTATAAGGCTCTGATTGCCTTAGCAGTTCTTTTGGTATTGCTGATAGCGCTGGTGCACTGGTGGCAACCGAAGCCCATTACGCGGGCTATCGGCATAGTGTTCATTATAGCCGGCGTGACCTGTATTTTAGGTTCGCTGCTTGATTTATTGATTAGTCAAGCTCTTAGCCGTCTTGCTGGTGAATCAAGCATGCTGTTTGGACTTCAGGCAAAGTTACCTCAGCTGGCTGCTGACCTTACGCCTCCCATGAGAATGTACGGAATTGGTTTTCTTAGTGCTGGGATAGTGTTAATCATAATCTCCGTTTTGTTCAGGTCGCCAGAGACAAGCCCTGACTAATGTCATAAATCAAAAGCTGGTATATTGCCGGTAATAGTAATTAATTAAGGAGGTAAGAAATGAAGGTTAATCAAGAAACGTGGGACTTCTACCAAAAGCATTTAGGGTACACCGATGCAGAAATGAAGAAATTCAGAGCAAATCCGAGGAATGAAGATGTTATTTCCAAGGCACCGGCATTAATGAATAGAACAATGGTTGTGGAGGTGGTAGAATCACACGGATGCAACAGTCAGCATAAGGTGGGCGATAAGTTCTATTTCGATGGGTCGGGCAACCTTTTAACCAAGCTTTGTCCCAAGAGAATCTGCATCGCCGCTCTGAGCCCAGTGGGAGCGTTAATTCAGGCATCGAGTGAGCTCTTCTATGCCGGCGTTGACCCCAATGAGATGCGGTTTAAGAGGGTAGGTTGTTCCGATGTGGGGGTGCGATGTGGGGGCTGGGGGCATATTGCTATGGAATTACGAGTAGAAGAGCGCAAGAAATAGTGAATCGTGGGGAGATAAAGCATGAGTGACACTCGTCCTGGCATTGGCTGGTCTGAGCTAGTGTGCTTGCCTTAAAGCTAAGCGGCAATGGTGCGGCGTTGAATCTCGCTGGTCATGGTTGGCACAGGCCATAGCTAGCTCTATCATCATGATGACTGCAGTGAGCATACTGACTGCACCACCGCACTCTTTAGCGATAAGGATACCGGGAATACCAGTTTTGGCTATCGTCTTCATCAGGGCTAGCAAGTGATTCCAGGAAATAGCTGAGCGGCTTGCCCAGTATGTTTGCGATTTGCTCCAGGCTGGCGAGATAAAGTCGTCTCTTGCCAAGCTCGTAGTTGGATAAGGCTGCCTGTGTACAGCCTAACTTGGCTGCCAGTTCTTCCTGGGTGAGGCCAAGCTCCTGTCTGGCCTGCTGAATTCTCATACCGATGCTACGGTAGACCATATTTGAATTCTATCACAATTCGTAATATCTGGCTAAAAATTAATAAGAAAAATAACAAATTGTTATATTTCGCATTGACAAGTCAGCCACGCTTTGTTATGCTGGTAATAACAAAATGTTATGAAGGGAGGAAACAGAAATGAAAGTCAGCGAAGATGTCTGGAGATCTTGCCAAGAGTACCTAGGTTACACTGATGAAGAAATGAGGAAATTTAGAGAGGATCCCAGAAATGCAGATGTTCTTTCCAAGACCGCTGCGCTATTGAGCAAAACATTCATTGCGGAAGTGGTGGAAGCTCACGGCTGTAACAGCCAGCATAAGGTGGGTGACCGGTTCTACATCGGTGGGCATGGCAACCTTATTACCAAACTTTGCCCGAATAAGGTCTGCATTTTTGCCTTGATTCCAGTGGCAACATTAATCTACACAGCAAATGAGCTAATATATGCCGGCGTTGACCCCAATGAGATGCGGTTTAAGAGGGTAGGCTGCTCCGATGTGGGGGTGCGATGTGGGGGCTGGGGGCATATTGCTATGGAACTGCGAGTAGAAGAGCGCAAGAAAGAGTAAATTGTAAATCCTCAACTGACTATATGTAAGGTGGTTACTGAGATATGAGTCCGAAAGAAGTTAAGCTTACACCTGAGCAAAGGGAAAGGCTCCTTCGCAACATATGGCTCTCACACGATGGAAGGTGGTTCTTAAAATCAGTAGAAGAATTTGGTTTCGATACCGCCACTAAACTAAATCTCGAGGTGGTCGAATTTATCGGAAAAACAGAAATAAAACAATTGCTCGCCGAGACCGGATACGGAGAGATCAAGAATATTGAGGATTTGAAAGCATTGATGGAAATCGCCTCTCCCCTCTATTTTCCCGAAGAACACAAGTATGAACTTAAGGTCATGGACGATAACACATTCGTGGGGTATGTCTTGGACTGCTATGTCCATAAGATGGTGAGTAAAGCGGGAACCACAGACATTCATCAATGTGCAGCCAGGCTGAGATTCGATTCCTGGCGCAAAGCTATGGCCCTTGACGGGGAGGTTATTAATGAGAAAAACACCAATAACTGCAATGGGACTTGTGAAATCATTTTCAAAATCAAATGGTAATAGATATAATAAAGGCGTCCATAATGTTCAGGTATGGGCTTAGCATGAGCTGGAATGTGTGATCAGCGTTATAATGACATCCCGGTATAACAATAAGGAGGCATAATATGGATTTTGGATTTACCCCGGAGGAGGAAAAACTCAGACAAGAGGTTCGTGATTTTCTCAAGAAGGAAGTTACGCCGGGACTCATCGCCGAAGTGGCGGAGTACAGCGGTGGGGCTGGCCCAATATTCGGCCGCAGGCTCATTCAGAAGCTGGGAGCACGGGGGTGGCTTTGCCCTACCTGGCCAAAGGAATACGGGGGCATAAATAGCTCAGAGATGGTGGGATTTATCATTCGTGATGAGATGACATATGCAGGTGCGCCTGTATCGCTCGTCGGTGCCACCATGGCAGGCCCTACCATCTTAAGATTCGGTAGCGATGAGCTGAAAAAGGAGTTTTTACCGCGTCTCGCCAGAGGTGAGATAGACATGGCCCTGGGCTATACCGAGCCTCAGGCGGGGTCTGACCTAGCAGCGCTTGAGCTGCGGGCCGAGGATAAATCAGAGGCACCTATGATGGAAAAAGGAGAGGTACAGGCCGAGGATAAGGGGGACTACTTTTTGCTGAATGGGCAGAAGATGTTCAATACCCATGCCCATTTTGTCGAATACCACTGGCTGGGAGCAAGAACCGACCCTAACAATCCTAAACGCCATCGTGGGATTTCGTTGATGATTGTAGACCTGAAGAGTCCAGGTATTACCATCCGCAATATGACGACTATGGCTGGATGGAAAACAAATGAGGTCTTCTACGACAATGTGAAAGTTCCCAAAAAGAACCTGGTGGGGGAAAAAAACCGCGGATTCTATTACATAATGACCGCTCTAGATTTTGAAAGGATGTTCCCAGTCGGTGGTTTTCAGCGCATATTTGATGAAGTCGTGGAGTATGTCAAGGAAACAAAACGCGACGGCAAGCCTTTAAGTGATGATCCAATCATCCGGCAAAAACTGGCCGAGATGGCAATCGAGCTAGAGGCTGCAAGCCTGCTCTACTACCAGCTAGCCTATATGTTAGACAAGAGCGAAGTGCCTAATTATCAATCTTCTATGCAAAAGATGTTCGCCACCGAAACCGCCCATCGCCTGGCCGATGTCGCCACCCAAATAATAGGCCCCCGTGGACAACTGCAAACGGGCTCTAAATGGGCGCCGCTTAATGGTGAGGCAGAACTTCACTATCGTTGGGGATTTATTGAAACTGTCTATGCTGGCACTTCAGAAATTATGAGGAATATTATTGCCCTTAGAGGGTTAGCGTTACCTATGCTAGGCTAGCTTGAGTTTTGAACTCTTGCCAAACTGCAATTTATATAGGAGGAATAATCACTATGGACTATGGTCTCAGCGAGCAACAAGGAATGCTTAAAAAAATGGCGCGCGATTTCCTTACCACTGAATGCCCCAAAAGCTTGGTAAGGCAAATGGTAAGTGATGACAGAGGTTATCCTCCGGAACTGTGGCATAAGATGGCAGAGTTGGGTTGGATGGAACTTGCATTTCCAGAAAAATACGGTGGCACCGGAGGAAGTTTCCTCGACCTTGCCGTTCTCTTAGAGGAAATGGGGCGTGCTTGCTTACCTGGTCCTTTCTTTGCCACCGTGGTTCTAGCCGGTATGATTATCCTCGAAGCAGGGACTGAGACTCAGAAGCAGGAACTCCTGCCCAAGATTGCTGAAGGAAAATTGATTGTTACTCTTGCTCTAACTGAGCCCGGTGGAGGCTATAATGTTGATAAAGTAACTGTAAAGGCCGTCGCCGATGCAAAAAACGGCTACGTCATCAGTGGCACCAAGCTTTTTGTTCCTTATGCCCATATTGCTGACCACATTATCTATGTCGCCAAGACTGCAAATGGAGTCACCTTATTCTTAGTAGATAGTAAGAGCCCAGGTATCAGCTATACCTTACTCAAGACCATTGATGGTGACAAACAATTTGAGGTGGTATTTGACAAAGTCAAAGTACCGAGTAAAAACCTTCTTGGAAAAGAAGGGCAGGGGAACATTCAACTGCGAGAGGTACTACGAAAAGCAGCAGTAGCTAAATGCGTTGAGATGGTCGGTGGTGCTCAGCAAGTCCTTGAAATGACTGTAGATTACGTCAAAGACCGCAAACAGTTCGGAGTACCCGTAGGAGCGTTCCAGGCAGTTCAGCATCACTGCGCCAACATGCTAACCGACATTGATACATCGAGGTTCATTAGCTACAAAGCAGCATGGAAAATCAGTGAGAACCTACCTTATGCTAAGGAGGCATCCATGGCAAAAGCCTGGGTAAGCGATGCCTACAAGCGGGTTACTAAATTAGGTCATCAAAGTATGGGTGGGGTGAGTTTGATGGTGGATCACGATATGCCGCTATATTCGAAGCGAGCCAAAGCAGCTGAACTCATCCTAGGTGATGCTGACTTCCATCGAGAGGCGGTAGCTCAGGAACTGGGACTATAAGCTAAAGTTCGGCCGAGCTGAGATTCAATTCCTGGCGTAAAGCTATGGCCCTTGACGGGGAGGTTATTAATGAGAAAAACACCAATAACTGCAATGGGACTTGTGAAATTGTTTTTAAGATTAAGTGGTGACAGAAGAGTAAAGGTGTGAAAAAAGGAGGTGAAGAATGAAGAACGCTAAACCGCAGATCGGCTGGCTTTGTGCCTTTGCCCCAGAGGAGATAGTCATGGCCGCTGGACTGCTTCCGCTGCGGCTCAGCGGAGACCCGAAGGAACTGAGCACGGCCGATGCTTATATCTATGCTAACTCATGTCCTTACGTTAAAAGCATTTTAGCACTTGGCCTCAACGGCAAAGCCAAGCACCTAGATGGACTGGTCTTCGTCAGGTCATGTGATGGCATGCGCCGCATGTATGATGTATGGAAATCATATGTGGGCACGCGTTTTGTCTACATGCTGGAGGTACCCAAGAACAAGGACGAGGCAGCTGTGGAATATTTTGCTGGCCAGTTACGCAAGTTCGCCCATGCCCTGGAGCAGGAATTCAGAGTAGATATAACGCCGGCGTCGCTCAACCAGGCAATCAGGATGACCAACAAAGCCAGGAGGTTGATGCAGCGCATCTACCAGATTCAGCGTAATGTCCCGCTGCCATTACCGGGGAGCGAAGTGTTCCAGCTTGGTTTGGATGGATTAGGTATGACCAAAGAAGCCTTCATCCTGAGACTGGAAGAGTACTGCAAAAAGGCTGAAAGCCGGGTGCCCCAACGAGGAGACAAGGGCAAAGCCCGCGTACTGATAAGCGGTAATGTGATAGACCGTCCTGAACTCTTCCGCCTTATCGAAGCTGCAGGAGCTGATGTGGTGGCTGCTGACCTGTGTACTGCTCGGCGCCACTTTGACCACTTGGTGGATGAAAATAGCGGTGACCCCTATCTGGCTCTCGCTCACAGATATCTAGGCGAACTCTCCTGTGCCCGCATGACTGGACTTGAGGAGCGCCTTAACGAGATGGAAGAACTGGTGAAAGCCTATGCTGTTGATGGCGTAGTCTACACCTCGGTCAAGTTTTGCGACCAGCACCTGTTTGATGCTCCCTACCTAGTGGAAAAACTTAAGGATGAGGGAGTGCCAGTTCTATTTTTGGAAAATGATTACACGTGGGGAAACATCGGCCAGCTAAAAACCAGGGTAGAGGCCTTTGTAGAAATGTTGGAAACAAGAAGGAGGTGAGTCATGCTCAAGAATTTTTATGAACAAATGAAGGAAGCAGCAGAGAAGGAGTTCCAAAGGAGACCCCGTGCCTGGTTGATGTATACAATTCAACTTACATCAACCTTGCTTAAGGCCTTCGAGGATGATGCCAAGGTGGTATGGACTACCTACTATGCTTTCCCGATGGAGCTTCTGGCTGCCTTCGATGTCGTTCCCTTTGACTTTGAGATCGCCTGTAATCTGCTTCCGGGTGCTGACCCCAAGGGCTGTGTTGACATCATGACCAAGGCCGAGGCCAAAGGCTACTCTCTCGACCTCTGCTCCTTTCACCGCCTTGCCCTCGGCAGCTATTTCCTGGGCTATTTTCCCAAGGCAGACCTGCTGCTGACTTCATCCTACTTTTGCGACGGTAAGACCAAGACTAACCAGATACTCGCCCAGTATTACGGTAAAGAGGCCATGATGCTCGATGTCCCCAATGAGCTCAGCAAGGAGTCGGTGGCTTATGTCTCAAAGCAACTTCAGGGTATTGCTGGCAAGCTTGAAGAGATAAGTGGTCACAAACTGGACCTCGACCGGCTGCAGGAGTGCATCAGAGCATCAAACCGCGCCCGCGCTGCCTATGGCCGGCTTGCCGAGCTATGGAAAACAAAACCATTTCCCTGGGATGGTTCCCGGCTATGCAATCTCTCCATCATCGGAAACATGTTCTCGGGAACGCCGTTTCAAGAGCAGCTTTACCAGAAGATACTCGAAGAATGCGAGCAGAGAATGGTGGAGGGCAAGGTGGCACCAGAGGAATTCCGCGTGCTGTGGCTAGCCTGGTTTCCAGCACAACGCACCAATATTAATGAAATCTTGCGCAAGCATAATACAAGCATAGTGATGTCGGAACTGGCCCGAGTGTACTGGGACGAAGTCGATGAGAAACATCCTTTCGAGGGTATGGCGCTGCGTTGCCTGAAGAATCCCTATGTCGGCCCCGTTGAACAGAGGTTAGCCGGCGTGCTCCAGCTAGTTGATGAATACAAGGTTGATGGTGCGATTCATTTCTCCACCACTGCCTGTCGCCATGCTAACGCCTCTTTTCGACTGATAAAGGATGCTCTGGCGAAGAGGAACATCCCATTCCTTGTCCTCGATGGAGACATGAGCGACGAGCGCGGCTATCCCGTGGAAAGGACTGCCTCTCTGCTGGAGAGTTTCGTCGAACTGATGTCAAGCAAGGAAATAGGTGGCGAATAATTGCCTGTCTGTCATTGCGAGTGAAGCGTGGCAATCCCTGAGATTGCTTCGGGGCTCACGCCCCTCGCAATGACAAATGAACCCTATCAAAATAGCAACTGTAGGGACAGGGCTTCAGCGGTTCTGCTCGGAAGTGGTTGTTTTATTCATAGTAACTGTCTTATAATTGCTATGAGGTGATTTATGAATAATGATATATTGCAAGACAAAATAAGAGGACTTACAGATTTTAGCACAATGTCTCTCCAGTATGGTTCAATATGGGCTAACCATCTTGATTGCTTGATTGCACGCAAAGATGCTGCTGAGCATGGAGAGTCCCCTATGTGGAAAAAGGTGTTCGATATATCCAAGAATGAAAGATACATTGAGCATTTACCCCTTTTTGAACAAGCTATTCATCTTGCCTTAATTGATTTTGTAATTCAGAACAATCAGAATCTATTGAGCGTTGTTCAAGGTTTGATTTCTCAAGACAGTCAATAAATCTAGCTTTTGCCTCCTCTATTTGTTGGAACAATCTATATTCACTATCTGTAAATGCTAGATACACAATCCTTTTGCTTGACAGCCTAACTGGTCTTAATTTGCGTTCATCACTCATCCGATTCTCCTTATCCTACGTATATGCGATGAAATTACTACTTGTTTTAGGCTAGGCTCTGTTACAACTTTGTTTTGCTTTACTCTAGTCCTGCGTTTCTTTTCACGCTCTCGTTTGCGGATAACTTGCTCTCGTGTCTTGGGTCTGAAGTCTACTGGCATGGCGATTATGGTACTGATACTCGGCTTTGCAGTATACTT